>JALNZF010000001.1:0-300000 GCA_023229435.1 Nitrospirota bacterium
TCGTCGCCGATAGGTCCCGTCTCTGGTTATGCCCTGGAGCAATAACTGATATCATCCCTTTTGTACGGAGGGGCGGGGAAACTGTTTTTTCCTTGACAACTGTCAACCATATCAGGGTCGCGTCTTGTATCTTGATAGTTGAGTAAATTAATCAAAATACAGGATGTGATCCTGATGGTTATGACTCCATATGTTCTGCAGAGGATTAACATGTCAGCTTCGTTTCCTTTGAATGAATGCTGCATTGGGTAATAAGAAAAACCGACGACAAGCATGCAAATCTATTTCCACTCTGCCGTTGACTTCATCCTCAACCTATACTAATATATCTCATAGGGAGATACTCACGAGTTCGAAGTATGGATAACGGGAGCAGAGCTGATCTGTCTGTTGTTTACTCTTTCGGTTTGTACATTCGGCAACATATTTAGTGCGGAGAGAGGTTGTAATCATGAGCGAGATTGACCTATTGAAAAAGAACAAAGCGAACATTAGAAAAAAATTCGGCGTGAAGCAGATCGGGGTATTTGGATCGATTGCCAGAGGAACAGCTAAGAGAGGCAGCGATATAGACGTATTGGTCGAATTCGAGAGGACAGTGGACTTTTTTGAATTTATCGATTTAAAGGAATATCTGGAAAACATGTTCGAGCGAAATGTTGACTTGGTGACGAAGAAGGCCTTGAAGCCCCTTATAAAGAATAAAATTCTGGATCAGGTCATTTATGTCTGAGCGTGACTACCGCCTGTTCTTTCGTGACATCCTGGATTCGATCAGCAAGATCGAGTCATACACTGCGGGTGTCGATTTCAATAAGTTTCGCGTCGACAGTATGCGGATTGATGCAGTCATCAGGAATTTTGAGGTCATCGGCGAGGCCTCTTCAAACATCCCGGAGGCGATTCAGGAAAAATATTCAAAAATCCCATGGTCGAAGATGAAGGCGATGAGGAATCTGGTGATCCATGAATATTTTGGTGTAGACTTGAGTATAACCTGGAAGACAGCAAAGAAATCCCTGCCGAAACTCAAAAAGCAGATTGAGCAGGCAATGGATCGTGAAAAGGGCAACATATGAGCGACTATGCGTAAATGACGAAGAGTTATTTTTGCGTCATCTCAATGTCGGAACAGGTTTATTTAAGGCAATCTTATCCTCATTCCACAGCAAACCCGTAGGTCGGGTAGAGTGCAAACGAAACCCGACTTTATTACATCTGTTGCCGCAGGTTTATATATAGCCTGGGGCATTTTTTTGGCCCCTCTTCGCTGAGGACAATATGAAGGCACGGCGTTATTAAAGTCTTGATATATCAGTCTGCCAAAAAGCACATGTTTGGGATAGCAGCATATTCATTTTTACTTTTCAGCGCCGGAGCACCGCCGGTAAGAACTGAATGGCTGGCCCTCTTTTCCCTTGTAAAAAAGCAGAGTCTACGATATTATTTCAAATAGCAACGTAAGAGGAGGTGGTTTGCATGAGTAAAAGCGCGGTGTTTACGGCTGAACTGCTGAGCGATGGTCATCTTTCCATTCCAGAAATGACCGTAAAAGTCTTGTTACTGAAAAAAGGCGCAAGAGTCAAAGCGACTATAGAAACTCAGCAATTTGACAAGGCGGGCTTTCTTAAACTGGCCGGAATCTGGCGAAACAAGGTGGGAAAAGAAATCGATATTTACAGAGAGATATTCAAAGAACGCGACTCGTTCGGACGAGGCGAGGTCAACTATTGATCTACTGCTTGGATACCGATATTCTTATCGACTCCATTGTTAAAGCCAATCAGGCTACACTGGTAACCAACAATACCTCTCATTTTATCAGAAGCTCCGGACTGCAAGTCGTGAACTGGTTGACAGAATAGTGCATCTCCGGGACCTCGTATTGCAACAAAGTAATTAACTTTATTCCTTCGAGTACATTTTTAGTATTTTCTCAATAATCCCCGTTGTTGACGCCCCTTCGATATACCCCACACTGATGACCTTGCCACCCCTGGCCTCCACGATGTCGCGGCCGATCATCTTCTCGACTGGCCAGTCGCCGCCCTTGACCAGAACATCCGGCTGAAGTTCTCCAATGATCCGGTGCGGATCGGGTTCATTGAACAGAACGACATAGTCAACTGCCTCGAGCGAGGCAAGCGTTTCCATGCGTTCCGCCTCGGTGTTGATCGGCCGCTTTTCACCCTTGATCCCGCGCACGGAGGCGTCGCTGTTCACAGCCACGATAAGAATGTCGCCGAAGGATTTTGCTTTCGCGAGGTAGCGCGTGTGGCCGGTATGGATCAGATCAAAACAACCGTTCGTAAGAACGATCTTCCTGCCCGCTGCGCGAAGAATTTCGAGGAGTGGACGCAATTCCTGGACGGTCTTTCTTTTATTGTGCATGCGAAACTATAATATAAAATCAGAACAATTGCAAGGGGTGTGGAGTGTGGAGGGGAGAAGAGGGAAATGGATAACCGTGCTGAAGAGGCCTGTTTTGCATGATATTATTAGTCATGTTGCATATTAAATATCTCATCAAACACCCGGGCGACTTCACGAAAGGCCTTCAATACAGCAGGATCAAAGTGTTCCGGCATGGTTCTCCCGTCGCCCTGAGTAATGATTGTATACGTTGCCTCATGGTCATAGGCGGTTTTATAAGGTCTCTTGCTGCGCAGGGCATCATATTGGTCAACCAGCATGACTATTCTGCCTTCAATGGGAATATCCGTTCCTTTAAGCCCGTTCGGATATCCTGTCCCGTCCCATCGTTCATGATGGGTGAGCGCAACAGACGCCGCAACCTGAATACCCGGATAGGTCGAGCCGGCGAGCATTTTTGCCCCGATGGCAGAGTGCTTTTTCATGATTTCAAATTCGTCCCGCGTCAGAGCAGCGGGCTTCAGGAGGATGCTGTCGGGAATGCCGATCTTCCCCAGGTCGTGCATCGGGCTCGCAAAGGTTATGGTCTCCACAAAATAAGCAGACATGCCCAAAGCTTCCGCGATCTTGTTCGAGTAGAGGCCGATCCTCGCGATGTGGGACCCGGTGTCCGTGTCGCGGTATTCTGCAATGGACGTCAGACGCTGGATGACCTCGGCGCTCATTTTTTTGACCATCAGCAGCGCATCCGCCAGTTCCTGCGTCCGTATCCGCACCGTGTCCTCGAGCATGATCTTGTAATTCTTTTCCATCTGGATAAAGCTGGAGAACTTGACCGCTTTTTCCACCGAGTACAGGAGATAATCAGGATTATAGGGCTTCGTGACGAAATCAAAAGCGCCCTGCTTGATCGCTTCGACGGCAACGTCCAGTTCCGCGAAGGCGGTCATCAGGATCACGGGGATCTGTTGATTGTAGTCGTGAATGTTTTTGAGAAGCTGGATGCCGGTGACCTGCGGCATCTTGATGTCGGTCAAGACCACATCGACGGCGTTCTTCTTGATGACCTTCATGGCATCGTTCGCATTTTGGCAGGAATGTACGGTATAGCCGAACGTTTTCAACAAAGTTGAAATAGATTCAAGCACATAAGGGTCATCATCGACAATGAGCAGCGTGTTTTTCTCTTTGTCGTTCATCTATTCAGAACCTCCTTCGATCTCAGACAATGGTTTTTCTGTTGTTTTCTTTAATTTATAGTATACCCGAAATTCTGAAAAAATTCCATGATAAGACAGTTTGTCGAATTATTCTCTTTCCCATGGCACATAATATTTGGTATAATCTGCACAAGCGTGCGAGCGCGGTAGCCTTGTTCTTAATACGGATGGACTGGATAAGGAGCATGCCATGGCGGTTGTGAACACGAAGAAAAAGAGGATCGGTGAGTTGCTGGTTGCCGGCGGGCTGATCAAGGAAGAGCAGCTCGAACGGGCGCTTGATGAACAGAAGAAAAGGGGAGGGAAGGTCGGCGAGATCCTCGTGGACCTGGGATTCATCAATGAGCATAACCTGGCGACATTTCTCGCCCGGCAGCTTCACATCCCTTTTTTGGAGATTGAAAAACAACTGGTGGACCCTGACAGCGTAAAGCTTATTCCCGCGGACATGGCGAGACGCATTACGGCAATCCCGCTGTACAGGGACAAAGAAGCGCTGGTCGTGGCAATGGCTGATCCGCTTAATATCTTCGGCCTGGACGATATCCAGAAGGCGGCGGGCAGAGAGATCCGGCAGGTTGTGGCCACACGGAGCGACATCCAACAAGCCATTTCCAACTATTATGGAATGGCGCAGACCATTGAGGCTGCGACCATGGATTTCGCCGGCGAGATGAGCGCCGTTCTCACGGAAGCCGCGGAGATGCCCGGAGTTACGTCCGAGGACGCGCCGGTTGTCAAGCTGGTGAGCATGCTGATCGCCCAGGCAATCATGGACCATGCCAGCGACATCCACATCGATCCGGAAGGGAAAAGCATCAAGGTGCGCTACCGGATCGACGGAGTGCTGGCCGAGGTCCGGTCCCTGCCGCGGGAAATGCATGCGCCGATCGTCTCGCGCATCAAGATCATGGCCAATATGGACATCGCGGAGAAACGCATTCCCCAGGACGGCCGCTTTCAGGCCCGGGTTACCCATACCGAAACCGGCCCGGTCGTAACCGCCGTGTTTCGCGAGCGGAGCGTTCTGCGTATGGATCAAGACAACACGGTGGACATTCGTGTCTCGACCCTGCCGGTCATTCAGGGAGAGACCGTGGTGATGCGTATCCTCGACCGGTCACGTATCATCCTTACCCTCGAGGGGCTGAATTTTTCACAGGAGATGTTCGAACGGTTTCGCAAACTCATCACCAGACCGTACGGCATAATCCTCGTGACGGGACCGACCGGAAGCGGCAAAACCACTACGCTTTACGCGAGCATCAATACGATCGACCGGAAGGCTAACAATCTGGTTACCATTGAAGACCCCGTGGAGTATCAGATCGTGGGGGTCAATCAGGTGCAGGTAAATCCCAAGGCAGGCGTGACGTTCGCCAGCGGCCTTCGTTCCATACTGCGGCAGGACCCTGATATCATCATGGTGGGCGAGATCCGCGACCGGGAGACGGCTGAGATCGCGATCCATGCGGCGCTTACCGGTCATCTGGTCTTCGCGACGCTCCATACCAATGACGCGGCCGGCGCCGCTACCCGGCTCATTGACATGGGCATAGAGCCCTTTCTTATCGCGTCCTCGGCGATCGGTATTCTGGCACAGCGCCTCGCGCGGAAGATCTGCGACCGATGCAAGAAACCCTATACCGCGACCCCCGATCTCCTCAAGAGCCTCGGCATAGCGCCCGGCAACGTGTCCTTCTATCGGGGCGAGGGGTGCACCGCGTGCAAGAAAACGGGGTATCAGGGCAGGGTCGGTCTCTATGAGTTGATGGACATGACCGAAGCGGTCAGAACACTGATCATTTCCAAGGCATCAAGCTCTGCCATAAAAATCGCGGCCGCGCAAGCAGGATTCAAGACCCTGCGCCAGGCAGGCTTGATCAAAGCCGCGGCCGGGATCACCACGATAGAAGAGGTGCTCCGCGTGACGCAGGAGGCGGAAGGGATATAGCCGAATGCGGATTGCAGCGTGCGGATTGTGGAATAAAAAAAGGCAGCAGAAAGTTTCGGTTTTCAATCCGCATTTCGAAATGGTTCGACGGTGCTCATCATCATGAGACTGTCGAATGATCCGCATTCTAAAATTTATCTAATGTACGCCTCTGTAACATATCGCCGCATCATGCGGTGGCTGTTGAAGTAGTAGGCGTTTTTGCTGACCGCGTTCTTCATCATGCCGCTCCAGTGACTCTTGTCAGGGTCATAATATTTGGGAATGATGAGCTTTTCAAGTTTGTTGTAGAGGTCTTCCGCGTCCTCGGCATCCCCGCCAAGGCCGGGCAGCGCCTTCTCGGTGGGCATGCCGCCGATGGACCATCCGGTAAATCCCTCGATGTGCCCCTCGATCCACCATCCGTCCAGCACGCTGAAGTTCACTACGCCGTTGTGCGCCGCCTTCATCCCGCTTGTGCCCGAAGCCTCGAGCGGCCTGAGCGGCGTGTTGAGCCAGACGTCGACGCCGGAGACGAGCTTGAGCGCAATGTCCATGTCGTAGCCGGGAAGAAAAACGACGGATATCCTTCCCTTGAGCTTGTCGCGGTATCCGTAGATGCCCTGGATCAGCTGCTTCCCATTGTCGTCGTGGGGATGCGCCTTGCCCGCATAGATGATCTGGAGTTTCCCCTTTTCACTGATCTTCAGCAACCGACCGATGTCGGAGAACACAAGGTGAGGACGTTTATACGCGGTGGCCCGCCGTGCAAAACCGAGGGTGAGGACATTCGGGTCCATGATCACACCGGTGGCATCGCCGACGTAGGAAAGGAGCCTCTTCTTTGCTTCACGGTGTGCTTCCCACATCTCCAGCTCGGGGATGTTGCCGGACCGGACGAAGAGCTCGGGTTCATTGGCCCAGCCGGGGATGTATCGGTCATAGAGTTTCGCCATTTCTTTACAGGTCCAGGTGAACGTGTGTACGCCGTTGGTGATGGCGTGGATGTGGTATCCGGGGAACATGTGCTGCGAAACCTCGCCGTGCTTCTTCGCGACTCCATTGATGTACTTGCTCAGGTTGAGCGCCAGCATCGTCATGTTCAGGTTGTCTTTGCCCGCAAGGTCCCTGAGCACGTCGAACGGGATGATCTCGCCGATGACCTGTTTGACGAGGGGGTAGGGGAACTTGTCGTGGCCCGCCTCCACGGGTGTGTGCGTGGTGAAAACGCAGAGGTCGCGCACTCTGCCGATGTCCCATACCGATCGCTCGTCCCACACACTTTCGATGTCGCGTTTGAACCGGAGCAGCAGTTCGAGCGCCAGAAAGCTCGCATGTCCCTCGTTCAGGTGAAATTTCTTGATGTGGAATTCAAGGGCCTGGAGCATGCGCACACCACCCATACCGAGCACGACCTCCTGTTTGATCCGGTAGGTGATGTCCCCGCCGTAGAGGGAATCCGTGATGCGCCGATCCTCTGTTCCGTTCTCGGGCAGGTCCGTGTCCAGAAAGAGAATAGGCACCTTGCCTCCGGTGGGACTGATAACCCGATACATCCACGCCTGGATCGAGACCTCCCGGCCTTCGATAAGCACCGTGACTTTCGCGGGCAGAAGCGTCATGTATTGTGCCGGGTCCCAGACCGTCGGTTTTTCCTTCTGCCAGCCGTTCGCATCGATTTCCTGATTGAAGTAGCCTTTGTGCGTGATCAGCGTCACGGCCACAAGGGGAAGGTTGAGATCCGCTGCGGATTTGATCGTGTCGCCCGCGAGGATTCCGAGGCCGCCACTGTAGGTTGGGATGTCGTTTTTCACTCCGATCTCCATGGAAAAATAAGCGATCATCGGCTCGGAGTTAAATTCGTGCAGAGCGTTGTTCATAGTTCTCCTTTAACGTATTCAAAGCTGAAGCTGGATGTAAATGAACGAAGATAAAACCAAATAAAATTTCTCGCAGTAGCCTATGAATGAAAAGCGGCCACTTAGGACTTCCGCAGAGTTCGCAGAGAAAAGCTTAAAATATTCTGGGTTAAAGCCAAGACTTAATTGTTGTGATTTAACTCTGCGTCCTCTGCGCGCTCTGCGAGAGACGCCTTTTTAGTTTCTGCTTGTCCAGGTCAGTCCTACTCCATCCTGATCCTGTTCGGCCAGGTGTAGATGTTCATCCGGTCTCCCCGGGCAAACCCCACGAGCGTGATGCCCATGTCTTCGGCATAGCTGACGGCCATGCAGGAAGGCGCGGCGCGGCTGATCAGGATCGGGAAGCGGTTCCGGCCGGCCTTTGTCACGATCTCCGAAGTGATCCTTCCGCTGGTGATCAGGACCTTGTTCTCAACCGGGACTGACCGAAGAAACGCCTTCCCGATAAGCTTGTCCACGGCATTGTGTCTGCCGATATCTTCGGAAAAGAACAGGAGGTCTTTACCGTCCGAGAGCGCTGCGCTGTGCACTCCGCCGGTTGCGACATAGAGCTTCGATATATTCCGGAAGTGATTGAGCAGGTTCCTGATGCCCGTGAGGCTCACGAGCTGTCCGGTGACGGCGAGCCTGCGGTCGGTATCAATCCGGTAACTGGTGAAGGTGATACCTTTGCCGCAGCCCGAAGAGATGGTGCGTTTTTCGAACAAGTTCTCCCAGTCCGCGGGAAGATCAGACAACTCGATCCGGATTGCGGCGTCGCTCTCGATGAAATCCAGACTCCTGATCGATGATCTTTCGCGGAGCAAACCCTCCGAGAGAAGGAAGCCGACGGCAAGCTCTTCGAGTTCGGACGGCGTGCAGAGGAGCGTCACGAGCTGCTGGTTGTTCAGGATGAGCCTGACCGGCAATTCGGATGCCACTTCATCGACAACGCCCTCGACGTTGGAGCCGGATATCTTGAGTATGAGCGCATCTCTTTTCGTTTCCACCGGGGGAATATAACATAAACAGGGTCATGGGGCAAGGGCATAGGAGTAATGAGTTCGGAGTTGGGAGTTCGGAGTGGGGATACCGGAGACAGTACCTCATGAGAAGCAAAAAGCCCCCGGTTTACGGCCGGGGGCTTTGGGGCAATGTTTTCGTTATGATTTTTAGAAGCTGAGTCCTACTTCAATGAAGGGGCCGCCGAACTTGATATCCGCCTTCACATCGCTCTCATCGATCTTAATAGTCTCTGCCCGATAACCACCGGCGACATAGACCAGCGGGATCGGGTTAAACTTCAACCTGCCCAAATAATCATAATAGTGGTTGCCGCTATAGGCGATCCCCCGTATTTCAAATTCGATGCTTAAGGACGAAACAGGTTTTACCTGGACTCCACCATAGATCATCGGCACATATACCGAAAGACTTTTAGAAGCGGTATTATTTGACGTCGGCTGGGTTATGGTCCCTTCAAAGTCAAATTTCCGCGCGTTGAGACCAAGTTCGACATTGAGCACACCGAGCGTCGCTGTTTTGAGCAGGGGAATGGGATAGAATAACGCAAGATCATAATGGTCCAGTTTGAGTTTTGATTCGATCGGGATGCTGGCATTGAATGTGGTATCGCCAAAACTGATGGGCCTCGTTAGCGGTCCTGATCCCTCGAAGGTCATCGGTGTGGCCATGAGATAAATGTTCGGCAGGATCAGCGGGAGTTCCATCTTGACACGGACAAAAGGTTTGTTCTGGGTATCAAAGTGCAGGTCATTTTTGATATCGATATCGCCGGTTACAGCAGAGACCGGCTTGTATTGCAAGCTGCCGGACGGTACCTGCCTCCAGTATCCCACACCAACATCCGCGCCAAAGAATGCAAACGCACTGCAAGGAACAACGAGCATAGAAAGGACAAACAAACATGCAACATACCGTTGTATTTTCTTCATTTTTCAGTCTCCTCGTAAGTTAGTGTCGATGGATCATCCTGCATTATTGTAAACGTATCAAAGGTCCATGGTTTTGTCAAGGATATTGTAGCGGGTCGGTAAATTGCTCTTGACAGAAAATATCAAACTGTGCTATTTATTTAAAATTAGTAACACGGAGGTGACTATGTCCGACCTGACGCGGTTCGGGGTGTCCATTGACAGCACATTGATAAAGAAATTTGATGCGCTCATCAGGCGAAAAGGGTATACTAGCCGCTCCGAGGCGATTCGTGATATGATCCGAGACGGTCTCGTCGAACAGGAGTGGAAAACTGAAAACCGGGAGACCGTGGGCACGATCACCATCGTGTATAACCATCACACGCGCGAACTCGAACACGCCCTCACGGACATGCAGCACAAATCATTTCACCGGATCATTTCCACGCTCCACGTGCACCTTGACGCGCACAATTGCCTTGAGGTGCTTGTCGTGAAGGGAAAAAGCCAGGAGATCAGAAGGATCGCGGACCGGCTGATCGGAACCCGGGGCGTGAAGCACGGGAAGCTGACGACCACGACCACTGGAAAAGAGCTGGCATAATTTTATATGACCGATTAAAGAAGCTCATAAAAAGGGTAAGGGAGAGGATATGAAGAGTTTTGTAAGAGCTGTTGTCACATGCGTACTAATGCTGACGCCTACAGCGGTCTGGGCAGCGCATCCGCTCCAAGTGAAGGACACGGCAACTGAAGGCAGAGGAAATATTCTCATTGAACTTACGGGTGATTACAGCAAGGACAATGAGCTCCGGTCGACGAAGCTGACCTCCATCTTCACCGTGGGCGCAGGCGAACATGTCAATTTTTCCCTCGAAGTGCCCTACCGTACACTGGATCCCGGCCCCATGCCTGAACCCGGCTCTCCGCCGGACCCTGGCCCGGTTAATGATGCATACGCGAGCGGAAAGGGCGATCTGCGGCTCAAATTCAAGCAGCAGGTATTCGAGAACGAGGTGAAACAGTCCATGGCGTATGAAATATACGTTGATATGCCGACCGGCGATGTGGAAAAGGGCCTCGGGACCAACAATGTTGTGTGGGGCGTTAATGTTATCGATTCACAGGAATGTCACAATAATGCCTTTCATGTGAACATAGGATACGAGGTGCGCGGAAGGGACATGAAAAGATGGCACTATGCCCATGATTATGCTTTCAAATTCGGTCTGGCCGCTGAACACAAGCTGACGGATTCCTTCCGTTTCCTCATGGAGCTTTCAGGTGAAAGCCGGAAAGAGACGGATGCGGCAATAGATACCCAATCCTATTCACGGCCATTTACCTTTTTGGCCGGATTCATCTACGATATTTCCAAGTCCTGGTATGTTGATCTCGGCGTGCGCGCGGGTCTGAACAAGTATGCCGAGGATTATTCCGTGCTCGCGGGTACGGCATGGAGGTTTTAGGAAGAGGGCCGCATGCATATCCCTGACGGTTATCTTGGTCCTGTTACGTATGGAGCGATGTATGCCATCACGGTCCCGTTCTGGGCGGTTGCGTCATGGAAGATGAACCGGGCCCTCAAGGCAAAACAGGCGCCCTACCTCTCGATCGGTGCGGCATTCAGCTTTGTGATCATGATGTTCAATATCCCGATCATAGGAGGCACGACAGGACACGCGACCGGCGCCACGCTGATCGCTATCCTGATCGGACCGTGGGCCGCGATGATCGCGGTCTCGGTGGCGCTCATCATTCAGGCGCTGCTCTTTGGTGATGGCGGGATAACCGCAATCGGGGCGAATTGTTTTAACATGGCGATCGCGGGCGTATTCGTCGGCTACGGTGTATACCGCCTTTTGTCACTGGGGGCGGCAGTTGGCGGCAAAAGACGAATCGTTGCAGGAGCCATAGCAGCTTATATTAGTCTGAATGTCTCCGCCCTTTTGACCGCGATCCAGTTCGGGATCCAGCCCATCATCGAACGATCTTCATCAGGACAGCCCCTGTACGCGCCTTTCCCCTTGAGTATAGCCATTCCCGCAATGGCGATCGAGCATCTGTTCCTCTTCGGTTTTGTCGAGGCCGCAGTTACGGCACTGGTCATCAAGTATTTTCAGAAGAACGAACCTGAGATGGTGGGGTAGTCGAATGCGGAGTGCGGATTTCGGAATGCGGAATGAAAAAAAAGGTGAAAAAAGAATTTCTACCGCTAAAAAACTCTGGATCGGTATCGGCATTCTCGCGTTGCTCTCGCCGCTGGGATTGATCATCCCGCAGTGGTTCGGGTCTGAGGGTGCATGGGGGGAGTGGGGGTCTGATACGATCGAAAAAATGGTTGGTTTTATGCCTCAGGGCATGAAGCGTCTTGCTCAAAAATGGGAAGCGCCGATGATGGGCTATGCTGTACCGGGGCAAGGCAGGGGTTTGACCGGAGAAAGTTTCGGGTATATCATCACCGGCATAATCGGGATAGCGTTGACCTCGGGTTTGATGTTTCTTATCGCGAAAGCGCTGATTCGCAAGAAGAATGGTCGTTAGGTGGTCATTGTGTCAAAGGCTAATTTTCTGGATAAAACACTCCTTGCTGTTTCACACGTGGCGGAGCAGTTTCTGTTCTCCGAACAGTTCGCGGCCCGTGCCGGGTTTCTGCAATCGCTCGATGTCAGGATAAAACTCATAACATTCCTGTTCCTGCTTGTGCTCATCAGTTTTCTTCACACCCCCCGGATGATATGGGTCCTCTACGCACTGAGCCTCCTGCTTGCCGCGGTTTCCCGCATACCGCTCTGGTTCTTCCTGAAACGGGTCTGGTTGTTCGTGCCCCTGTTCGCGGCCGCCATCATTCTGCCCGCGGTCCTGAACATCATCACGCCGGGAGAGCCGCTCTGGACCGTGATGACGCTCAAGCATCCTCACACCTGGGGCCCCTATTCAATCCCGGCTGAAATTACCGTTACGCGCCAGGGGCTCTGGGGCGGAATTCTATTTGTGTCGCGCGTGGCAGCTTCGGTCTCATTTGCCGTGCTTTTCACGCTTACACACCGCTGGGCGGAGATCTTCGCCGGTCTTCGTTCACTCCACGTTCCACGGATCTTTGTGTTGACCCTGAGCATGACCGAGCGATACCTCTTTGTGCTGCTGCGGATGATCCAGGATATGTATCGTGCCAGGAAGAGCCGGACCATCAGGCCGCTTCCGGTTGCCGCTGAACGGGACTGGATTGCTTCGCGCATCGGTGTCACCTTCAAAAAGTCCGTGGAGATGAGCGGGGACATCTACAATGCCATGCTCTCACGTGGTTTTCGCGGTGAATATCGCTCCCTCAACGGATTCAACGCCAGGGCGATTGACTATCTCTGGCTGGTGACGGTCATCTCCCTGAGCGGAATACTGGTCTTGATCGAAAGGGGTCTGCCGAGATGACAACCGCTTTCAGCATGCGCAATGTCGTATACTCCTATAGCTCCGGGACGCCGGTCCTGAACGATCTGACGCTGGAGTTTCAGTCGGGAGAACGGACAGTTGTCCTTGGCGCGAACGGCACCGGAAAATCAACGCTCCTTTTAATGCTCGATGGCCTTGTTTTTCCCGGGATGGGGACGGTCCATGCGTTCGGCAAGCCATTATCGGAGGTCGCGCTGGAGGACCTCGCTTTTTCCCTTGATTTCAGAAAACGGGTGGCCTTCGTGTTCCAGAACCCGGATGTTCAATTATTCTCAGCAACGGTCTGGGACGACGTGGCTTTTGGTCCTCTCCAGCTTGGATTTTCCGACGCAGAGGTGAAAATAACCGTCGAGGGACTGCTCGAAACGCTCCGCATCGCGGACCTGCGGGGCCGGGCTCCCCATACCCTTTCGGACGGCCAAAAAAAGAAGGTCGCCATCGCATCGAGCCTTGCCACTGATCCTGATGTGCTGCTGCTCGACGAGCCCACGAGCGGGCTGGATCCGCGGACGCAGGTCTGGCTCATTGAGCTCCTGCGGGATTTGCACAAAAAAGGCAAGACCATCATTGCGGCAACGCACGACCTGTCGATCGCCGGAGACATTGCGGACCGGGCCATCGTGCTTTCGGAAGACCACTCCATTGCCGCGGATGGGCCGTTTTCTGAGATCATCGGTAATGACGATTTGCTGCTCAAGGTCAACCTGATCCACGAACACGCGCACCAGCATGGCGATACCGCTCATGTCCACCGCCATGGCCACTATGGACACTATCATTCGAACGGAGGCGCTATGCACGACAGCCATAAACATCATACGCACAGACCTGGTCAAGACCATGATCCTGGTGAAACCGAGACCCTGCGAAAGCTGCAGCTGATGATCGAGCACTGGATCGAACACGGCGACAGCCATGCTGAGAACTATACGGAATGGGCCGCTAAGGCGAGTGAGGCTGGGGAAGAAGAAGTGTCGCGCGAGATACACCTTGCCATCGACGACAGCGAAGCGGTGAAGAAGCATCTTAAGCGGGCGAAGGCGATTCTCGCGGCGAAGCTGGTGATGAGGAAGTAAACGAGTGACGAGGGACGACGGACGAGGGACGACGGACGATGGACGAGGGACGAAGGACGAAAGACGACGGACGACGGACGAGAGATGCAATGGACTTTTCGTCTATCGTCCTAGTGAGCGATAGCGAACGGTCGTCCATCGTCCGTCTTGCATTACCATCGTCCCTCGAGAATAATGAGGTGCTGTTATGAAGGATTTGCAGGGAACAGAACTTAGGGATACCATCCAATTCCACGGCCACCTCTGCCCGGGGCTTGCGCTCGGCTTTCGCGTGGCAAAGGCGGCGCTGCGCGAGCTTACGGCCGACCGGCCGCAGGACGAGGAATTGGTCGCAATCGTGGAGAACGATTCCTGCGCCGTCGATGCCGTCCAGTTCATCACGGGCTGCACCTTCGGGAAGGGTAACCTCATCTTCCACGATTACGGCAAGCATGTATACACATTCACGAATCGCCGCACCGGTCGGGGCGTTCGCATATCCGAGGATTACCGCGGGTTCGAGAATGATCAGCGTTTTCCCGGGCTCAAGAAGCGGGAGGCGGCGGGGGAGGACGTGTCCCGCGAGATGCAGATGTTCAAGATGGAAAAGGCCTCGGCGATCCTGAAGGCTGATGAGCAGGAGATATTCACCATGACGCCGGCCTCATCGCCTCCACCGGAAGAAGCAGCGATTCGCGGTTCGCTGCGTTGTTTCCTTTGCGGTGAGAAGTTCATGGAATCCCGCAGCCGTGAGAAGAACGGCAAGGTTGTGTGTATCCCGTGTTTTGAAAAAACATGAGCAATCCACCCTCCGTTTGCATATTGTATTCTCAAACTGTTCGCTGGGAACAGACTCCTGGATCAACCGCCGGTTTTGAACCCGAACCTCGAATATTTCACCCCCAACGATATACTGAGCCCTCAATAACATCCTCTTTTTGCTACAATATTCTTGACAATAAACCACGCTGAAGTTATTATAACGACAGTTTTTCATCTCATGTTCAACCAGCGCATGGCAATGATAAGGAGGATACTATGAAAAAAGTTTCTGTTTTATCAGTAGTTGTTCTGTTGCTCCTGATCGGCTGCGTCTCGCAATCAACGTACGACCTCAAGGCAAAGGAAGCACTGACCCTCTCATCGCAAAGTGAAGACCTGCAGGCGCAGGTAAAGACCCTGACCAGCGACGTCGAAGTGCTCAAAATGGACAGGGGGGCTCTCGTAAAGCAAAAAGATGCGATCCAGAAAGAGAGGGACGAGCTCCAGGTAAAGAACAACGAGCTGTCGCTGAAGGCCGAGAAGGCCGAGCAGCTTGAGAAGGCCACGCAGACCTATCAGGATCTCCAGAAGAAGCTCGAAAAAGAGATCAGGGAAGGTCAGGTGAAGATCACGGAGATGAAGAACCGCCTGACCATGACCATGGTGGACAAGATCATCTTCCCCTCCGGCAGTACGGAGATCAGCAAGGAAGGGAAAGCGGTCATGGACAAGGTGATCAGCATCCTGAAAGACGTAAAAGACAAGCGCATTCAGGTCGAAGGGCACACGGACAATGTGAAGATCGTGAGCGAGCTCAGAAAACGGTTCCCCACAAACTGGGAGCTCTCGACTGCCCGGGCAACCGAGGTGGCGAGGTATCTCCAGGAGACCGGCGGCATCAATCCGATCCTTCTGTCCGCGACGGGCTATGGTGAATACCAGCCGGTCGCTCCGAACGACACCGATGAGGGAAAGAGTGCGAATCGCCGTATTGAGATCGTCCTGCTGCCGCCGTTAAAATAGGGGCACTACGGTTTTATTAACCACAGGTACCCAAAGATAAAAGCACCCCCACCTCTGTTTCTCCGCCTCACCGGCAGGGAACAAGGGTGGGGGTTGTTCTTCGCGGCACCCCTGTAAAGGATTACACGGTTTATTGTAACCCCAGGATTTCAATGCCGACCGTGTTCATTTCTACCGAGTGCGAAGCGCCGGCGGATGCAAAAGAAGGATAACGATGTTCACCGGGATCGTTGAAGAGATGGGGAGTGTGAAGGCGCTCCGGCGTGACGCGGGAGCGGCCCGTTTGACAATATCCGCGTCCCTGGTGCTCGGCAGCACAGGTACCGGCGACAGCATCTGCGTGAACGGCGTCTGCCTCACCGTCGTCGATATCTCGACAAGCGATTTTTCAGCCGATGTTGCAGTGGAAACGCTGAAGGTCACGAACTTCGGGGACCTGAGGAACGGCTCAAAGGTCAACCTCGAGCGGGCCCTTCAGTTGTCAGCGCGGATCGGCGGCCACCTGGTGAGCGGTCACGTTGACGGGGTGGGACGGGTCCGTGAGAGGCGTGAAGAGGGAAATGGCTGGCGGATCTTCATTGATGCACCGGAGACCGTGCTGAGATATGTAATAAAAAAAGGCTCGATCGCGATCGATGGGATCAGTCTTACGGTTGCCGATGTTGATAAAACCGGTTTTTCCATCGCCATGATACCTCATACCGCGAAGCTTACGACGCTGGGGTTCAAGTCAGCGGGTGACAGTGTAAATCTGGAGTCTGATCTGATCGGAAAATACGTTGAACGGCTTCTGCAGGGCAGGGTCGAAGGCGAAGTGAGCCTGGAATTATTGAGAAAGAATGGATTTGCGTAAATAAAAGGGTTCGGCGTCCGGGGGTAGGGGTTCAGCAAGAGGCAGTATTCCTTTCCCCCCCTGTTTACCGGCCCCTGTCCCCGCTACTCTGAGGTGATTGTATGAAGTTTAACACGATCGAAGAGGCCATCGCCGATATCAAGAACGGCAAGATGGTCATCCTTGTTGATGATGAGGACCGGGAGAACGAAGGGGACCTGACCATGGCTGCGGAAGCCGTAACCCCCGAGGCCATCAATTTTATGGCCATGCACGGCCGCGGGCTCATCTGCCTGTCTCTTACGTCCGAGCGCGTGGAACAACTGCAGCTGCCGATGATGACCACGGACAATACGTCGTCGTTCGGCACGGCGTTCACGATCTCCATCGAAGCGAAGAAGGGCGTGACCACGGGTATTTCCGCGGCTGACCGGGCTTTGACGATCCTGACCGCCATCAATCCCAAGTCCAAGCCGGCGGACCTTGCCCGTCCGGGGCATGTGTTCCCGCTCCGCGCGCGAGTGGGCGGCGTGCTTCAGCGCGCAGGCCAGACCGAAGGGTCCGTGGACCTTGCCCGGCTCGCGGGGCTGTATCCGGCAGGAGTGATCTGCGAGATCATGAACGATGACGGCACGATGTCCCGTGTTCCGCAGCTCATGGAATTCGCCAAAAAATTTCACCTTAAGATAATCACGGTGAAGGACCTGATCGCTTACCGGGTCAGAAAAGAGTCGCTCGTGCGCAGGGTGGCGGTCACAAAAATGCCGACCAGCTACGGGAGCGACTTTACCGCAATCCTTTATGCGAACGACATCGATCGGATGAATCACATCGCGTTGGTAAAGGGCGACATCAAACCGGATGATGAGGTGCTGGTGCGGGTACACTCCGAGTGTCTCACCGGCGATGTATTCGGTTCGCTTCGCTGCGACTGCGGCGACCAGCTCCACAACGCCATGAAGATAATCGACGAAGAAGGCAAGGGCGTGATCTTATACATGCGCCAGGAAGGCCGCGGCATAGGCCTTGAGGGCAAGCTCAAGGCATACGAGCTTCAGGACCAGGGCAAGGACACGGTTGAGGCGAACCTGGCGCTCGGATTCAAGGCCGATCTCAGGGACTACGGCGTCGGCGCGCAGATCCTGCGCGACCTTGGTGTCCGCAAGATCCGGCTTCTGACGAATAATCCCAAAAAGATCGTGGGTCTCGAAGGCTATGGATTGACCGTTGTAGCGCGCATGCCGATCGAAACGCATCCCCATTCCAAAAACATCCATTACCTCAAGGTGAAGAAGAACAAGATGGGGCATATGCTGGAAAAGGTATAAAACAAGCAATTACCAATAAACAAGCACCAAATATCAAATAAATTACAATTTTCAAACGCCAAATCACAAACGTTTCGGAAATTGGAATTTTGAATTTGGATTTTCCCGACGACAGGAGGGCTTGATGACGAAGATAATTCAGGGAGATTTGAGCGGCAAGGGTCTGAAGATCGGGATTGTTGCCGCCCGGTTCAATGATTTCATCACGAGCAGGCTGGTGGACGGCGCTCTCGATGGATTGCAGCGGCACGGGGTAGCCGAGGCCGACATTGAGATGGTGAGGGTCCCCGGGGCTTACGAGATCCCGCTTGCAGCCAAGATGCTTGCGCAGTCCAGAAAACTCAACGCCATCATCTGTCTCGGCGCGGTGATCCGCGGCGCGACGCCGCATTTCGAGTATGTGAGCGCCGAGGTGAGCAAGGGCGTGGCCTCGGTTTCCCAGGAAACAGGTTTGCCGGTCATCTTTGGGGTTCTGACCACCGACACCATTGAACAGGCGATCGAGCGCGCCGGCGCCAAGAGCGGCAACAAGGGCTGGGACGCGGCTCTCTCAGCCATCGAGATGGCGAACGTCGTGAAACAGCTGGCTTAACAGCGGATGCATGCGCAGGAACGGCGGTAAGGCGACAGGGTATGAAGAGACGCAAGGCAAGGGAGTATGCGCTCCAGATATTGTTCCAGCTCGATATCAGAAAAGAGAAGCCTTCAGCTATTGTCCTGAGGCATTTCTGGACAGAGTACCAGCCGGACGAAGAGGTCAAGATCTTTGCAGAAGAGATCATCAAGGGGACCTATAAGCACCTGGCTGAGATCAACAAGCTGATCCACGCATGCGCAAAGAACTGGAGCCTCGACCGCATGTCCGTGGTTGACCGGAATGTGCTCAGAATGGCGGTATATGAAATTCTTCACCGGATGGATATTCCCACCAGTGTAACGATCAATGAGGCCATAGAAATCGCCAAAAAATACGGTACCGAAGAATCCGGTTCGTTTGTGAACGGCATTCTGGACAGTGTTGCCAGGACAACCGGCAACCTCGATGAGGGAAAGACAGGGTCGTAGCAAGTCCGGTTTCAAACAACTCACGAAGACACGCGGAAACAGCCCCACATTTCAATATGCCGTTCCGCGCGACGTTGCGTCTGCGCGTGAAGTTCTTTATTTTCAACCAGCCCATCAACGAGTGGGTCGTAGGAAGAAGGGGCGATGTCCAGCGTGACGGTGAAGGTAATCCTTCAGGACATAACGAAACTTGCGACAGAAGCCCTGATCGTCGGTTTTTATGAGGATGTCCGGCCGCTGAAGGGCATTGCCGGAGAGCTCGACTGGCTGCTCTGCGGCTCCCTCTCATCGCTCATTCTCACGAAGAAACTTCGCGGAGCGCTCGGTGACGTGGCCCTCGTAACCTCACAGGGCAAGGTGCCCGCGCAAAAGATCTTCCTGGTGGGGTTGGGACCCCGGGCCGGGTTGACCCTGACAACGCTGAGAAGCGCGGCGAGGACCGCGGCGGCCAGTGCCGTGGGAGCGGGTGTCAGGAGCGCGGCAATTGAATATTTTCCATCCGTTGATATGCCTCGGGACGGCGGGATGAGCGCTCTGCATCAGGGATTGAACGAGGGCGCCGGCGGACGCGGCTTCGATGTTCATGTAATTGCTTCGGATGTCGAAGCCTACGAAAATCTTTCACGATTGATCAAGGCATAACGGAAACAGGAGATCCTGATGATCCCTCGCTACAGCAGACCGGAGATGGCCACTCTCTGGGAACCGGAAAACAGATATCGCGCCTGGCTCGAGGTAGAGCTTCTTGCCTGCGAGGCGAACGCAAAACTGGGGCTGATCCCGGCACGGGCGCTCGCCACGATCAAGAAAAAAGCCGACTTCAGGGTAAAGCGGATCGACGCTCTTGAAAAGACCGTGAAACACGACGTTATCGCTTTTCTTACCGCTGTCGGCGAGCATGTCGGCCCCGATTCCCGCTACATCCATCTCGGCCTCACGTCCTCGGATGTCCTCGACACCTCTCTTGCCGTGCTCATGCAACGGTCATCGGACATTATCATCGATGATATCCGCCTTGTTATCAAAACACTCAAAAAGCAGGCATTGCGGTATAAAAAAACGGTGATGATCGGCCGTTCACACGGGGTGCACGCGGAGCCGGTCACCTTCGGCCTCAAGATGGCCCTCTGGTACGAGGAAATGCAGCGGGCCCTCGAACGCATGCTGCGAGCACGGGACGTGATCAGCGTCGGCAAGGTTTCCGGCGCGGTCGGGACCTTCGCGAACATCGACCCTTTTGTAGAGACTTACGTTTGCCGCAAACTGGGTCTTAAACCCGAACCGGTTGCGACGCAGGTGGTCCAGCGTGACCGGCATGCCGAGTTCCTGACGGTGCTTGCCCTTATCGCGTCATCGCTCGAAAAATTCGCCATTGAGCTCCGCCATCTTCAACGGACCGAGGTGCTTGAGGCGGAGGAATATTTTTCGGAAGGCCAGAAGGGTTCTTCCGCCATGCCTCACAAACGGAACCCGATCTCAGCAGAAAATCTTTCCGGTCTCGCCCGCGTCGTGCGCGCGAACTCGATCGCTGCGATGGAAAATGTCGCCCTGTGGCACGAGCGGGACATCAGTCATTCGTCGGTCGAGCGGATCATCATACCCGACAGCATTATCCTCATTGATTACATGCTGGCGCGTTTCAATACCCTGATCGACAGGCTTTTTGTCTATCCCAAGAACATGCAGCGCAATATGGCGATCTCCAGAGGGCTTTTCCATTCAGAGACCGTGATGCTTGCGCTCGTGGGCAAGGGGCTCACGCGCGAGGCCGCCTACTCCCTTGTGCAGCGGAATGCCATGGAAGTGTGGAAACAGGGCGGCGATTTCAAGCAGCGGCTGAAGAACGATCAGGATATCCACAGCTACTTGAGCGGCAAGGAGATCGATGACTGCTTTGCTCTTTCCCGTACGCTCACGAACGTTGATTATATCTTTAAAAGGGTCTTTAAGAAAAAAAATAAATAATCACCATGAAGGTTCACCCCATCAGAAAGCATTGCAATTTCTAACGGGGCAGGCGAAGACTCGAAGTAAACCATTCAAGCCTTTCTTCGTGCCTTAGTGTCTTAGTGGTGAAAGGACACAAACGTATGTTCGACAAATTTCATGAAGAATGCGGCGTGTTCGGGATCTTCGGTCATCTCGATGCGGCGAACCTCACCTACCTGGGGCTTTACGCACTGCAACACCGCGGCCAGGAGTCGGCGGGGATCGTTTCGTCCGACGGCAAGAAGCTCTATAGCGAAAAGTCAATGGGTCTCGTTGCGGACATCTTCACCGAAGATCGAATAAAAAAACTTCCCGGGCATAGCGCCATCGGACACAACCGCTATTCGACCACCGGCGACAGCGTCGCGATCAACATCCAGCCGATCCTCGTGAATTTCGCGCTGGGTGGTCTTGCCATCGCCCACAACGGCAACCTGGTAAACGCCGGCATCCTCAAGGACGAACTTGAGGCGTACGGCTCCATTTTCCAGTCCACCATGGACAGCGAGGTGATCGTCCATCTTATTGCCCAGTCTCGCATGTCCACTCTGCACGACAGGATCATCGACGCCCTCAGTCATGTCCAGGGCGCTTACAGTCTGCTCATTATCACCGAAGATGAACTTATCGCGGTCCGGGACCCGAACGGGTTTCGACCGCTCTCGCTGGCCGAACTTGACAACGGGTATGTTGTCGCTTCAGAGACCTGCGCCTTCGATCTGATCGAGGCCACCCACATCCGCGACATCGCGCCTGGCGAGATGGTTGTGATCAACAATCATGGCATTCGTTCATCATTTCCCTTCAAGCCGGCGGAGCCATCCCACTGCATTTTCGAGTTCATCTATTTTGCCCGGCCTGACAGCATGGTCTTCGGCCAGAATGTGTATACGATCCGGAAGAATTTCGGCAGACAACTCGCCCGCGAGACCGGAATAGAGGCTGACGTTGTCATCCCGGTCCCGGATTCCGGAGTGCCTGCGGCCCTGGGATATGCCGAAGAAGCCGGAATTCCTTTTGACACCGGCCTTATCAGGAACCACTACGTGGGCCGCACGTTCATCGAGCCGCGCCAGACCATCAGACACTTCGGGGTCAAGATCAAGCTTAACCCGGTTAAGGACGCGCTCAAAGGCAAACGCGTGGTTGTGGTGGATGATTCCATCGTGCGAGGCACCACGAGCAAAAAGATCATCAAGATGATAAGGAACGCGGGCGCCACGGAGATCCATATGCGGGTCAGTTCTCCGCCGACGGCGTTCCCGTGCTTCTACGGCATTGATACGCCAACGAGACAGGAACTCATTGCTTCAACGCACAGCATCGAAGAGATCAGGAAGTACATAACCGCGGACACAATTGGATATATCAGCATGGACGGTATCCAAAAGGTGGTTCCGCACCGCATGAATTACTGCTCCGCGTGTTTTGACGGGGCGTATCCAGTGCCGTTTCCGGGCGAGAAGTTGCTGCAGTTGGGATTGTTTGACAAGGAATAATCGAACGCGGAATAAATAAAAGAATGGTGCCGAGGCGCAGAATTGAACTGCGGACACGAGGCTTTTCAGGCCTCTGCTCTACCAACTGAGCTACCTCGGCAGTTTTTGACGACTGCTTGACGAGACGGTAAAATAGCAGAATGGGGGGCTCATTGTCAAGGTTTTTTCTTTTGCCGGTAATTGAAAAAGATATTCTGCAGCCCGCCAGTCTTAACGATACGTCGTTAGCGACGCTGTTTTCTCTGTGGAACTCGAACGTGCGCATTTATCAAGTTAGTAACCTCTCGTAATCTCCCTCCCCACCTGGCGAATGCTTCGGCCAGTGTCAGTCATGGATACAGGTTGTTTCCAATCCATTTATGCTGCATGCTAAACGTTGTTTTGCGTTTGCCGTTTGTATTGCACTTCGCAGAAAAGTATTACCTTGACATTAGTTGCCATTGTTTGGTAAAATTTCTTCTATCAGTTTGATATGACAAGCAAATTCCATGGATAAAGAAACCTCCGAAATAGCCAAGTTAACGGGGCGTATTTCGAAAGACCCCAAGTCAAAGCTTTTTGTCCCGCTCGCTGAAGAGTACAAAAAAGCCGGGGACATTGAGATGGCCATCCATGTGCTTTTGGAGGGGCTTAAAAACAATCCGGACTATGTTACCGCACGGTCCTCCCTTGGGAAACTCCTGCTGGCAAAGGGAGATCTGGCAGGCGCGCAAAAGGAATTTGAAGAGGTCGTGAAGACGAGCCCGGATAATGTTATGGCCCAAAAAAAGCTGGGCGATCTTCTTATTCGTCAGAACAGGCCCCTTGATGCGCTTCCGCATTATAAAATTGCCCTCTCTCTCAACACTGGTGATGGGGAGTTGGCTTCCCTGATTTCAGATGTCGAAGCAGGCCGGGATGTCAGTTCAAAAATCCAGGCGTTAAAGGCGAAGGGAACGGTTGAGCAGGCAAGTAAACAGGAACAACCGGCATCAACAGCGGCACCCCAACAGGCACCTGGACCTGTTCCTTCTCAACCATCGAACGTTGAGCCAATAACACCTGTCGAAACTCCGCCGGTGTCTCAGGCGGTATCACCGGCACCATTTACAGAGACGGCGCAAGCGTCGGCATCTTCGGTGACGGAAACGGAAGAGCCGGAAGAGGTTCTTGTCGTGGAACCGCTGGAGCCGGAGGCTTCTGCGCAGGAACCGCCGGCGGCCGGCATTGGTCTTCCTGAGGCACATGAACTCCCGGCAGTACCTTCGGTTGTCGCGGCAGAAAGTTTTGACCTTGATTTTCCAACGGGCGATCAACATCCGGATGAGCCGGTCGTCAGCCAGGACATCGGGCCTGAAACAGAACCATTCAATGGTGAGGACAGGGAAACGATCCCGACGGATGTTTCCGAGGAAATAAGCGCAGATAAGATCGTTGAAACCGGATTCGGCGAAGAGGTCCTTGAAAATGTCCCGGAACCGTCATCCGAAGACATTTCGGGAAAATCAGATGATTTCACAACCGACACGCTCGCAGAACTTTATATTTCCCAGGGCTTCTTTGAAAAAGCCGTTGAAATTTACGAGCGGATGCTGGTTGATAAACCCAACAGCCGGGGGTTGCAGGACAAACTGTCATGGGTGAGGGCCGCAGTTGCCCGGACGGTTACTCCGGCAGCAGAACAAAAAATTGAAGAGGATATTTTCGGTGCAGAGGAAGCGCGGGAATACATCCCTGCTGATAAAGCCGGTGAAGTTGTAATAGAACCGCTGGAAGAGCACCTGCCGCAACAAAACGAGGATACAACAGGTTTTCAACCTGAGGCCGTCACTGAAGGCCGGGATCATGTCCCGACCGTTGAACTGGACGAACTGTTCATAGACGCTGAGGTTGTTGCGGAACCGGATACAGTCGTCGGGCCGGAGGAAAAGTCATCGGAAGAGAATATCGATGCCGGGTTCGGTACGTATCAACCTGAAGCAGGGCCGAAAGCCCAAACGACGGCAGGGGAAGGTGAAGGATTCACCGTCTTGGAGGACTCTTCTGTCCAGGCGCAGACCGGTTTAAAGGTAAATTTCGAACCGCGGGAGTATGTCCCCCCTAAAATTGAGCAGGAGCCCCTGGAAGCAACTTCTCACCAAGAACACGAGACATCCGTCCCTCATATTGCCGGGCGCAAGGAAACGATCGCGCGTTTGGAAACCTGGCTCACTACTATTAAAAAGGAGAAATAAATGCCCTTTGCCGATATCCTGAAAGAAGTGGTCAATAGCACGGAAGGAGCCCTTGGCGCGCTGATCGTGGGTCTTGACGGCATTCCTGTCGAAGAATATGCCAAAAGCAGCGATATGGACATCCAGTCCATGACCGTTGAATTTTCATCGCTCCTTAAGGAAATAGAGAAAGGCTCCCAATCCGCGGAGATGGGCTCCACGAAGGAAGTGACGGTCATCGCGGACAAAGCAATGATCATGCTGCGCAGGCTGAACGATGAGTATTTTTTCGTTTTGATCATAAAACCTGACGGAAATTTCGGCAAAGGAAGGTTCCTCCTTCGGATGGCGGCGCCCAGGCTGCTCAAAGAGTTTTGAGAACATTGACTTTTCTCTGCTGTGCGGTATATCCAAAAACTGCCTTGGGCAGTTTTTTATTTTGTGCGGGGGAAACATGAAAATCCTGGTCATGCACGGGCCCAACCTGAACCTTCTCGGCAAGCGCGAGCCTGATATATACGGCACCTTCACGCTCGACGATATTAACAACCGGCTTTCCTTACTTGCCAAGGAACTCGGCGTGGAAGTGTCTTTCTATCAGTCGAATCACGAAGGCGAACTGGTCCAGAAGATCCAGGAAGCCATGGGCGTCTACGGGGCCATCGTGATCAATCCGGGCGCGTACACGCACACCAGCGTGGCACTCCGGGACGCGATATCATCCACCGGCATACCGACCGTGGAAGCGCATATCTCCAATATCTATAAACGTGAGGAGTTCCGGAAGCATTCATACATTTCCGGTGTGGCAATAGGACAGGTCACCGGTTTTGGGGCCGAAAGCTACCTCCTCGCTTTCAGGGCAGCGGCCGGGTTCGGGAAGGCCGGTGGGAACAAGAAGTGATGCGGAGGCCTGAACAGGACCGTCTCGCCAGGCTCAGGCAGATCATGAGCGAGAACGGGCTCGATTCACTTCTCGTGACCCGGCGCGAAGATATTCGCTATCTGAGCGGATTTACCGGTTCGTTTGGTTCCCTGCTGGTCGCTTCCGGCAGGTCATGTCTGATCACCGATTTCCGATACAATGTGCAGGCCCGTAACGAAACCACCGGCATCACGATCCTGATCCAAAAAAAAGATCACTGCAAGGCTGTCCGGGATGCCGCCGAGCGTATGGGTGTTGATACGCTCTGGTTTGACGAGTCAGCGCTCACGGTCGAAGGGCTTAAAAAATTCAAACAAAATGGGTTTAAGCTGAAGGGACACGCTGATCTGGTCAGGACGCTCAGACAGCAGAAGGACAAACACGAACTTGCGAATATCCGCACGGCAATCCGCCGGGCCGAGGAAGCGTTCCTGGAGTTAAAGGCGGATATCAAGCCGGGCGCCTCGGAGCAGGGTCTCGGATCGAAGCTCGAATATCTGATGCGGGAGAAAGGCGCCCGCAAGGCGGCTTTTGATACGATTGTTGCTTCAGGCGCTCATGGGGCCATGCCCCATGCCTCGGTCACCAATCGGCGCATTAAAAAAGGCGATCTGGTGACCTTTGATTTCGGCGCCGAAGCGAATGGGTATTACAGCGATATAACGCGGACCTTCTGTGTCGGGCGGCCTTCCTCCAAACAGCGACAGATCTATGAGATTGTCCTGCAAGCGCAAGCAGCAGCGATCCGATCCGTCAGGCCCGGTATTCCATGCAAGTCTGTTGACGATGCCGCACGGGAGGTCATCAAAGGGGCGGGACACGGAAAACACTTCGGTCATGGCACCGGTCACGGCATCGGGCTCATGGTCCATGAAGGGCCGGCCGTGTCTCAGTTGTCCAGGGATACGGTTGAAAAAAACATGGTGTTCACGGTTGAGCCCGGCGTGTATATCCCTGGTTGGGGAGGGGTTCGCATCGAAGACATGATCCAGGTAACTGACAAAGGTGCCAAGGTGCTGACCACGCTTCCGAAAGAGCTGGATGGATTAAATATCTTCTAGAGCATACAATGTCTAACCTGTTGATAAACAACAAATGTTAAATTGCAACATCATCACGTAATATGAAAGGGAGGTAGTAAATAAGTGCAGGTATCTACAACAGAATTTAGAAATGGTTTAAAAATCGAGATCGACGGTGAGCCGTTCGTGATCGTGGAGTTTCAGCATGTGAAGCCCGGCAAGGGCGGGGCATTCGTGAGAACCAAGTTCAAAAGCCTCAAATCGGGGAATGTGACCGACAAGACCTTCAGAGCGGGTGAAAAAGTGGATGTCCCCGACCTCGAGGAAAAGACCATGCAGTACCTCTATGGCGCCGACAAGGACCGAGTGTTCATGGACACCACCAGCTACGAACAGGTCTCCCTGAACGAAAAGCAGCTTGGCGACAGCACCAATTATCTCAAAGAGAACATGGAGATCAAGGTCCTCTATCACAAGGGGATGCCGATCAACATTGAAGTGCCCATGTTTGTGGAACTGGTGATCGCCAGGACAGATCCGGGTGTGCGGGGCGACACTGCCTCGGGGGGGTCCAAGCCGGCAACCCTTGAGACCGGTGCAGTGGTCAAGGTACCCCTTTACATGAACGAGGGCGACAGCATCAAAGTAGACACGCGCACGGGGACCTTTATCGAGCGGGTCAAGAAATAGACCAGTTCACTATCATATCAGCGACGTGAAAAAGGAGTAGTCATGAACCTGAAAGAGATCAAGGAACTGATAGAGCTGATGAAAAACACCGACATCTCGGAACTGGAGATCGAACGTTCCGGCGTGAAAGTACGGCTCCGGAAGGGCGGCGACGTCACTTTCCATCCCTCCATGCCGCGCATGGAATATCCGCCGGCGGCCATTGTGGCGCCGGCGGTCACCGTAACGCCGGCACCCGAGGGTGTTGCCGAGAAAGCAACGGAGCCGGTCAAAACGAACATCATCAAGGTGACCTCTCCCATTGTCGGCACGTTCTACCGGTCAAGTTCTCCGGACAAACCTGCGTATGTGGAGGTCGGCGACGTAGTGAAAAAAGGCCAGGTGCTCTGCATCATCGAAGCAATGAAACTCATGAATGAGATCGAGTCCGAGGGTGCCGGGAAGATCGTTCAGATACTGGTGGAGAGCGGCGCCCCCGTGGAGTATGGCGAGCCGCTTTTCGTGATCGAGCAGAATTAGGACTGCTGGTGACATTGAAAAGGTAAAATAATGGCGTTGAGGTGGATGAGTGTTTAAAAAAATATTGATCGCCAACCGCGGCGAGATCGCGCTCCGTATCATCCGGGCATGCAAGGAGATGGGCATCAAGACCGTTGCCGTGCATTCCACCGCGGACGCAAACTCATTGCACGTGCGCTTTGCGGATGAAAGCGTGTGCATCGGCCCGCCGAAGAGCTCCGACAGCTATCTGAACGTGCCGAGCATCATCAGCGCAGCCGAGATCACTGATACCGAGGCAATTCACCCCGGGTACGGCTTCCTGGCGGAGAACTCGAGTTTCGCCGAGATCTGCAACTCCACGGGGATCCGTTTTATCGGACCGAGTCCCGAGAGCATCAAGCAGATGGGGGACAAGGCCAGGGCGCGGGAAACGGCGCAGAAGGCGGGGGTGCCCGTGCTGCCGGGCAGCAAGGGTGTCGTGACCGAGGAAAGCAGCGCCATTGAGATCGCACGAGAACTTGGGTTCCCGGTGATCGTCAAGGCCTCGGCGGGCGGCGGCGGAAAAGGCATGCGGGTCGTGATGGAAGAGGCTGAATTCGCCAATGCCTTTGTCATGGCCCAGACCGAGGCGCTTGCGGCGTTCGGCAACGCCGACGTGTATCTCGAGAAATACATTCTCCAGCCGCGCCATATCGAGATCCAGATCATGGCCGACGAAAAAGGCAATATTGTTTATCTGGGAGAGCGGGAGTGCTCGATCCAGCGCAGGCATCAGAAACTCATCGAGGAAGCCCCCTCCGTCATTGTCGATGACGGCCTGCGCAAAAAGATGGGCGAGATGGCCGTTGCTATTGCCAAGTCCGTCAAATACCGCAACGCGGGCACGATAGAGTTCCTGATGGATGAGCATGGGAAATTCTACTTTATGGAGATGAATACCCGTATCCAGGTGGAGCATCCGGTGACCGAGATGGTGACGGGCATTGATATTGTGAAGGAGCAGATCCGTGTGGCGGCGGGACTTCCGCTTTCGTTCACCCAAAAGGACATCAGGATCAAAGGGCACAGCATCGAATGCAGGATCAACGCCGAGGACCCGGAAAAGTTCACTCCCTCGCCGGGAACGGTCACGGCCTTTAATCCGCCGGGTGGGCTCGGCGTGCGGGTGGAAACCGCCGCATACACGCAGTACGTGATCCCGCCTTATTATGATTCGATGATCGCAAAGCTGATCGTGCACGCGGAGACGAGGGCTGACGCGATCATGAGAATGAAGCGTGCGCTGAATGAGTTCATCATCGAAGGGGTCAAGACCACGATCCCCCTGCACATAAAAATTCTCGACGACCCTCAATTCCAGAAGGGCGATATTTCCACGAAGTTCATGGAGCGGTACAATAACCCGGCAAAGTGATATGAGAGGGCTCTGCCTGATCCTTGATCAGGACCTCCTTCGCGTCAGTCCTGAGCAGGCGATGCGGCAGGCGCTCGACGCGGGGGTGAAGTTCTTCCAGTACCGGAGCAAGAACGGAGCGCGGAAGAGCATCCATGAAACGACCTTGATGCTCTCTCGGATTGCCAGGAACGCACAGGCGCTTTTCCTGGTCAATGACCATGCAGACATCGCAGCGGCAGTTGATGCAGACGGCGTGCATCTGGGGCAGGACGACCTTCCGATCGAATTCGCGCGAAAGCTGCTCGGCAGGGACAAACTCATCGGCATCTCAACCCACAATCTTGAACAGGCCCGCGCGGCAGAGGCCGCAGGTGCCGATTATATCGGGTTCGGCCCCATCTTCAAATCTTCAACCAAGGACGCAGGACAAACGCAGGGAATCCAGAATCTGACGATCATCAAAAATTCGGTAGCCATCCCGGTCATTGCGATCGGCGGCATCAATCAGGCGAATGTTCAGTTCGTTGCTCAGGCAGGCGCAGACGGCGCGGCAGTGATATCGGGCGTACTAACCGCCCCTGATATCACGCTCGCGGCGGAACAGCTCGTCAGCATATGGACTAACTTCAGGAGGAATACATGAAGACCACAAGACATACACGTTTTCGCTTCACCGTAATCGCGGCATTTGTTCTATTCAGTTCACTCGCGCTGGTTAATTGCGGGGGGGGGGGAGGCGGGGGAGGAGATGCGGCGCCTGCAGGTTCAGGCTACACGGTGGGAGGCGAGGTCACCGGCCTTGCCGGCACAGGGCTTGTGCTTCAGAACAACGGCGGCGATAGCCTTGCTGTTTCGGCAAACGGTACGTTCACCTTTGCCACAGGGGTCGCGGACAGCGCGAGTTATACCGTCACGGTCATGACCCAGCCCTCCGGGCCGACGCAGACCTGCACGGCGAACAACAACGCCGGCACGATTGCCGGCGCGAACGTCACGGGCGTCTCGGTCATCTGCTCCACCAACGCATATACCATAAGCGCCACGGTAACCGGACTTGCAGGCACCGGTCTGGTACTTCAGGACAACAATGCCGATGACTTGACGATCACCGCGGACGGCGCATTTACCTTTGCCACAAAAGTGGCCTCCGGCGCGGGGTACAGCGTCACCGTCAAGACTCAGCCGAGTAGCCTACTCGCACAGAACTGCGCAATAAGCGGCGGCACCGGAACCGTTTCAGCCGCGAACGTCACCAGTGTCACGATCACTTGTTCCTCCGTGTATGCGCCGCGCTATGCGTATGTGGCGAATTCCGGTGATAGCACCGTTTCCATCTACACGGTGAACGCCGCCACCGGCCAGTTGCGCCATATCGGCTATGTCGCTGCAGGGAGCTTTCCCTGGTCCGTCACGGTCGACCCTACCGGCAAGTTCGCCTATGTGGCGAATTACATCTCCAGCACCATCTCGGCCTACACCATCAACGCCGGCACCGGCGCGCTCACCAGCATTGGCGCGCCCGTGGCAGCCGGGAGCAATCCCGTCTCTGTCACCGTCGATCCCTCCGGTAAGTTCGCCTACGTGGCGAATCAAACCTCCGGAAACGTCTCGGCCTACACCATCAACGCCACGACCGGGGCCCTGAGCAGTATCGGCACCGTGACGGCGGGAACCGCTGCCCAGTCGGTCACTGTCGACCTCTCCGGCAAGTTCGCCTACGTGGCGAATGGTGGCTCCACCACCGTCTCGGCCTACACTATCAACCCCACGACCGGGGCACTGAGCAGTATCGGCACCGTGACGGCGGGGGCCAATCCCTACTCCGTCACCGTCGATCCCTCCGGCCAGTTCGCCTACGTGGCGAATAGGGGCGGCACCGTCTCGGCCTACACCCTCAACCCCACGACCGGCGCCCTGACAAGTGTCGGCACCGTGACGGCGGGGTCCGTTTCCTCCTCCGTCACCGTCGACCCGAGCGGCCGGTTCGCCTACGTGGCGAATTGGGGCGGCAGCATCTCGTCCTACACCATCGATGCCGGTACCGGCGCGCTCACCAGCGTCGGCGCGGCCGCAGTGGCGGATACTGGTCTCAACTCCGTCATCGTCGACCCCTCCGGAAAGTTCGTCTACGTGACGGGCGACTACTACGTCTCGGCCTACAGCATCAACACCAGCACTGGAGCACTCACATCATTGGGAACTGTGCGTGCCCGCACCTCAAGCTACTCCATCGCCATGACCAAGGGCACAGCGGCGGTGACCTACACGCCGAAGTTCGCCTATGTGGCAAACTACGGCAGCGCCAACATATCGCAGTACACGATCGGCGCGAACGGGGGTCTTACGGCGATGACCCTTGCCACGGCCGCGACGGGTTCGTATCCCGTCTCCGTCACCGTCGATCCGAGCGGGAAGTACGCATACGTGACGAACAGCGACATCAGCGGCACCGTCTCGCAGTACACGATCGGTGCTGATGGGAGCCTCACGGCGATGGCCCCCACCACGGTCGCGGCAGGGCCGCTTCCCAAATCCGTCACCGTCGATCCGGGCGGGAAATACGCCTACGTAGCGAACAACAATAACGCCACCGTTTCGCAGTATACAATTGGCGCTGACGGGAGCCTTACGGCGATGACCGCACCCACGGTCGCAGCGGGGACGAAACCCAACTCCGTCGCCGTCGTGCCAAGCGGAAAGTACGCCTACGTGTCGAACAACATAAGCGCCACCGTTTCGCAGTACACGATCGGTGCAGACGGGAGTCTCACGGCGATGGCCAGCCCCACGGTCGCGGCAGAGACGGGTCCCACTTCCGTCACCGTCGATCCGAGCGGGAAATACGCCTATGTGGCGAACGGCGGCAGTTCGACTGTCTCACAGTACACGATTAATGCCAACGGTAGCCTCACGTCGATGGGCGCCCCCACGGTCGCGACGGGGTTGTATCCCCGCTCTGTCATCGTCGATCCCAGCGGGAAGTACGCCTACGTGGCAAGCTACAACAGCGCCACCGTCTCGCAGTACACGATCGGCACTGACGGGAGCCTTACGGCGATGACCGCACCCACGGTCGCAGCGGGGACGGGTCCCACCTCCATCACCGTGGATCCGAGCGGGAAGTACGCCTACGTGACGAACGACGGCGACACCAACGTCTCGCAGTACACGATCGGTGCTGACGGGAGCCTCACGCCGATGGGCACTCCCACGATCGCGGCGGGGTCGGGTCCCCTCTCCGTTACAACCACCGGCAGCTATCAGTAGATCGCGGCAAATTGTATTTCTTATCCGCGGCCCGAAAGTCGGGCCGCGGGTGTTTCTCCGCTGTGCAATGTAGTAGTGTGTCCAGGGCTTTGAATTCTGGACGAACTTCAGGAGGCATACATGAAGAAAATTATTTCACTTCTGTTCATGGCGGCGCTCTTCGGGTGCACCCACCAGGACGAAAACGTGATCAGGATCGGCGCTGCCGGCCCCATGACCGGCGCCCAGAGCAAGATGGGCATCGACCTGAGGAATGGCGTTGATCTCGCTGTTGCTGAATGGAATGAAAAAGGCGGCCTCCTGGGGAAAAAGATCCAGTTGGTCCCGGGTGATGATCAGGCGGATCCTAAACAGGCGGTGTCGGTCGCCAACAAGTTCATAAACCAGAAGGTAAGTGCAGTGGTCGGGCACTGGAATTCGAACTGCTCCATTAACGCGTCCACGTATTACCATACCGCCAGTATTGTCTCCGTCAGTCCGGCCTCGACGAATCCCCGCCTAACCCGGCAAGGGTATAAAACCGTTTTTCGCGTGTGCGGCACTGATGACCAGCAGGGAGGCGTTGCCGCGGAATTTATCCTGAACTCATTGAAATCGAAACGGGTGGCCGTTCTCCATGACAAGACGACCTACGGTCAGGGTCTCGCGGATTATTTTAAAAAATCCGTGGAGAACAAGGTGCAGGTGGTTTTTTACGACGGCATTCTGACCGGGGACCCTGATTATAAAGCGGTATTGACCTCAATGAAAGACAAGAAGCCGGACGTCTATTTCTTCGGCGGCGTTTATCCCGAGGCCGGGAGGCTTGTGCGCCAGGCTAAAGAGGTGGGGATGAATATCCCCATGATTACCGGGGACGGCGTGTATGACCCGACGTTCATAGACATTGCGGGAAAATCCGCGGAAGGGACCTATGTGACGTTCGGAAAAGACCCTTCAGGACTGCCGACCTCAAAGTCGTTCAATGAAAAATACACCGCGAAATACGGTGCTCCGGGACCATACTCCATCTATGCGTATGATGCGGCCAATATCATTCTTACCGCCATTCAGCAGACAGGGACGACGGACGGCTCGAAAGTCGCGGAGAACATATCCAGAAACACTTTTAAAGGCGCTTTTGGCGACATATCCTTTGACAAGAACGGTGATGTGACCAAGGCACCTTATGTCGTGTGGAAGGTTGTTGACGGGAAATTTGTTGAAGTGAAGTAGAGATAAAAACGTAAAAAACCTGTCTCACACAAAGCCACGAAGCCACAAAGAGAAAAATGCGTCGTTAGTAATGTGATGTTCTTCGTGATCTTTGTGACTTTGTATGAAAATTTGATTTTTTTGAGATGATCAAGTAATAACACCGGCGGTCTCCCATGTTCACCCAGCAACTCATAAACGGCCTTGCCCTTGGAGCGGTGTATGCACTCATCGCCCTCGGGTACACCATGGTCTACGGCATCCTCCAGCTCATCAACTTCGCCCATGGCGAGGTCTATATGCTCGGCGCGTATCTCGGAATCATCGTCCTCGGCGTACTGACGTACCTGGGGCTTACGGCATACAGCCTGCCGATGTCACTCCTGCTCACGGTCATCATATCCATGGCATTCTGCGCCGCCTATGGCGCGGTCATTGAACGCGTTGCCTACCGGCCTCTCAGAAACGCATCAAAGCTTGCGCCGCTTATCAGCGCCGTGGGAATGTCGATCATCCTCCAGAATTTTGTGATGCTTGCCCAGGGAAAGGAATACAAGAACCTGCCGCCCATGCTCCCCTCGGAAGGTTTTACCATTTTCGGCGCCAATGTTTCGCCTGTTCAGATATTCATCCTTTCCGCATCGGTCCTGATCATGGCCGGTCTCCACCTTTTTGTTGCGAGAACACGACTGGGCAAGGCCATGCGCGCTACATCGCAGGACAAGGTCATGGCCGGACTCGTGGGCATCGATATCAACCAGGTCATTTCGATCACCTTCATGATCGGCTCCGCGCTTGCGGCCGTGGCGGGGGTCATGGTTACGCTCTATTACGGGGTCGTGCACTTTTTCATGGGCTATCTGGCGGGCATCAAGGCCTTCACCGCGGCCGTGCTTGGCGGCATCGGCAGCATCCCCGGCGCCATGCTCGGCGGGTTCATGCTCGGGCTGATCGAGAACTTCGGAGCGAGCTATATCTCGAGCGTGTATAAAGATGCTTTTACCTTTCTCGTTCTTATAATTGTGCTCGTCATCCGTCCCTCGGGACTGCTGGGGGAAAAGTCAGTGGATAAGGTTTAAGATCAGTTCGGAGTTCAGATCAATCGACTATCGCTCATGATGGTAAGCATGAGTCGAACCAGTTCAGAGTTCATAGGTTAAGATAGAGGCTTTATTCTTCTACGAACGATCAACTCCGAACTACGAACTTATTCCTTATTTGGAGGTATCTCATGTCCGATCTCAAGAAGATGTACAAGACCATCATGTCCGATAATTTCCCACCGGAAATGACCATTACCTTTGGCGAACAGAAGCTGGTGTACCGGAAAAGGACCTGGAAGCTCGCTGATGAAGGATCAGGGGAACTCATCGAGAAAGGCCTGCGCTACGGAGAGAACCCCGACCAGCAGGCCGCCATGTACGAACTGGTGAAGGGAAATCTGATGCTGGCCGGGGCACGGTTCATTGACCCGGGCAATGGTCTCGTGAGCGCCATCACCGAGGAACAGATGGTCCAGGCAGGCAAACATCCGGGCAAAACAAATTTCACCGACCTTGATAATGCACTTAATATCCTGAAGTATCTGATGGACCGCCCTGCGGCAACTATCATGAAGCACAATAATCCCTGCGGCGCGGCTTATGGAAAAACCGTGGCAGAAGCATACGAACGGGCAAACATGGCGGACCGCATCGCGGCGTTCGGCGGCTGTCTTGTGGTCAACCGCCCGATGGATAAGCAGACCGCCGAGATGGCGAACGCGAACTATTTAGAGGTCGTCGCGGCTCCGGATTATGAAGAAGGCGCCGTCGCGATCCTATCAAAGCGCAAGAACCTGCGCATCATCAAGCTCGAAAAGATCAGCGAGCTTTCCAAATACCGCGATATGAGCGTTGTGGAGTTCAAGGCGCTTATCGACGGAGGTCTTATTGTTCAGCAATCCCAGAAAAACGCGGTCCGTAAGAAGGACGATTTCAAGGAAGCAAAGGCGCTGTATAAAGGCAAGGAGTACGGGATCGAAAGGAAGCCGACGGACAGGGAATACGATGACATGCTGTTCGGCTGGAATGTGGAACAGGGGATCACCTCGAATTCGGTCATCTATGTAAAAGACGGCGTCACCGTCGGCATCGGAACCGGCGAACAGGACCGGGTGGGTGTTGCCGAGATCGCTATCTTCAAGGCCTATACGAAATATGCGGACGCGCTCTGCTTCAGGAAATACGGGATACCCTACAAAACATTCGAGCTGGAGGCCGGGCAGGGGAAACGGGACAAGGGCGCGCTCAAGGAGATCGATGAGCAGGCCAAAAAGGACAGAGGCGGCCTCATCGGTTCGACCATGGTATCCGACGCTTTCTTCCCGTTCCGGGACGGCGTGGATGTCGGCATCAAGGAAGGGATCACCGCCATCGTGCAGCCCGGCGGATCGGACCGTGATTTCGATGTTATCTCAGCCTGTAACGAAGCAAACCCAAAAGTGACCATGGTGTTTACCGGCCAGCGCGTGTTCAAGCATTAAGAGAACGATAAATCCTGTGCTCTCACTATTGACAGCGATTTTGTCATATGTTATCATGTGATCGAATGTGTAATCACAGGAGGCAAAATGATACGAACGCAGGTTCAACTAACAGAAGAGCAGTCAAAGGCCTTGAAAAAAATGGCCTCATCGCGTCATCTCTCCATTGCCGAACTTGTCAGGCAGGGGGTGGACGTTGTTTTACGATCAAATGTTGTCATTGATGCATCTGAAAAGCGGAAACGAGCTCTTGCCATGGTCGGCAAATATCGATCCGGGAAACGCGATATTTCCAAGGAACACGACAAACATCTTGCCGAGGTCTTCTCGAAGTGATAATGTTTATCGATACATCCGCTTTTTTTGCGTTGCTTGACAAGGACGATGCTAATCATATTAAGGCGAAAAAGGCATGGACCGATATTCTTGGTTTTGATAACACCATTATTACTTCGAATTATGTCCTGGTAGAGTGCTTCGCCCTGCTGCAGCACCGTCTGGGCCTCGAAGCTGTCAGGGGTTTTCAAGAGGATGTTCTGCCGATCATCAACGTTGAGTGGATTAAAGAATCAACCCACCGCGCCGCTGTGAGCGCCGTTCTGGCGGCTTCAAAAAGAAAACTCAGCCTTGTAGATTGCGTCAGCTTCGAAACAATGCGTTCATCAGGTATCAAGACGGTATTCGCCTTCGACCCTCATTTTGCCGATCAGGGATTTACGTGCATTCCTTAGACAAGCCTGGTAACGATCCAGGATACATCTAGGGTATTCGGACCAGCGAAATTCCGATTGAAATGTGCACCAAAGATCAGCTCACAAAAATGGCGAGTACAGGAAGATGGTCTTACCAAACAAATATATCATAAATGAAAAATTACAAACAGTTATTAATAGCGATGGAAGATTGAGATAGAACTGATGATGGTTGATGTATGCGGATGCTGAAGATATTAATTACCCATATACATATTACCCGGTTTCACAGCAAAGCCTTTATCTCCGGCATCTTTTCTTCAGCAGCCTTTTTGCCGCGCCTCAGTAATTCCATCGACTTCGACAGATCATAGAGGGGAATTCCCCTCGCATTCACTTGAATCAGAACATCCGCGAGTTTTTCCTCTTCACGCGCGTTCCTTGATGCCCAGAGTGCCGAAAGGTGCGCCGCGATCTTTACAATATTGTCGAATTGCTCCAGTTCCAATGCCCTGAAGTTCACATTTACCGCGATCACTTTCCGTATTCCCAATTCTTCCCGTACTGTCCTGACCGGCACTTGGCTGGAAACACCGCCATCAACGAGTATTTTATTATTGATCTCCGTGGGCGTAAAAATGACCGGAAGGCTGCAGCTCGCCTGGACTGCCTTGGCGATCGAGCCCGTGGTGATAGCGACCTTTTCTCCGGTACGGAGGTCTGTGGCGACAGCAGCAAAGGGGAGGGGGAGGGCGGAGAACTTCTTTACCGGAAGGATGTCTTCCATGAACTTGAAGATCCCGTCGCTTGATATGAGTCCCGTCCGGGGGACGGTGAACTTGAGTATGTCCGTCCATTTGGCGTTCAAAAGAACGCGCCGGATTTCCGAGACCGACATGCCGGCGCAATAGAGCGCGCCGATGATGCTGCCGGAGCTCGTTCCGGCAATGGCATGGATGGGGATTCCCTCCTGCTCAAGGAGATCCAGCACGGCGATGTGGGCGATGCCGCGCGCTGCACCGCCCGAGAGGGCCAGTCCGATTCCCGAATTCGATGTGAGAGGCATGTGTCCCCCTGGTTATGTCAAACTCGAGGTCTGGATCCCTCCCTGACGGGATAAAAGAATCCGGGGATGACGAATAAAAGAATTGCTCAGAGAACTTCACCGATGAAGCCGGCCCCGCCATTGGCGGGGCTTTACCGGGTCAAGGAGGTGGAAAAGCGGATTCTGTTTATTTACCAGAAAGCCTTTTTACCGAATTTTTAATATGCGCTCCCATGTCCTCAAATGCGTAGAGGATGCACAGATAGGTTGAAGAGGACTTGGGTGAGCATTCGCCGGTTACGAGCCTGTCTTCGTGGGCGGTCGCGAAATTGTTGGCCATGCGCTCCATGGCATCGGCATCGGCCATCGCCGTTTCAACGACAGCCTGGGAGCCGGTAACTGCGGACTCGGCGGACTTTTTGAGCACGTCCCGGGTCCAGGAGAAGAGTTTGCAGGTCTCGTTGACGGCTTTGTCGCTGAAGAGCATGCCTTCCTTGATCCGGGTACGACTGCTCTCGGTAATGCGTTTAATGCTGGTGGCGATCTTCTCAATATGGGAGGGAACGGAAAGGAGCATCCGCGCTTCACTGTTCGTTGAAGCTATTTTAGCGAGCGTGGCGGTCAGGACGTCTTCCCTGGCATGGATCTCTTTGGCGAGCTCATCGGCCTGATCCAGGGAGGTGAGCTTGTTCTTCGTGAACCCGTCCTGCGCGAGTTCGAGCATCTCCTGCGTCTTGTGCATCAACAGGTATATTTCTTTTTTCAGGTCCTTTGTAGTTTGTTCCGGCATATGACGAACGCTCCTTTCGGTTGACCATGACAGTATCTCCGCGTGTGACGCGGGAAATTCAGGAAACTATATCAGAAAACCACCGGGATGACATGTTAATTTTATTTATATCAATATATTTGTGTTTAATAGATTTTGCTTTTAGGTATGCTCCCCGGGGCACTTATGGCCGTATGCTAAATTGCCCCTATGTCTATAAATATTTTAGCATATTTTGTTTGGCTTGGCGGATTTTTTCTTGACTTAACCAAAGGCCGCTGGTATAAACTACATCATCAAACAATTTCTATCGCAGCGGAGCAATCATGCCCTTTTTCGCAGGAGAAATCTTTGTCAGCGAGGTCACTAAGAAGCCGGTTCTTGACCAGACGGGCGAAGAGATCGGGAAGCTCAAGGACGTCATCGTGGGTTTGGGCGAGCCGTTTCCCGCGGTAACCTCCGTGGTCATTTCAGCCGGCAAGGACACCTATCTGATCCCCTGGGACATGATCAACCTCTTTAACCGACGCGTCATTTCGGTGAATGCGCGCAGGGATGTCTTGAAACCCGCCGAGGTCGCATCGTCCGATATCCTTATCTGCCGGGACCTCCTTGACAAGCAGATCGTGGACATTAACGGCGCCAAGCTGGTGCGGGTCAATGACCTCGAACTCGGGGACGTGAAAGGCAGACTCTGCCTGGTTGCCGCGGACATCGGCCTCCGGGGTCTGCTGCGCAGGCTCGGCGTGGAAAAACGCGGGGAAAAATTCCTGGCCCTGTTCAAGTACAAACTCCAGCATAAACTTATTTCCTGGACCTATGTCCAGACCGTGGAACCCAAGTTGACGAGGCTGACCCTGACGGTCTCGCGCCAGAAAGTTTCGAGCCTCCACCCGGCGGACCTTGCCGAGATCATCAGCGAGGTCTCCCAGAAAGAGCGGACGGCCATTTTCGGCAGCCTTGACGTGGACACGGCTGCCGAGGCACTGCACGAACTCGAACCACGGGTCCAGGCCGACATCATCGACGACATGTCCAAGGAGCGGGCGTCCGACATCCTTGAGCGCATGCCGCCTGACGAGGCCGCGGACGTGCTCGGCGACCTGCCCGAGGCCAAGGCGCAGGAGCTCATCAACCTCATGGAGAAGGAGGAGGCCGAGGACGTCCAGGAGCTCATGGAGCACGAGGACAACACCGCGGGCGGTCTCATGACCACCGAATTCCTCGCATTTCCGCCGGACATGACCGTGGAAGAGGCGATCAAGGAGCTGCGGCTCGAGGCGCCGAACGTTGAAACGATCTATTATCTCTATATCCTGGACCAGGACGAGCATGTCAACGGCGTGGTGTCACTTAAGAACCTCATCCTCGCCATGCCGCACACCTTGCTGAGCGATATCATGCTTACGCCGGTCAAGACGCTTCCGCTGGATGCGGATGGAAATGACGTGTCGGAGTTCATATCGAAATATAACCTTCTTGCCGCGCCTATTGTCGATGAGAATAATGTCCTTCGCGGCATCGTGACCGTGGATGACGTGGTTGATTTCCTATTGCCGACAGCCTCCCGAAAGAAAAGAAGAAAACTATAGCCTGATTTACACGGGGTATTTTCTGAACATTGAAGCGAAATAAAGTGTTACGATGGTCCCGCGTCACTTGTCGCAGGGTGTCTGGAGAGTGCACAGCCGGTGAAAATAGTTGAGTGGATAAAAAAATTAAAGGACAGAAGAATTTTCCTGATCCTTGCCGTCATCGGACCCGGAGTGATCGCCGGAAACGCGGGTAACGACGCCGGCGGGATAGCCACGTATTCCATCGTCGGCGCCCGGGAGGGCTACGGTCTTCTGTGGGTCCTGGTCCTTATTACCGTGGCCCTGGCCGTGATCCAGGAAATGTCATCGCGCATGGGGGTGGTGAGCGGAAAGGGGTTCGGCGACCTGGTGAGGGAACAGTTCGGCGTCAAGGTAACGCTTGCCATTATGCTGCTTTTTATCGTGGCCAATCTCACCGTCACGATCGCCGAATTTGCCGGCATAGCGGCCAGCATGGAGTTGTTCGGAGTGCACAAGAACATCTCCGTTCCCATTTCGGCCTTTCTGGTCTGGCTGGTGGTCGTCAAAGGGAACTTCAAACAAGTGGAGCGGTTCCTTCTCCTGATCAGCATGATCTATTTGACCTATGTTGTGTCGGGGGTCATGTCGAATCCTCCCTGGCACGAGGTGGCGCGCCAGATCGCGCTCCCTCGCATCAGGATGGATCGCGACTATATTCTCCTCTTCATCACCATGGTAGGTACGACGATCACGCCCTATATGCAGTTTTACCTCCAGTCGGCGGTCGTTGATAAGGGAGTACGAATCGAAGACTACAAGTATGTCAAGTTCGATGTCTACGCCGGCGCTTTCATGACCATCTTCATCGCGTTCTTTATTGTCCTTGCCACGGGAACGATACTCCATCCGGCGGGCGTTATTGTCGATTCCGCGGAAGAAGCTGCACAGGCTTTGCAGCCTCTTGCAGGGCCGTTCGCATCACATCTGTTTGCTGTGGGTCTTTTGAACGCGTCGGTCCTGGCTGCATTTGTTCTTCCTCTGGCAACGGCCTATGGGTTGTCCGAGGCATTCGGATGGGAGTCGGGGGTTAATAAATCCTTTCGTGAAGCGCCGCAATTTCTGGGATTCTACACAGCCTTTATTATGATCGGAGCAGGGGTGATCATGATCCCGAATGCGCCGCTCATCAAGATCATGTTCCTGTCCCAGACGGTGAACGGCATTCTGCTGCCCTTTGTACTTATTATTATGTTGAGACTGGTGAACGATCCTTTGATCATGGGAGAATACGTCAATTCAAAGAGGATGAACATCATCGCCTGGATCACCATTGCCATTCTTATCTTTCTGACGGTGATGCTGCTTGTTACCAGTTTTGCGATATCTTAATTATTAAAAAAGTCATGACCGGTGCTCGTGCGGGATCTCTTCGTACGGAATCGGATCGTCCACTCCCGCCCCGGTGAACCCCTTCAACCGCAAGATACAACTCTCGCACCTGCCGCAGGCCCGGTCGTTGTTCTGGTAGCAGCTCCAGCTCAGGTGAAGCGGCGCGCGGCGTTTCATGCCTTCTTGCACGATGGCCGACTTCTTGAGATGGATAAGGGGCGTGATGATCTCGATCCGCGTTTCCGGCTTTGTTCCCATCTCGATGACTTTATTGAATGCCCGATAAAAGACCTCACGGCAGTCGGGATAGCCTGAACTGTCTTCTTCGACCGCTCCGATGAAGATCTTCGTTGCGCCGATGACCTCTGCCCAGGAAACGGCGATGGAAAGGAGATGAGCGTTCCGAAAGGGGACGTAGGTGTTTGGAATTGCGGATTGCGGATTATGGATTGCGGATTGAGGAGAACCTAATTCCGGGACAGGAATGCTGGTGTCCGTGAGGCTTGAACCGCCGATCACCTTCAAATGCTCGATGCTGACCGTAAGGCGTTTTTCGGCCTTGTAATGATCCGCTATCTCATTGAACGCCTGCAGTTCTCTCGCTTCGGTCCGCTGTCCATAGTTCACATGCAGGAACGCCAGCCGATATTCTTCATTTGCTATGGCGGCCGCGACACAACTGTCCATGCCGCCGCTCACGAGGACCACTGCGAGTTCGTTTTTCATGGAAGCAGTTTACCAGTGTCGGACTTAAATCTCCACACTTTTCGCGCGGACGGGAGAGATGAGGGACGACGGACGATGGACGAGGGACGAAGGACGAGTGATAAAGGATAAGTGATGTTGCGTCCCTCGTCCAAGCGAGAGAATCGAGCGGTCATCCCTCGTCCTTCGTCGATTCAATGCGCCCCGTGTATGAGCATGGGGAGACATCGCGTGCAGACGATCTTCTCATCGCCCTCATGATAACAGGGGAGGTACACCCTGGTCTTATCGTCAGTCCCGCAGACAAAACATTTGATCTCTTTGCTTGCCATGTTATTCCTCCAAAGCCGCGTTGACTTCAGCGACGATCTTGTTCGGGTCGAGATTGTGCATCATCGAGCCGAAGGACAACGATTCCACGTTGATCCCCGCGCAGGTGAAACACCCATTTCCGAAGTATTTCTCGATCACCGCCTTGGCCGCGGGGCTCATGCGTATCACGTCGCCGATAAGCGTATCTTTTGTGACTGTCTTCTTTTCCGTAACCATAGTGGCCTCCTTTGTTCTTTTGTTGTCACCACATTACCAGAACTGACCGTGCGCCGGTATGACCTGCATCATACTGCATGAACTATGGTATACTATGAGCCATGTCATAGCGGTTCCGGACCAGTTGCATTATACTTCACCCTACTTAAACCACCAGGAGGTAATCTATTATGGACAAGTTCGTAAAGGGGTTTATCGTCATGAGTGTCGTGTATCTCGGCGCCTCAGCAGTTATGGGAATCGTCATGCTTGCCGACCAGGACGTGATGGCGCTCAAATTCGTTCATTCGCATTTGAACATGCTCGGATGGGTATCGATGATGATCTACGGAGTGGGTTATCATATCCTGCCGCGCTTTATGGGACGGGCGTTGTACAGCAATAGGATCGGAGAGGTGCAGTTCTACCTTTCGAACATCTCTCTGGTATCCATGCTCCTGTTTTATGCCCTGAACGTCTACAATCCGAGCGACCTATATCGGACCATTACGGTGGTATCCGGCGCGGTCCAGGCGTTGGCGATATTTCTGTTCCTCTACAATATGCTGATGACGCTGCTCACCAAGGTTGAACAGCCGCAATAGATGCGCATAGCGCAAAGCGCATAGGGCAGAGCGTAAAGGCAAGCTTTCTGTTACTGTTTTTGCGCCATGCGCCATGCGCCATGCGAGCTCGCTTACTTCACGACGAAAGCGCTGATAGCCTTTCACGGTCCTTGATGATTACCTTCCCGTCCGAATCCATCACCAGTCCGTCTTTCTTGAACTTGCTGAAGGTGCGAATCGAGGTCTCGACCGTGGTCCCGACCATGTCGGCCACATCCTGCTTGGTGAGACGCATGTCGATCATCAGGCCTTCGGGCGTCTCCACCCCGACCTTGTTTCCCAGTTTCAGCAAAAGCGCTGCGATCCTCGCCTCAACGCGCTCGAGGGCGATGTTCTTCAGCGAGTCGAAGGAACTTTTCATCCGGTCGCCGAGCTGGAGCGCGATGCAGAACATGAGGTTCGGGAAGCGGTCAACAAGCCGCATGAGGTTCTTCCGGGATATTTTCAGGATCTCGGAGTCCTCCATGGCAACGGCATTCGCCGGGTAGGGAAAATTCCGTAAAACCGCCACACCGCCGAAGATGTCATACGGCGAGATGACCTCGAGGATGATCTCTTTGCCGTCGTGGGAGATCTTGGTCACCTTTACCTTTCCCTTTGCTACGATATAAAACCACTCCGGCGCGTCGCCTTCCGTGAAGATATCATCTTTTTTCTTGAATGGAACTGCGGTGATGTAATGTTCCAGTTCCTTGAGTTCCTCATCCGAGAGGTTTTTGAAGAGGTCGATCTTTTTGAGATTTATCATCATAGGAGACATCATATATAATAGTCCATTCTCATCTAACAGGATGTTGAAAAACGCTCTGTTTACCCTTCGACAATGCTTCGACAGGCTCAGCAGAGCACTCAGGGCGAACGGAGCGTGTATTGAATTTAGTCGTAATTATCCGTTCGTGGTGAGCCTGTCGGACCACAAAAAGACTTTTTCAACAACCTGCTAAAACTCGAACAGCAGCCCCCCCAGGTAGGCAGTGCCTCCCAGGTTGGTCGAAACAGAGCGCACGATCGCACGGGTGTATTCGGCCTCAATAAAGAAATAGGTATGGTACACGCCATAGTCGAGAAACATCCTGTTTGATGAGCTCTGGTCAACGTAGTCCAGGGAGAACTGCAATCCTCCCCTGATATGATATCCGTCGGCATGGCCGCGCACAGTACCCTGATCCTGGATATTCTGCCGGTAGTACATCCTGGTCCAGCCGCCGCCGAGGTAGGGAACCAGCCATTGATCTTCGTTCAGAATGCCGCGCGCAAGGACGAAGACATTGACCGGATAGAGCTCGTAGGTCACGTTGCCGACAGAGATCCCATGACGCACTGCATAGGATTGCCCCTTGCCCCTGAGCGTGCCTGCCCCGACGCCGACCTCGACCTGACGCACAAGCTTGTATGCCAGCGTTGCCGCATACTCGGGCATACTTCTCTTCCCATAGAACTGCGACCAGTTTTCGAGCACCGGCGTGAACCTGCCGCCCTTTACTTCCAGCGACCAGTGGGGTTGTCTCAGGATCGGGTCTTCGGCCATTGCCGCTGAAGGAAGAATCATGAACATGAGGATAAGAAAAGCAATAATGTTTTTCAACGAAGCCCTCCCGTCCTTGATAATCTTTTTCTGAAGAATCCAAAGGCGATGGCTGCCCCGAGGACCAGAAACATAATTGCCTTGAACCTCATCGACGTCCCGGTCATTAAGATCGAGGCGCCCACGGCAGGCATGAGCGCCATTCTCACCAGGGGCTTGTATCCGGGATGGTCGTTCAGGAACGTTGCAGCGGCAGGGCCGTGTCGATAATACCAGTGAACGAACATTCTGCCGGGCGCGGAGGTCAGGAGATAGCGGTCGCGGAATGCGCGCAGGGCCTGCACCTCGGGTGCGGAGTAGTATCCGTAGGCGGCTGTTGCGATGAAACAACGCCCGCCCGAGTCCGGCAGGGCTGGATACGCAATGACCTCTTCGGGATAGACGTCGGGGGGCACGTTCGATAAATCGCTGTACCGCGTTGCGCCGATCTGGGTCGATGTCTCTTCCGAATAGATGCTCTCACGCAATGACGTTGTAGCGCTGCTGCTGAATTGATTATCATAGGCGGTGACCGCGAAGAAGTATTTTTGCCGGGCATAGGCAGACACCGCCACGAGGTAGGTCTGATTGTTAGTAAGTCCTGAGAGCTCGTAGGATGTTGTGTTCTCGACGTCAATGGGATCGTGCTCGTCGAGGGAGGATATGCCGTAATGCACCCGGTAACCTGTTGCGCCGGATACCGCGGACCAGGTAAGAATGAGCTTTGAGTCGCGCGGGCTCGGCGCATCAAGGACCGGCGCAGAGAGAGGTGTGGATGGAGGAATCAGACCGGACAGGGTGTAGCTGGTAGAAGCCCCCACCTGAATGGGAGAGGTAATGGTCCCGCTGCTCGTGAGTATACCGGTATAGGTGCCGGGAGCCGAACCGAAATAGAGCTGGTAGCCACCGACCAGGGTTGAGGTTGTGTTCGTCACAAGATAGCAGTTGTTTGGCGACCAGCTGAGATCGATCGACGTGTCCGTGGTAGATTCAACTCTGAGGTCAGATATCTTGAAGGGGATCGTATCCGCGGAAGAGCCGCCGTATACCCCGATGTCATTCGGCGAGCCGCTGTTATTCCCCGTCCCGATACAGGGCGATCCTTGCTTCAGGTGAAAATCATGATTGACCGGGTCCACGAAAAGGGGGTCGCCCGCGATTGGATTCATGCCCGTGGGGCCACTCACGGAATTTCCGAAAAAGGCGTTGTTCTTGTTGGCGTTATTCGTGATGTAAGCCGTCGCGTAGGCGATCGCTGTGGTATTGAGCGAGAAAATGTTGTTGGAAATATCTAAGTCCCAATCACAGGAGAGGGCGGTCCCATTTTGAAAGAAGGTGTTGTTGGCGACCTTGGTGTGAATGGAGCTCTGTTCGGTGATGGCCGTGCCTCCCGGACCGACCGCGAACACGTTGTTCATAATGTTGACCGTGGTGGAGTTGGCGGTATTGTTCAAGACACTGATGCCGGTTGATGCATTGACGAACGTAAAATTACGGATGTTCACGGTGCCCGCGCCGATTGCTCCGACGTTCTGTGTTTCATCGACGATCACCACCGGCCCGCCGCCGTTGCCGGTCAGAAAGGTCTTGGCGGTTTCCGCGCCTTTGATGGTGACGTTGTGCGGCAGCGTGATGGGGCCGGCATAAATGCCCCGATCGACCACGATCGAGTCACCGGCCGAAAAGGTCGGAGACGAGATCGCCTCCTGGATGGTTTTGAACTCTCTCGCAGAACCCACTTGATGCTCGGCCGCGTCAACTCCTGCGGGAGCGAGTGAGATAAAAAAAGAAAAAACAGCAGACGCCGCGACAAACGGCAAAGAGGAAACTATTCGCTTCATGGATTGACCCCCGGTAAAAAAATATGATAAACCTTAACAGATGAAAACAGGAAAGTCAAAGGAAAATCTGCTGCTGCGCGCTGATGCGGCAGGTATGGTGAAGCCTTCGCAGCGTCGGCCTCATTCGACGGGAAATTGGACTGTTTGGTCACCGGGAAATCGTATGGATCATGCCGCGGTCAGCTTGACGTCTTGAGTCTTTTCCAATAGATATACTCCGAGGCGTCCGGAACGATCAGGCCGGAAAGTTTCCCGATCCGCGCGTATCCCAGTCCTTTATAGAAGGCCTGGCCCTGGCGATTAAAGGACGAGACGCAGAGATAGACATTCGGGCATCGTCGCGCTATACGGGACTCGGCGAAGGCGAGGAGCTTTCTGCCGATGCCCTGTCTGCGCATATCCGGAGCAACGCCGATGGCGCGGATATAACCGCCACGGGCAAACACCGGTTCCGGCGTGAAGAGAATGAATCCCACGGGAGCATCTCTGATCGTGCAGACGTAAGCCTGCTTGCGCGCAAGGTATGCTGAAAAGTCGACCCGCTCATGCAGTGTTTTCCAGGGTTCCGAGGCGGCAGTGATGGCAGCGCAGGCCTCTCTATGCGAGCGCCTCATGGGGATGATCAAACCAGTGCGGGTTCTCACGCTGTTGTCTCCGCGTCCTGCTTCAGTTTGAGAAACACTTCCCGAGCCTGTGCCTCCGCAGCCTCCCGGTTGCCGGTATTGTCGATGACGTAATCAGCATGCGCGCGTTTCTCGGCGAGCGGCATCTGGCTCGTTATTCTTGCCAGGGCCTGTTCGCGCGTGAATTTGTCGCGAAGGGAGAGGCGCTTGATCTGCTGTTCCCGGTCTGCGTAGACCACGACGATCCTGTCCATGTTCCGGTGGTATCCGGTCTCAATGAGAAGAGCGGCGTCAAGAATGACGAGGATGTCCGGCTGCCGGCTTTGAAGATGCCGTACCTGGACGGTATAGGTGTTAAAGACCTTGGGGTGGAGGAAGCTGTTCAGCCATGCCCGTTTCTCAGGATCGTTGAATACGAGCTCGCCGAGCTTTCTGCGGTCGATGCCGCCGTTCGGCAGCAGGATTTCTTTGCCGAAGTGATCAAGCACCTCCCGGCAGGCTTGCTGTTCGGGTTCGAGCAGCTCATGTACGATCCGGTCGGCATCGATGACATGGGCGCCGAGGTCTTTGAATACCCGCGCAACAAGGCTTTTTCCGCTCGCAATACCGCCGGTGAGTCCAACGAAGAACATCGTAATGCCTTTCATTAATCATGCCGCCAATCATCCGCCTATGAGGCATGGATGAACGCGTATCCTTTTTGCAAAAAAGGAAGCAACAGCCGTCCGGTTCTTATTATACCACCGGAGAGAAAACCCAGATAGTCCATGTTGTCTGCAAGGTAAACCTTGATAAGGAACGCCGCAAATGCGATATTGAACAGAAAGATCAGCGGATACGAAAAAATCGCGCCTTCCTCCCTGATATCGTTCTGGTCGGTCTGAAGAAAAACGAGTGTCAGGATCAGGTGGAGCGCGAAGGTCGCGCCGGACAGAAAAACGAGAATATCGATCGCCATGCCCCGGGCATCAGCTGCGCGCGCTGTCCAGTAGAGGATGAGCGCAAGAACCGTATAGAGGGGGAAAAAATAGGGGGCAAGCGTAATGATAAAGTTCGATTTGGTTATTGTGACACGACCGCCGCGGTCGCTGGCATGGATGGATTTCACGGAACCTCCGAAGAGCAGTGCGAAAAGGGCATGCGTGAGCTCATGACCGATGACATAGGTTAAGACCGGTTTTTTGAAGAGAACATGGATGCACAGGTAGATCAGCCCGCCCGCGAAAAAGTAATAGGGAGTGTCCGGCCGGTAGTGGACCGTGAAGACCGTTGTCGCGAACTGCCAGGTAAAACCCAGACAGAAGGGCACCAGCGACAGGCCGAACAGAATTTTCAGGATTTTTTTACCCATCATGTAAACCGGAGAACGGGAGCGATCTTCTTCGTGTCCTCTCTGACTCCGTTGTTAAATTCTATTTAAGTGGGGTATGCATATGACGGTACCTACCCCTAACCCGGACAAGCCGGAACCAGGAAAATCATTTTCGCGCAAAGCCGCAAAGCGCGCAAAGGAAATCTTGTACGTCTTGAATTAAAACAATAATCTCTTTTGTTTTTGTCGTTCTTTGCGACCTTTGCGGACGTGCTAAGTGGCCGCTTTTCCTTCATAGGCCATTGCGCGAGAGAAGGTTTTAAGTTTTAGTCTTAATATTCTATCCATTTTGAGATGAATTTGATTCTTTAGTTACTACATGTCGGCCGGGACTTCGCCCGGCAAACATGGCCCTTCGGGGCAGTTCGAATTTAACGTTTTTGTAGGGCAAGGCTTCAGCCTTGCTGATACCGAAAAGCCGCAACCCTGAAGGGTTGCCCTACAACTCAATGAAAACATAAAAAAACCAAACATCGACAATCTTTTGTCGATGTTATAGGCGTAAGCGCCTATTACCATATCCCCGATAAGAGCACTCGGGGATGACTGAAACTGTGCGAAGATACTGTCATTCCCGAAGGTTTAATCGGGAATCTGGTTTGAGAGAATATGCATCAGATCGACCGTTGCATCCGGAAAAGCACAATTACCGACGTTAGGGTAAATAATATGTTGGCAAACCATGCCGATATCGATGGGGGGAGGGCGCCTGAGTGTCCGAGAGAGGCGCCGACGCTCGTGAGCACCCAGTAGACGGCGGCGATCGCGACGGCAAGCGCGATCCCCTTGCCGGCGCCTCCGGAACGCACCTTATGGACGCCGAAGGGAATGGAGATCATGATCATCAGCAGGCTGGCCAGCGGGTATGCCAGTTTACTGTGAAGGTCCACTTCATACGTCACGGCCTTATAGCCGCTCAATTTGAGCCTTTTAACGTAGTCCCACATCTCGGTGAAGTTCATCTCCTCCGAGTTTTTAACGATCATGCCGAGGTCGTTGGGATTCTCCACGATATTGAAGACCTCATTGTCGGACGCGCGGGACTGCACCGCGTCGTTCACCTGGGTGAAGGTAAAACTGTTCTTCAGGCGCCATGCCCCATTTTCCCATGCCAGGCTGTCGGCCTTGATCCGTTCCCGCACTGAGTAGTCGGCATTCAGCTTGTAGATGTTCAGCCCCAGCATTTCGTTCCGGTTCGGGGAGACCAGTTCAATGTTGACAATGCTGTTTTCCGGACCGCGGAGCCACAACTTGTATTGCTGGAACATCACCCGCTGCCGGCTCTTCTCGATCTCAACCTTCCGGATGTAATTGGCACGGGAACTGTAGACCGGCATGACAAATTCATTGTTGACAAACCCGAGGCCTGAGATCAGGAAACCGCCGACAAAGAGCGGCGCGACGATCTTCGCGAGGCTCACGCCGCCTGCGCGCATGGCGATGATCTCGTTGTGGCGCGAAAGGTTGCCGAGCGACAGGAGCGCGGCGATGAGCGTGGCCATGGGAAGCGACATCGATATCATGCCAGGCACGCTGTAAAGGAAATACCGGGCGATCTGGGAGATCGTTGCATGATACTTGATGAGTTTGTCGGCCTTCTGGAGAAAATCGACGCAGAGGTACACGACGAGAATGCCGATCAGGACCCCCGCCACGAGGGCTATGAATTCCTTGAAAATATATTTGCTCAGGATCGTCATGAATTTTCGTGTGCACCTTTAATCAAATTTCCAAATAAAAAACTAATTTCACACAAAGCCACAAAGCTCACAAAGAAAACCTGAACAGTCTTTTTCTTTCTTCGTGTCTCCGTGGCTTTGTGTGAGACCGTTCTATTAAGTTGTTTCTTTGGTCATCGGCGATGCCTCGTCAAGTCTTTCCTTTCAATCGTGCCTTGATCCCATAGTAGAGCCGGCTGATGCGGCGTCCGATCCCGAAATTGATCTCCTGCCCTCTTTTTATGATAAAAAAGATCGCTGACACGGTCATAAGACTGTTCGGTATCCAAAAAGCGAGAAAGGCGGGGTATGTCCCGGTCTCCGCAAGATTGGTCGCTCCGCTCAAAATAATAAAATAAACAAGAAAAACCAGGAGCGCGACGGCCACGCCGGCGGACTTGCCGGAACGGCTTCGCCTGATGCCGAGCGGCGCGCCGATCAGACCCAGAATAATGCAGGCAAAGGGTATCGAAAGGCGTTTGTGCAGTTCCGTCTCAGGGACATAGGAGGGTTTCCCTTCCCGGCGCAATCGTCTGATCTCACGGAAAAGTTCAAGAGTATCAAAGTCATCGACGCTTTTCCCGGGCGCGTTATTTTGGAGCGCGCTGCTGATGTCGAGATTGAGCCGCGCGTTGTCGAACCCCATGAGCGAGTAGGCCTGGCCGGCGCGGGGCTGCGTGAGAATGGCGCCATCCTGCATGGCGAGGGTCACGTTCATGGCCTGCTGGTCGGCAATGAGCTTCCCGCGTTTTGCGACGATCGCAAAGGGTTCCCTGGCGGAACGTTCGTCGGAGATAAAGACGCCTTCCAGGTTGTCCTGAGGGTCCATCTTGTCGACATACAGGACCATGCCCTCGAAGGTGCTGCTGAAGACGCCGGGCTCGATGCCGATCAGCGCCCGTGACTTCACCATGGAGAAGAGACGGGCCTTGAGCGCCGAGTTCGCGCCGGGGACGAGGAACAGCGAGGTGAACGCCGTGATCGAGAAGGCGATCAGCGCGAACAGGAATACCGGCCTGATCATGCGATAGAGGCTGATGCGGGAGGCCTTCATGGCGGTTATTTCCGAGTCCGAGCTGAGTCGGGCAAAGGTGGTAAGTGACGCGACGACGAGCGACATGGGGATGGTGATGACGAGGAATCCGGGCACAACGTAGGCGAGCACTTCGGCGGTATCTGCAAGGGTGGCGCCCTTCGATACGACCAGGTCCGCGAGCCGGAACAGCTTCTGGAGAAAAAGTACGAACAAGAGCACCGCCATGCTGAGGAAGAACGGCGGCAGCATCTCAAGGAATATGTAGCGGTCCACTATGCGGGGTCTGAACATGGTTATTTTCTGATCTCCTCGAGGATGTTCTTGTCGATCTTGTTCATTTCAAAGTAATCATTCTCCAGCTCTTCGATATAGAACCGGTCGAGACCGCTGTTCAGGAGAAAGTCCTCCCGCACCCGGCTGTCGCGGGACACGATGATGTGCGGCAGGAGGTTGTTGAGGTAGAACGACTCCTTCCGGATATCGAGAATGATCTCCTCGAAGATGGTGTGCGGGACCGGGCCCTGCACGATCTGCCTGGACTGGATTTCGCGGTTCAGGTCCTGGATGAAGATCTCCTGGTCCTCCCGGGAGTTCAGTTCCGCATAGATGCTTTTGAAACGGTCCTTGATGTAGCGGTGGATGGCGGTGTAGAGCTTGTCTTCATCGTTGATCATGGTGATGGACGCGGCCCGTTCCCGGTAGGTCGTGTCGCCGGTCTTGATCTGCAGGAGTCCCTGAAACAGCATGTCGACTTTTTTCCGGCCGTACCGGGTCAGGTAACGGTTCTCCCGGAGGGGATCGATGAATATCTCGCGGAACAGATCAGGGCTGATCTGATCGAAGACCTCCTTGTTGCCGAAGAGGCTCCGGATGTTGTCTTCGCTCAGGGTCGAGTTCTCCATGAACGCGAGATTGTTGATCGTGCTTGCCGCGCTGTCGTACCGGTCGAAATAGGTCAGGATGGAGCTCATGGATTCGAGCGCGAACATGTCATTGGTGTCCCGCGCATGCTCGTCGCAGACCCTGACCGTGTCGAGTAGTAGCCCCTCAAAGGCCTGGTCCCTTACCGCGGTGGATTTCTGCTTGGCTATCAGGAGCTTGATGAGGTCCTCCTGCGAAAGGTGTCCTCTGATCTTGTCCGTCCTGAAGAAGAGCCCCTCGAAGATCGCCCGCGTGTCCTTGACATAATCCGGTTCCTCCACCTCGACGATCTGCATGTCCTTGAGAAGAAGCTCGTCGAGCGTGTCGAAGAGCGTGTGGGGAATATTGAGACGCAGACTCAACGTGCGGAGTCGTGAGAGCTTTGCCAGCTCCGAGGGGTTCACCTGGCCTTTTTCCGATACGGTAATGAGGATGTCCTTGTATTCATCCACGATCTTCTTGTTCTCGGGAAGCTTGTACATCCCGTCGATCTTGATGCGTTCCTGCTGATAGGGGATGATCTTGTACTGGTTCGCCAGGTCGTTCAGCAGGGTGAGGGCCTCAGGGGAAAGCATTTTCTGCTCGGCATAGAATTTATTGAACGTATTGAAATATTCCCCGTTATGCCGGTTTTGCATCCGGAAAAGAAAAACCAGACCCTTCGCGTCGCCAAAGGCCTCAAAGAGCTCCCGGCAGAGGCGGGTGTCATCGGAGAGGCCCACGGTCGTGCTCCGTTTCAACTGCTTTCCCATGTATTTCAGAATATCGCGCTGAATGTCCCTGATCTCTTTCTGGAACGAGGAGTGAACGAAAAAAAAGTAGTTTGAGACGGCGTTGCCGGTAAGAAATACGTGGTCGAAGGACTCTTTGCCGGCCGTGGTGTTGGTGAAGGTGATGTTGTCGGTATTGTCGTAAAAGGCGCCATACATGACCAGACGGTTCGAAACATCTTTGCGCAGGAGGTCCTTGAGAGGCAGGTCCACGCCGAACATGTATTCGCAGAGGCTGCCGCCGGTCCCCGTATGGCTGATGCCGTCAGGGGAGATGATGAACTCGTTCCTTCCGGAAAAGAACCGGTCCCCCTCGGGAAGCGATTCATAGCAGTACCTGCTGCTCAGATCGGCGCCGGTGATCGTGACAAAATAGTCTATTTTATCGTTGGCTTTGCCGTGCAGCTTTATTTCCTGAATCATGTCGGGCATTATAGCAAACAAACCCGGATTTTCAAACGGAAAAATGGTGTTCGCTTCAATTATGGAGGTTTTATCGGTTTGTCATGCGCGCGGGCAGGGGATCGGGGATCGCGCGACACATTTCCCTTGATACCCCACTGGGGAAAACGTATAATGCGAAGCGGAATGGAACTGTTAACAAGGTTCAGAGTTCAAGGTTCACGGTTTATACTTTCCGACTTTCCAACCTTGAACTTTGAACAGTGAACCCTGAACCCTGAACCCTGAACCCTGAACCTCTATGACCATAGTAAGCGGCAGTAAAAAAAAGATCGCCTTCCTGGTCGTTCTTGTCGTGCTGATGGCCCTCTTTATCGCGGGATGGCTTGTCATGGACAGGGCAACGGGAACGAAGGCCGTCACCAGCGGAGACCGTGCGCCTGAATTTCGTTTGAAGACAATTGAAGGCGGATCTGTCAGCCTTGCGGACCTCAAGGGCAAGGTGGTTATGGTCCATTTTTGGGCCACCTGGTGTCCCCCCTGTGTCGAGGAGTTGCCGACGCTCGAAAGGCTGTACCGCTCACTGCCGGGGAAAGATTTCCTGATGCTCGCCGTGAACGAGGACGAGGGAGGAACAGGTACCGTGGCGTCATTTATCCAGCAAAACAGATTGAGTCTCCCCGTGCTCCTGGATCCCGGAAGCGAGGCCGCGAGGCGTTATGGAACGTACAAATTACCCGAGACCTATATCGTGGACCGCGAGGGTGTGGTGCGATACAAGGCGATCGGACCACGGGACTGGACCGACCCCGCGAGCATTCAGATCCTACGGAATATTATAGAAGCAAGGTGACTACTCAGGTCAAAATCTGTTAGCCGCGAAAGATCGCAGAGATCACAAGGAAAAAGCAAAGAGGGCGGTTAATCTGATCAGAAGGACATATCTCTAAAGCCAAAGACGGCAATAAACGTAAGCCGCTACATACCGTATTTTCATGAATTTAAGGATGTTCTTTGAGTTCTTTGCGTTCTTTTGCGGCCAACCTGAGTAGTTGCATTTCATGATCCATTAACGTGGAGTTCATCGCATGTCTGATTTTATAACAACAACACTGATCCTCATTGCTGTCGCACTCGTTGTCGGCAGGTTCAACAAGGGCATGGGCTGAGGCGCGGCATCAGGTCCCCTCTGTAAGAGGGACGAGGAACCTCACCAGCACAGCGGTGAGGAAAAAAAATAGCGGCATCATGAAAAAGTATCTTTTTGCCGGACTCGGAGCGTTCGTTTTCTGCGTCCTCATCATTGTTGTGTGGACCATGCGGGTCCTCTCCAACCTGCCGGATGTTTCCACCCTGAAACACTACCGGCCGGCTGCCGCCGCCGAGGTCCTTGATAAGGACAACAACCCCCTGACCCTTTACTATGACCGCAAGTTCCGGATATGGGTCCCCATAACCGGCCTTCCCGATATCGTCATCAATGCAGTCGTGATCGCCGAGGACGATACGTTCTTTGAACATCATGGCGTGAATTACAAGGCAACGCGTGACGCCATGCTGCATGACGTCAAGAAGCGCAAATTCTCGCGCGGCGGCAGCACGATCACGCAGCAGATGATCAAGAACGTGTTTCTCTCCAGGGAAAAGACCCTGACCCGCAAACTGCGGGAATATGTCCTGGCCAGGAAGGCGGAGGAAATCCTTTCCAAACGCCGGATCCTCGAGATTTACCTGAATGAGGTCGAGTGGGGAGAGAATATCTATGGGATAGAAGCCGCGAGCCGTTTTTACCTCGACAAGCATGCGTCTGAACTCACCATTGCGGAAGCCGCTCTTCTCGCCGGCATGCTCCCGAACCCCCGCTATTACAACCCTTATAAGAGACCGGAAGCGGCCGGAAAGCGGCAGAAACGGGTGCTGTTCAATATGCAGCAGGCAAAAGACATCACCCAGGATGAATACGCCGCGGCGCTTCAAGAACCTCTGAACCTTCGTCCGGAAGGTTCGAACCGGATGGATCTCTCCGCGCTTACAGCGGGGAACAGCGGACAGTGCTATCAGCAGGTGCTGGAGCGGATGCTTGTCGCGCTCATCGGGGAACACGACCTCTACCGCAGGGGAGGGACCATCAGGACAACGCTTGAGAAAGCCCTGCAGAACGAACTCAGTAGTCTGGAGGGGTCGATGCAAGAACGGGCGGGAGAGACGTCTGGACGCATTCCCGTTGTCATGCAGGGGAACAAGATACGGGCAATTGTCTGCGGCGAAGGCAGGGAAGTGGAAGTCCGGTCAAAACTCGAATCTCTCGGCATGTCCTACATTGGTTATGATGTGGGTGCGATAGCGATCGACGCGATCCAGCGGGAGCAGATCATGGAAACCGCAGATGAAGAAAAGAAGTAATCACATGATTAACAATGACCCTGCCTGTCGGTTACGGATAGAGACCGCCTGATTTACCTGGCAAGTGCCTCTTCGATACATTCTCAAGCTCACCTGAAACAATCCTGTCGGAATCCTTTACAATAATAAAACATACAACTTACGTTATTAATACTATATTCGTATTATTATTTTAATAGTTCATTGATATTTATAAGTTATGGGTATATTTATATGACTGTCGAAATAACAAACAAAGTTATTACGATTAAAACAATGTGCTTGATTAATATGGCATTACCATAAGGTATTAATATTGCACCTCTTGGGAAAGTGCAAAAAAACAGCTATTTTTTAAAAGGTATTGGCCAGTTCTATAACCAAGAGCAACACTTGGGGCAGCTATGTCAGCGTTTTGGTCCGAAGCGGTCAATCTTTAAAAACGTTAGTATTTTTTCAGCAATCAATGGCAATTTATGTCATTTAATTCAGGGGATGATTGTCAGATGAGAACAAACATTATAATGAGAAATAGCAATCATTACATCGCCAAGGTTCTTTTCGCGATTCTCTTTACGGTAATTCTTATCTCGTTTGCATCAACAACGGTTACTGCTGCAGGTAACTGCGACGACGCCGCCATACGGTGCAACGACAACGATGCTTGCACGACGGACACCTGCGACGAGGGAACAGGCGCTTGCGGTCACACGGCCATTGTCTGCAATGACAGCAACGCCTGCACCAGCGACGCTTGCGACCCGTTGAATGGATGCGTGTTCACCATCAACAACACGCTGCCGTGCAGTGATAAGAACAGCTGCACCGACGGCGATTATTGTTTGAACGGTCTCTGCAAGTCCGGGGTGGTCAGGAACTGCGACGACGGAAATATCTGCACCGATGATAAGATGATTCCTGTTATTGAAGTTTGCTGCATCCACGTCCCCAATACCAAGTCCTGCAACGACAACAACGCCTGCACGTCAAACGATAAGTGTGCAAAGGCCGTCTGCGCGGGAACGTCCAAGACCTGCGAAGACTATAACTCGTGCACCACCAATTCCTGTGATCCGGCCTCGGGCAGTTGTGTGTATTCCCCGGTGCCAGATTGTATATGCGCGGGAAAACCGAATGGTTCCCCCTGCACTGACGGCAATGCCTGTACCGTCGACTCATGTGTCAATCAGGTGTGCGTCAGCACGGCCAGGACCTGCAACGACAACAATGTCTGCACCACCGACACCTGCAACACGTCGACCGGGTGCGTCTTTACGAACAACACGCTGTCGTGCAGTGATAACAATACCTGCACCGTGGGCGATGTGTGTTTGAACGGCGTCTGCAAGCCCGGGGCGACCACGAACTGCGATGATGGGAATATCTGCACAATTAATACGAGCGTCCCGGTTCTTCCCGGTTGCTGCGTACATGGCACCAATACCCTGCCCTGCAGCGACAACAACGTCTGCACCACGGGCGATGTGTGCGCGAACAAAGTTTGCAAGGGAGCGCCGGTTGCCGATGGAACAGCCTGTGATGATGGCAACGTCTGCACCGAAAACGACGCTTGTTCGGGCGGGGTCTGTGTGGCCGGGGCCCCCATGCTCTGTCCGGTTGGTGTGTGTGATCCTGTGTCAGGATGCCCCGTATCAACACCACCCACTGGCTCAATCGTGATCAACAACGGAGCAGCATTTACGAATACAACGAATGTGACCCTGACACTCAGCGCAACAGACAGCGACGGCAGCGTGACTGAGATGCAGTTCAGCAATGACGGCTCGACATGGTCGACACCTGAACCCTACGCAACGTCGAAAAACTGGACATTGACTACGGGCGATGGGATAAAGACGGTCTTTGCAATTTTCAAGGACAATGCTGACAACTGGTCTAACGCAATTCCCAGTAATACGATCATTTTTGATACCACCCCTCCTGCAGTGAGTGTCAATTCGCCGGCTGACGGGTTCACAAATAATAAGACGCCTCTCTTAAGCTACACCGTGAGCGACGGCGCCGTGGTCGTAAAGGTTGACGGTATTATCGTTCCCAAGATTTCCGGCAGTAACCTCGACTCCCTTACTGACGGTGCGCATACTGTCCGGGTTGCGTCCACTGATGCCGCAAACAACTTAGGTTTTGCCGAGGTAAGCTTTACGGTGGACACCTTACCGCCATTAGTAGTGGGGGAAATGCCCAAAATATCCAAAATATCCGCGGGTGATGATCATTCTCTCGCGATAGCAACAGATGGAAGCTTGTGGGCTTGGGGCACAAATTGGAGCGGTTATTTAGGCGATGGAACAATGCAGCCGAGCAATTCTCCGAGAAAAATAGGCGCCGATACAATTTGGTCAGCTATTTCCGCAGGATATGATGCAAATTTGGCGCTCAAGTCCGATGGGACCTTATGGGCGTGGGGAGCGAATTCGTATGGGCAGTTGGGTGACGGGACCACAGACGATAAACATGCTCCGGTGCAGATAGGGCTTGACAACAATTGGAAATCGATTTCTATGAAGGGTTATCACGGATTAGCTCTGAAACAAGACGGAACTCTCTGGTCTTGGGGGGTAAATTGGGAAGGGGAGGTAGGGGATGGAACCACCGATGACAGACACTTTCCAATCCAGATAGGTTCCGATACGAATTGGACCGCCGTTTCAGCAGGATTTTGGCATAGCTTGGCGCTCAAGTCCGACGGTACATTGTGGGCGTGGGGAGCGAATTGGTATGGGCAGTTGGGTGACGGGACTACTCACGATAAACATGCTCCGGTTCAGATAGGAATTGATGCCGATTGGGTCGCGGTTGATGAAGGAGATAGCGGATCATTCGCACTGAAATCAAACGGTACCTTATGGGCGTGGGGAGGCAATCAGGGGGGGTGGTACGGACTGTTGGGTGACGGGACCTTTACCGATCAACACGCCCCGGTCCAGATCGGCATCGATAATAATTGGGCTTCGATCGCTGCTTCAGGTGAAGGAGAATATGTTCTCGCGCTAAAAACAGACGGCACACTGTGGGCATGGGGGTCGAACTGGAACGGACAGCTACTGAACGGGACCTATTACGATCAGTATGTACCCATTCAGATAGACACCGATAATACCTGGTCAGCTATCTCGGCTGGATTATACTACAGCGTTGCTCTAAAACCAGACGGAACCTTATGGACATGGGGGTATAACGACCAAGGTCTTCTCGGTGACGGTACATATCAGGATATCTATACACCGCACAGGATTGATTATATTTCCGTTACATCCAATGTCATCTCAATTAACAGTGGAGCCAATACCACGAATAGCGTTTCCGTTACCCTGAATTTGAATGCCTCGGATATGACAAGTGGCATAGCCTTGATGCGGTTTAGTAATGATGGTGTGGCCTGGTCTGCTCCCGAGCCTTATGCTACGACCAGGGACTGGACGCTGACCGCGGGAGACGGAAGAAAAACGGTATATGTAATGTTTCAGGACGGAGCGGGAAACTGGTCTTCCGTCTTCAGTGCGTCGATCATTCTCGACGCGAGGCCGCCAACCGTGGCCGTCACTTCACCGGCCTCGGGACTCACGTACAATGCCACGCCGTTGTTAAGCTACACTGTTAGTAAGGGTACGGTCATTGTGACGGTAGACGGGGCCGCCGTGAACAAGGGAAGCGGCGACCAACTTGGCCCGTTGATTGATGGCCAACATGTCGTGCGCGTGACAGCCACGGATGAGTTCGGTATTGCCGCCTTTACGGAAGTGACGTTTACGGTCGATATTGCACCGCCATTGGCTGGAACCACACCAAAATTTATTGAAATCGCGGCTGGATGGGACCATTCCCTTGCTATTGCTGCGGATGGAAGTTTGTGGGCTTGGGGGGCGAACTGGACCGGTCAATTAGGAGACGGTATGACAACAGTTTTTTCGAGTACCCCGGAAAAGATAGGAATGGATTCCACTTGGTCATCAGTTTTCGCCAGCGATTACTGTAGCTTAGCGTTGAAATCCGATGGTACCTTATGGGCATGGGGCTTGAATTGGTACGGGAATTTAGGGAATGGGACACACAATTTCCAATCTGCGCCTGCTCAGATAGGCACGGACAACAATTGGAAGTCAATCGCCACGAGCTCTTATCACAGTGCAGCGTTGAAACAAGACGGCACCTTATGGGCATGGGGTGCGAATGGGAGTGGTGAGTTGGGAGACGGAACCATTGTTGAGAGACTAGCCCCGGTCCTGGTAGCCGGTAACGTAATTTCGGTTGCAGTCGGCGCATACCATACGGTCGCAGTGAAGTCTGACGGCACGTTGTGGGCATGGGGAGCAAACGAGTGGGGTCAACTGGGTGACGGGACCGCGCTCGATCAACATGCTCCATTTCAGATTGGAAGCGATAAGGACTGGATTTCCGCGGCAGCGGGATACTATTCTTCCTATGCGCTCAAGTCCAATGGCACCCTGTGGGCCTGGGGAGGGAACTGGTCCGGAGAATTGGGAGACGGGACCGGAGACGGGACCAGTGATCATAACAAATATGCTCCGGTACAAGTAGGAACAGAGAGTACATGGTCTTCCATCTCCGCTAACGGGCAGGGATTTCATGTTCTGGCATTGAAGTCAGACGGATCCCTATGGGCGTGGGGTTTCAATGGCTGCGGTCAGTTGGGAGACGGAACCATTGCTGATAAAAACGTTCCGATCCCGATAGCTACCGGAACATTGTGGTCGTCGGCCGCAGCCTCGTTTTGCCATAGTATTGCTCTGAAATCGGATGGTACGATTTGGTCGTGGGGGAATAACGGAGATGGGCAATTAGGTGATGGTACGACCCAGGATCGAACAATGCCGCATTATATATTCGATAGAGATGTGATCGTAATAAACAATGGCGACGGCTACACAAGCGGCACGGCCGCGACATTGACGCTGAACGCATGGGACACAACAAGCGGAGTGGCATACATGCAGTTCAGTGCCGATGAAATAACATGGTCTACTCCCGAGCATTACGCCGCAACCAAGAACTGGACATTAAGCGAAGGGGATGGTCTTAAGACGGTATATGTGAGGTTTCAGGACGCAGCCGGAAACTGGTCCGCTCCCTTCAGCGCGTCGATTACGTTAGATACCACTTCGCCGGTCGTGACGATTATCTCTCCGGTTGCAGGGGCAACAAACAACAGCATGCCTTTGTTGCAATATACCGTGACTGATGGGACAGTTGTCGTGAAGGTAGACGGTTCAATAGTCAACAAGATCTCAGGCAGTTTGCTCGATATGCTTTCCGATGGCACCCATACCGTGCGGGTGGAAGCGACGGACGCCGCCGGGAACGCAGGCTCGGCGCAGGTGAGTATAACCGTTGACACCACGCCACCGATCGTAACTATAGCATCGCCGATTGCCGGAACAACGAACAACAGAAATCCAATGCTGATGTACACGGCAAGCGAGGGCACGGTTGTCGTGAAGGTGGACGGCTCAATTGTCTACAAAGTCTTCGGCGATGCGCTCGACTCGCTTTCCGACGGAACCCATACCGTGCGCGTGGAAGCGACGGACGCCGCTGGGAACGCAGGCTCGGCGCAGGTGAGTATAACCGTTGACACCACGTCACCGATCGTAACTATAGCATCGCCGATTGTCGGTGTGACTGATATTAACCGACTCCCTCTGGAATATGCGGCAAGTGAGGGAACGGTGGTCGTGAAGGTGGACGGTGCAATAGTCAACAAAATCTCCGGCAGTCTGCTCGATACGCTTGCCGACGGCACCCATACCGTGCGCGTGGAAGCGACGGACGCGGCCAACAACATCGGTTTCGCCGAAGTGGCCTTCACCGTGGACGCTGTTGCGCCTACGGTGATGATAACTTCACCGGCCCCCGGGGCGACAAACAACAAGACTCCAGCCCTGGTATACACTGTTAGCGATGGGACTGTCGTCGTAAAGGTGGATGGTATTGTGGCAAATAAGGTTTCCGGTAACACTCTTGACACCCTTACAGACGGCAGCCATACGCTGCGGGTCGAGTCCACGGACACGCACGGGCGCACGGGTTTTGCAGAGGAGGTCTTCACAGTGGACACCATTACGCCGACTGTGACTATGACCTCACCTGTTGCCGGCTTTACGAATACTAAAACACAAATGCTGACGTATACGGCGAGCGACGGGACCGTCATCGTAAAGGTAGACGGCGCAGCGGTCAACAAAGTATCGGGCAGTTCACTCGGTCCGCTCAGCGACGGCGCGCACACGGTGCGGGTGGAAGCCGTGGACGCCGCCGGAAATATCGGTTCGGCGCAAGTGACTTTAACCATAGACACGACTCCTCCGGCCGTAACCATAGCCTCGCCCGTTGCAGGCACTACGAATCTCAACACCTTGCCGTTTATCTACACGGTAAGCGACGGCGATGTCGTCGTGAAGGTGGACGGATCAGTTGTCAACATGGCCTCAGGCAGTACGCTCGACAATCTCGCCAACGGCAGCCACAATGTTCGCGTGGAAGCAACGGACGCGGTCGGCAACGCCAATTTCGCCGAAGTGACGTTTACGGTGGACACAGCATCAGCCGGCAATGACGACACGAACATTTATTGTATGGGCACTGGGACAGTTCTCGTCGGCCCAAGCGCCTTTACCAATGGGATCAGCGTGCCGTCATCAAACAACATTGTCCTGATCGCCTCGCCCTATAACGGAGAGACCATAACCGGATCGAAGACCATCATCAAGGGCGCTATGGACAACACCGTTCCGGTCATGGGCGTCGTTGTTCAGGTAATCAATTCAGCAGGGACCGGCACCTACCCCGTGGTAGTAAACGGTAAATACTTTGCAGCGCAAGTGCCGCTTGCACCAGACAGCAATATAATAAAGGTCATCGCCACGGACCAGAACAACGCACAACATCAGACGAGTATTACCGTGACTGGTGTGATACAATCGAACAATGTCAATATCTACGCGGCGCCGACTGCGGGAATTCCGACATTAAAACAGAACGGCCGGACCTTGCTCAATGTGGCGCTGAATACGACCACGTCGATTTCAAATCCCGTTAAAAGATATGCGTGGGATTTCAACGGCTCAGGCACAAGCCAGCTTACGTGCTACAGCCACTCCAATGTAACAGCGAGTTATGAGCATGTCGGATTGTATCTCGCAAACGTCACCGTCACCGACACGGCGGGGAGCCATTACACGGAGACGGCGATTGTGAATGTGGTGGACGCCGGAGTAATGAACAGTACGCTCAGGGCAATATGGAATAACATAAAGAGCGCTCTGGCAAATCAGGATATACCGACGGCATTAAATAGTTTTGCAGACAGTGCAAAAAATATTTATGGATACCATTACCAGATATTGCTGGACCATCTTCCGGAAGTATCTCAAGGGATGACCGATATCACAGTATTGAAGGTGGGCGATAACATTGCGGAATGTGAAATGCGCATAATAGAGAATGGATCAGAAGCTGCATATTATGTCGTATTCACTAAAGATAATAACGGTATTTGGCGATTAAATTTCTATTAAGCGGGTTGTGATTAATGGACAACCAAAGTCTGCTATATTAATGGCTGTATTGACAGTGACAGTCTCGATGATATGGAGGGAATAAAAAGTGAAACTGAATAAAGATATGGTAAAAACAAAAACAGGAATTCTTGTCATAGTTTCTGTCGTTGGTGTTTTGCTATCAATAATTATTATGAGTACGCCAGCCTGCAGTGCAACATTCAAGGGTCAATTAATTGATGCCGATTCAAGGGAGCCCATCGAAGGTGCGGTTGTCGTATTATCGTGGCATGAAGAACGGCCGACACCGCCGAGTGGAGGCGGTACACGGCTTAAGGATGTGAAAGAGACCCTTACCGACAAGGACGGCAAATGGAGCATAGACGGCCCAAAGGGAAGGAAGCTTGGCAATTTTCTTTCAATAGTAAGCTTCCTTACACGCATGTATATTACCAAACCACCTCAATTTATTATCTTTAAACCGGGATATTGCTCGTGGCCTAAAGGTTTGTTCGTTGAATCATGTAAAGAAAAAATTAAATATGAATTAGATCCTCAAGGTCATTATAAACTTGGAGAAGGTGAAACAATTGAGCTGCCGAAGCTGACAAATAGAGAGGAAAGGAAAAAAAATAGCAGCATATCACTACCAGATGATAAAAACATGAAAAAGAAGTTAATTAATCTAATTAAACTTCTAAGTGAAGAGGACGCATATCTATATCCTGGGCTACAAGAGAAATCAATGTATAAAGAATTACTTAGGGAGTTTAACTATGAAAAATAAATGGTTAATATTTTTTATATCGCTCTTATGCATTCTAGTTGTGAATTCTAATAGTTATTCACTTCAGGAAAATACGCATAGAGCAATTAACCAGCATATAGCACAAGCGGCTATAAGCGATTTTTCATTAGAAAATTATTTGCGTTTGAACTTAGGATTTGCGCGAGGGTATGAAGAACCTATACATGGAATTAATGCTAATGGCCGTGGTGATACCAAAACTGTTTCGGACTGGCTTGGCTACGGTGGGGAGCAGGAGGATAGGCCTGGAGCGTGGTCCGACTTTCTTCCTTGGAACGAAACACGCTCGGTCAATCACTTTCACAATCCGCTGAAAGTAAATTGGGCTGAGGCGGGTTTGAGTGATGTCTATTCTGGCCAGTCCTCCATTCTATGGGCACAGAATGCCAACCAAACATTAGGTGGTAACTGGTCCTGGCAGGATGCAAGGCAATATTTTTACATAGCTTTGACGGGTTATGACCTGAATGGGGCGGTAACAGCATCGACTCAATCCGAGAAAAACATATTCTTTGCTAGTACCTTCCGCGCTGTCGGTCAACAAATGCATCTTGTACAAGATTCATCGGTGCCTGAGCATGTAAGAAACGACGCGCATAATTTATTGTCTGGTTACGAGGGATTTGTTCAGGACGCTTTGATGACAAGTCCAGTTTGGACAACTTTACTTGCAAATCCTATAACTTTTGATCAATCGATTCTCAACCTATCTTCGCCGGACCCTGCTCCTGTCCCGATTTCAAAAATCATAGATACTGACCACTACAACGGTGACAATCCCAGCATAACAGAGACTGTAAATTATTCTCCGCAACCTATAGGCTTGGCAGAATATACCAATGCTAATTTCTTAGGTATGCGCCCCCTTGGCAGTCTGCCTTTAGTGGGCGAACTCGGATTCGGAGTTGATATACAAAGGTTTCCTTATCCTCGAATGAGCGATACGATCGCATGGCCCGATAGCAACAAAATAACCTATCTTAGAAAAATGGGCAGTGGCGATGTCATAAATCATTTAGCTGTTGCAAGCAGATTGCGGAATTTTCTACAAACGTATTCTCCGTTTGAAGTAGCTAATGCCCCTGTATATTTAGATGATTTGTGCTATAGAGAATATGCACAAAACTTAATTCCCCGCGCAGTCGGCTACTCCGCTGGACTGCTGAACTACTTCTTCCGCGGCACTCTCGATGTATCCTGGCCCGAAACCGGCGTCTACTCCATCTCCGACGGCAGCCAGACGCCCTATACCGACACCAACGGCAATCATCACCAGCAGTTCACCAAAATCAAAGCAGAGATACTGAATATCACCCCGAACGAAACAATAGGGGCGGGCAATCTCACAGCGGTAGCACGATACAAAATCATTCCCAACTACGCCCCTGATCTCTCAAACTACCCACCGGACGGCATGGCAATGTCAGCGGTACCATACTCCTATTCCGTTTCTCAGCCAGAGCCCGTGAGCAGTATCAGCGCCGCTGACTATGCGGATATTACCTTTGATTTCGCTCCCGCTCCCATCCCCGCGGGCATCACCGACCTCACGCTCCAAGTCGTGTTCAAAGGCACGATCGGCAACGAAGCCGACAACGCCATAGCCGTGGGCATGAAAGACATCACGGAACCCACGCACCTGACGTTCTGGAACCTGTCGGATATGTTCTCCCTTCAGTATCCCGGCTCGGACTACGAGCTTTACACATTTGAAACGCTTCAAACTATGGCTCAGACGAACACCACGTTATTAAACTGGCTGGATGAAACTAACGACAATTCATTGTCCGACGAGCTGTACTTACAGCCTGTTGCCAGCATGTTCACTCTTTCTTTCTGGAACAATCTGGCAATGATTCCCGCGGTGACCGTTGACATCCCCGCAGGCGCGCATATCCGGCCGATCGTGCTCGTAAACCAGAGCGCCAATAACTATGTGAAACTGGAGTGGCAGGACCCGGTTCGTTCGGACAGCGTGACCCTTGCGTTCACGGGAGTGGTGAACCAAGTGGACCAGAGTGGTGTTTATGGTACGCCGACGCCGGTGGATACATTCCGTCAAGGATACGGACCTGATGGTCAAACGCTCGTGCCGATTCGCCAGCACCATTATATGGGGATAGTCGGATGTAAACCGGGTACTGGAGGCATATACTGTCCTTATTCCGACGAGGACGCTGTCCCCGCCAACATGACGCCGATACCATTCACGTCGGATTTCAATTAAAGCTTAAAGGCATGGATGCTCAGTCCGGGGAACCTATGGGGGGAACCTATGAACCTATGGGTGACCCTATAGATTCCTATAGTCCCCCTAATGAATGAGGGCTGGTCAAGGAACCAGCCCTCATTGCTTTTCTACCTCATGGAGATCAGTGTTCTTATGCCTTATGGGCATGCGGCGCTTCAACGCCGGTCTTTGCATCAAAGAGGAACCCTGCGGTCCATCCGAGGAATCCCATCCCGCCGATGAAGACCAGCGCGGAGACGAACACGCCGCTCATCATTGAGATGGCCACGACCACTCTGGCAAGCAAAGCACCTTCCAGCGGTGAGCCGAAAATGAAGCCCGCCACCTTCAGTCCTACCAGGCCGCCGACGAGTGAGCCGGAGAGCAGACCGACGAGAACGAACAGGATAAGCCCTACACCGGTACCTACATACAACCCCTTTTGTGATGTCTCGATTCTTTTCATTTTATTTTCCTCCTTATTCTGTATTTTTTTATTGAACTTCATTCGCTTGCCTCTGATTAATAGATTGCATCTAATGTGCCAAGTTATAACACATTGATTTTAATAACAAAGCGGCTGAATTAAACATTGCATAGCTGCAAATCATGGAATAGTTTTAGCATACATGCAAATAATAGAAAGGATGAAAAGCTCTGCGCGAGAAGCAGGGACCAGAAGGCCATTCGACTGAGACTGAAAAATACTTCGACTGCGGCTTTGCGAGAGACGCCTTTAAGTTTTTGTTTGTTGGTTCTGTCTTGTCCGTGATAGGTTTGGGTGGAGCAGATTACCATATCATGTCGCATGGTTCTTACACACCCCAAGAAGGTTGAGCACTCCGCTGTTATTATCCCCAATCAAAGTTACCAAAGGTGACAAAAAATAACTTTTGACGACGTGCTAAACGGAAATAGCATTTGACAGCGGTGAAACCGGGTGCTATACATTATTCAATATTGAAATGCAGTGCCTGCAAGGCTGACCCATTATGAGAAAGGCGCATTAATCAACGGATCTTTCGAGCTGATGATAAGCCTTCTGGTGTCACCGGATTTTTATCAGATCCACAATCGCGGAAGGAGGAAAAGTATATGTATACTTCTATCACGGTCGGACAGGTGTTGAGGGCAAAGGGGTACGGTTTTCACTCGATCTCTCCCGATGCCACGGCATACAGCGCACTGGAACTCATGGCGGACAAGAACATAGGCGCCCTGATGGTAATGGAGAACGAAAAGCTTGTTGGTGTATTTTCGGAGCGGGATTACGCCCGCAAGGTGATCCTGAAGGGAAAGGCTTCGAAAAGCACTACCGTGCGGGAGATCATGACCAGTTCGCCGATCAGCATCAAGCCGGCAATGACGTTGCGGGACTGCATGGTGTTGATGGCGCAGAAGCATATTCGCCATCTGCCGGTCATGGACAATGAACTTCTCCTGGGAGTCCTGAGCAGCCGCGATGTGGTCGACACGATCATCTCGGATCAGGAGTCGACGATTGAAAAGCTCGAGAACTATATTTCCGGCACTGAATACATATCTTAGAAGATCTCAAAGTATTCACTCTGTTCCCGGAACCCTTCACATCAGACAGCCTTCCTGATCAGTAGCGATACAAGATCGACCTCTGCTCATCTTACGGCATATTCGCGCCCGCGCTCCCCGGCGGCGAGACGGTGTCGAGGAGGCGAAGGAACGAGTCGCGCGTTGTTTTGCTGTTCAGGATGCCGACGTGCGTCTCGTCTACCCCGATGACCCTGGTGGCGCTTGTCTGCACAGAGGGGAGCAGCTGGGAACGGAGGGATACTAAACCGTCGCTGCTTTCTCCATTCTTGAAATTTGAATCATCGTTGAAGGAAAAGTAGAGATAGAAGGGCAGTTTTTTCGGGAACGGCCTGCTGGTGAGATCATTGAGAAACGCGCTCGGCGCCCCGATGTCGCGCCATGAGGGCACCACGACCGGTGCGTTGTCTATCCACTTCTTGGCAGTCTCATCACCGCCATAGGGAGTGGAGAACGAACAGTACAGCTTGAGGGAGGCGGGGAATGCCTGTTCTGAAAGCTTGTTGATCGCCGACATCGACACCAGACCGCCCATGCTGTGGGCCGTCAGCACGATCCTGGGGCCGCCGTTCTTAGACGTCTTGTCGATCGTTTCGATCAATTGCGCCAGCAGGGTCCCGATCTTGTCCAGCGGCAGGCCTGAGGGATAATAAAAGAAGAATGGCTGAAAGCGGCTGCGGTCCAGCCCGTCAGTAATGTACTTCCAGTCCCGCGGGGTCCCCGAGATGCCATGGACGAACAGGACCATGGTCTTCTCTTCATTGAAATCCTCGAGACCAAAGAAGAACCCCTGATTATGGGCTATCAGGTCGGATGGATTATAGAGGCCCATGGTGCCGTATTTCGGATCGAAGAACTCGTCGTCGAGGGATTTATAGACGTAGCCGGTCGGCCGGACAGTTTCGCTGAGGCGAAAGTCAACATTTCCCGGATGATCGAAATCCACCGTGATCGACGGACCCTCCACGACAACCCCGCCTTTGGAATTTTCGGGACCTACGGTCACCTTTGTTTTGCCGATCATTTCATTCGATTCGAAGTCTCCGTTCCTGTCCATGTCCGCAAAAACAAAAAGCTCATAGTCTCCCTTGGGGAGGAAGGCCATATAGTAATCCGCTGATGACTTCTGTATCTGCACCAGAGCGACTTTTTCGTTCGTCCGGTACTTGTTGCTCACCGCCACGAGCAGCAACGGTTCCTGCCGTTTCTGCAGTCTGATGATCTGCCCGATGAGGACCAGAGAATCCTCGGGCGCAAGCTGATTCAGCGCCGACACGCTCGGCAGGTACTCGAAGGTTTGGCGCCAGTGCGCCTTGCGCATATAATAGTTGCCGTAGCTGCAGCCGGAAATGGTCAGGATACAGGTTGCGAGGATGATGATAATCCGGTTGAGCAGGGGGCTGAGACCATGATGAGACATAAAGAGCAACGACCTCCCGAGCAAGGGGTGGATTGCTACCGTTTGCCTCTCGACTGGAAACGGCGCTGACCGGAGGGGCGGGGGGCCGCCTGACGGGACTGACGTGCCTTGTCCGCCGTGAGTTTTTCTTCCGCGGTTCTTCTGATTTCCCGGATATACATGCTGTCTTCGGCCCAATCCACAGGGATCTTCTGTCCGATGAACTTTTCGATCTCTTCGAGTGAATATACATATTCTTCGTCCGCGAGGCTGACCGCCCTGCCGTTCAAACCGGCCCGGCCCGTGCGGCCGATACGATGCACGTAATCTTCGGCGTCCTGGGGGAGGTCGTAGTTGATCACGTGGGTCACGCTTTCGACATGGATGCCCCGGCTTGCCACATCGGTGGCCACGAGGATGGGCAGCTTTCCTTCCTTGAACTCCGCCAGTATCCGGAGACGTTTTTTCTGCTCGATCTCGCCGGTGATCGCCTGCGCCTTCCAGTTGTTGCGGTTCAGACGCTCGACAACCATTTCTGCCGCGCGCCGGGTATTCACAAAGATGATCGCGCGGTCCGGCTGTTCCTTCTTGAGAATGCCGAGCAGGAGGGGTATCTTCTCATGCTTTCCTACATGGTAAAGGACCTGCTCCACCTGCTCGACCGTGACCTTCTCGGGCGTAATCGAGATCTTTTCAGGAAGGTTCATGTGCTCGTAGGCGAGCTCCATTACGCGGTAGGAGAGCGTGGCGGAGAAGAGCATGGACTGGCGCTTCGTGTAGGGCTGCATCTTCTTAATGATAAACCGCAGATCGTCGATGAACCCCATGTCGAACATGCGGTCCGCCTCGTCGATGACCAAATAGCGGGTCTTCTTGAGGCTGTACACATGCTGCTTATAGTAGTCGATGAGCCTGCCCGGCGTCCCGACAAGCACGTCGACGCCGCTTTTGAGCGTGTCCATCTGCTTCTGGTAATCGATGCCGCCGAACACGGCGAGGAGTCGGAAGCCGGTGAATTTCCCGAGCCGGGCGGCTTCATGGTATATCTGGTCGGCGAGCTCGCGTGTGGGTGCGATGATCAGAGCTTGGGGAGAGTCCCCGAGGTCCACTGCGGGATTTCTGATCATCCGGGAAAAAAGAGAGATGAGAAAGGCCGCGGTCTTGCCGGTGCCGGTTTGAGCCTGAGCAGCAACATCTTCTCCTCGCAACGCCCGAGGGATCACCGCTTCCTGCACCGGTGTGCATATGGTAAAACCGATGTGTTCTATCCCTTGTCTGACTTCATAGGGTACGTCCAGTTCGCTGAAGTTCATGCATCTCCGATCTCGGTCGAGGACATATTGTCAACAAATTATTTTGAGTAGTATACCATAAGTCGCGATGCGAGAGAAGGGAAAATTATGGAAGAGACCTTATGAAGAGATTGTCACTGCTTCTCAGGATGGACTAATTTACGGCATGGTGTCTTCGAAAAAAAGATCGCCGGATGATTAAGGATTTTATTGCTCCTGTATAATTGCGAAAGACGGCGCAACGTACATCCGCAGGCCATGAAGAAGAAGAACGCTTGTTTACGCGGTTATTTACTTCAAGTAACGATGAGGGAAGACAATACAATATATTTATACGCCTGTTCGGAGTAATTTTAAAAGGAAGAGCATGAAAAAAAAGAGAACAATTAAAAATAGTAAAATAGGCAATATTACCAAAAATAAAGGTAATGTTTATAAATCTGTGGATTCAGCTGTTGATAAATTGTCTAACATACGGAAACATAATTTCTTTTATTTTCTTGTTGACAAAACATACACTCTTGTAGTATATTTTGTCCACGAGGTGAATAAAACGTGCTGACAAAACTCTTCTCTTCGACCAGAGCGGAGCTTTTAGGCCTGTTCTTTAATAATCCTGATGATCGCTTCTATTTGAGAGAGATAGCGCGCCACATCGGAAAAGATGCGGCAGGGATTAAACGGGAGCTCGACAAACTGGTAAAAATGGGGCTCCTGGCAATAGAGAAACGAGGCGTTCAGAAGTACTATTTCGCTAATAAAAACTCTCCCATCTTCTCGGAGATGAAAGGGCTGATCTTTAAGACCACGGGAGCGCAGGGCGCCATGAAAACCTCGCTCTCCCGCCTGAAAGGGGTCAAAACGGCATTTATCTACGGGTCCTATGCAAAGGGGGCCGAAAAAGAGGACAGCAACATTAACCTCATGGTTATCGGCCAGGCGAATATTACGGAACTGAATGACATGGTCATGGGACTTGAGGAGAAGTTGAAACGGGATATTGATTACCTTGTCTTTGATGAGCAGGAGTATAAGAAGCGCAAGGAGTTAAGGGATCCCTTTATCCGGGAGTTGTTGAAGGGCAAAAAGATTTTCCTGATAGGCAAGGAAGATGAACTATAAAGAACTGAAGGAAATGGGAATCGTCGAGGAGCGGACCGCTGATATTGCCGAGGTCATCGCGCTGGTGACCAGGGCGGAACGCGACCTGGCAACGAGCAAGGTCTTATATGATAAGGATGAAGAGTGGGCCTTTGCAGCTGCTTACCAGGCCATGGCCCGTTCAGGAAAGGCGCTTATCCTGTCCGAGGGATTCAGGACCAAGGGGGTCCGGGGCAGGGATGCTCAAAAGACCGTGGTGACGGCGGCGGGTGTCATCCTTGGCGAGCAGTACAAGAGCCTTATCAATAAATTCGACCGGATGAGAAGGAAGTACCAGAGCTTTGTAGAGGATGCCGGCAGGATCATATCACGATACGAGGCGGAGCAGGCGATCAAGGACGCGGAAGAGTTTATCGCTCTCGTGAACGGAAGGATCCGTGAGAAATATTCTCAGATGTCCCTGCTGAATGATGTACCTCAGCTTGTTTCAAGATAAGGCCGCTTGGATCAAATACGCGGTATGCCGAAAGGGGGTGGGCAAATAATGGCAGCCAAGAAGAAAGCAGCGAAGAAGAAAGCAACCAAGAAGAAAGCAACCAAGAAGAAGTAGCTTTTTCGAAGTCCCTGGAGTGGGACTGCCGGGGGCATGAATGCCCCCGGCGTATTTTTCTAAAAGCGACCGTGTTGCCGACAGATACGGCTTCATGCATTTTCTTAAATAAATTGCTTCCATGAAGGATGAAAGGGGGTGAAAAATCCATGCCAACGAAGAAGAAGGCCCCGGCAAAGAAGGCGAAAAAGACCACCAAAAAGAAATAAGGTGATAAATATTCATGATCAATGATTGAAACTTTGCCACGAAGAAGATCTTCGTGGTTTTGTTTTTTTATAAGAATATAAAGAAACTCAGTAACTACTCAGAGTGGCCGCAAAAGACCCCCGATAGCACATTTCGAGGGCAGGCTCCAAGAACTTAAAGAATAAACCTGAAACCATGAGCTTCTTGCAAAAGTCCATGTATGACCCTTCGACAAGCTCAGGGCGAACGGCGGTGCACTGAATTTCTAGGGATATTTCCGTTCGTGGTGAGCCTGTCGAACCATGAACGAGACTTTTGCAGGAGGCTCCCATGTATTTCATTTTAATGCTCTCTGCGATCCTTGCGTGCTTCTCTCAGTGGCCGGTTCATTTTTTAGGCCATTCGCGGATAACAGATTTTGACCCGAGTAGATACGAAACTCATTTCGTTCTTCGGTTCAGAACGGGCGCCTTGACTGGAGATGACAGTATCCATGCGTAAACGCAACTATGTAAAGGCTGACCGGAGTTCCCGGAGAGCCCGATGGAAAGCCCCCCTCATCGCGGCAGGCGTTCTCCTCGTGCTCTACTTTCTGATCACCCGCTTCATGGGTGAGATGGGAGTGGTAAAATACTATCGGATGAAGGCGCAATGCACCGCGCTTACGGAAGACATCGCCAAACTCAAGCAGGACAACGGCAGACTCAGGAAGGAAGTTGTTTCTCTCAAAAGCGATTCCGCATATCTCGAAAGGGTGGCCCGTGACAAACTGGGGCTTGCGCGTCCGGGAGAGATAGTGTACTATTATGGGGAACCATAACATTGAAATTCCAAATTTCAAAATTCAAATCTCAAATAAATTCCAAATGACAAACTTAAAATTTCAAACTGTTTGGTTATTGGTACTTGGTGATTATTTGTGATTTGGTGTGTGCTATTTGGTGCTTTCCTTGCCCATGTCTGATCATCCTCTCTATATAGCCTTTGTCTGGCATATGCACCAGCCTTACTATAAGGACGACGCCACGGGTTCCTATATCCTGCCCTGGGTGCGATTGCACGGCATCAAGGACTACTATGACATGCCGGCACTCCTCTCCGATTTCCCCGAAATTCACCAGACGTTCAATCTTGTTCCTTCACTGCTCAAGCAGATTCAGGACTACGTGGAGAACAATGCCACGGACAAGGCTCTTACCCTGACGCAAAAGCGGGCCTCGGAACTTGATCAAGACGACAAGCTGTTCCTGCTCAGGAATTTTTTCATGGCGAACTGGGACACCATGATCAAGCCTTATCCTGCCTACTGGCAGCTGCTCGACCGCAGGGGCTATAGTGTTTCACCGAACGAACTTTTGAACGCCATTCGCTATTACACCACCCGGGATTATCTTGACCTCCAGGTCTGGTTCAATCTCACCTGGTTCGACCCGCTTTTTAAGAACAACGACCCATTCCTCAAGGGGTTGGTGAAGAAGGGCTCGGGATTCACCGAGAACGAGAAGGAGCTTCTCATCCAGAAGCAGCGCGAGATCATGGCGCTCATCATCCCTGAGTACAAGCGGCTTGCTGAGCTCGGCAGGATCGAACTCACGACCACTCCCTTTTATCACCCGATCCTTCCTCTTCTCTACGACACTGATCTCGCGAAGGCCGCGATTCCTGATATTCATCTCCCGGCCAACCGTTTTTCCCACCCTGAGGATGCCAAAGTTCAGATCGACCGGGCGATGGCGTATCACGAAAAGCTCTTCGGTTCGCGGGCCGCCGGAATGTGGCCTGCCGAGGGCTCGGTGGCCGAGGAAATCGTGCCGCTGCTCGCCGCCGCCGGGATCCAATGGATCGGCTCGGACGAGGGAGTGCTTGCCCGTTCGCTCGGCATCCATATCGATCGTGATTTCGCCGGAGTCATGAAGAATCCCGAGGTGCTTTACAAACCCTACCGGGTGGGCAAAGGAGATAAACGCATCTCCATTGTGTTCCGGGACCACACCCTCTCCGACCTTGTCGGGTTTGTGTATTCAAAATGGGACACCAAGAACGCGGTGAATGATCTGATCGATCGGCTGCATCGGGTACGGCGCGGACTTTCGGACGGGCCGCACCTGGTCTCGATTATTCTGGATGGCGAGAACGCATGGGAATATTACCAGAATGACGGCAGGGACTTCTTTCTCACGCTCTATGAGCGGCTCAGTCGCGAGCAGGGACTCCGCTGCGTAACCGTCGGAGAATTCCTCAGGATGCATCCCGCGCAGACGAACATTGAACATCTCCACGCAGGCTCGTGGATCAATGCGAATTATCGGATCTGGATCGGGCACGAGGAGGACAACCGGGCCTGGGACCTTCTCTCGCAGACGCGCCAGGCGCTGACCGAGTACGTGTCCCGGGACGGTGATCCGGACAAGATCGCGAAGGCATGGGAGGAGATCTACATCGCCGAAGGGAGCGACTGGTGCTGGTGGTACGGCGACGACCACTTTTCCGAGAACGATAAGGAGTTTGACCTTCTCTATAGGACCCATTTAATGAACGTCTATCGCATTATCGGCCTTGATGTTCCCGACGAACTTCAGATATCCATCCTGCGCGAGGACAGGCAGGCGCTGCCTACGGTGGAGCTTACGGAATTCATCAAGCCGACCATCGACGGCCAGGTCACGAATTACTTTGAATGGCTGCCCGCGGGTTTCTACGATGTGAGCCAGGGCGGGGGGGCCATGCACCGCGGCGCCTCCATCATTACGCACATCTACTACGGTTTCGATCTCAAAAACATGTTCATACGCCTCGACCCGAGCGGAAACCTCAGGGAAGAGAAGGTCGCCGAGCTGACGTTCTTCATCAATTTTCTGGAGCCCAAAGGTATTGACGTGGAAGTGCGGATCGTTCCGAAGGAGCGACGGGTAAGCGCAACGCTCTCTCGCGGCGAGAACGGCACCCGGCGCCCGTTCGCCGAGATCCACACGGTTGCCGCGAACGATATCATCGAGCTTGCCGTGCCCTTCGACCAGCTCGGCGTAAAGCCGGGCGATGAGATACATTTATTTGTCACTATCGAGCGCGCGGGTTCGGAGGTGGAAAAGTGGCCCTCCCGCGGATATATCCAGTTCAAGGTCCCGACCGATGATTTCGAGGCCACGATGTGGCAGGTGTAGTTGTCAGATTCATTTTATTGACCTCATCTCAATTCAACCATTCTCCACATTTGGGGTCTTATCAAACAGGACAAGGCGTGGTTAAAGTACCTTACGACCATCATCTTGAATCTTGAGTCAAGTTTTTGAGTCAAAAAACCGATTTTTTTGCAAAGACGCAAAGCCCGCAAAGAAGGGCTAATCAATTGGGTTTAAAATCAAGGTCTAAAGATTTTCTTTGCGTGAGGCGCTTTTGATTTTGGTTTGCATATCTGTCTGAGGCGAAGCCTGACCAAGCTCTTGGTTGAGACGTTATTCCAGCGTCGTTGATCGAACTGAGCAGATACGAAATTCTCATTTTTGTGTTATGACCCGTCACAGGAACGATCCCTGTTCATTGCAAATCGTATTAACAATTGACTTCCTCCACATACCTTGATACTATACGGACCAATGTTACGATTACTTGCGAGAAAACCCCGACTGGGGATCGAAATAACTGCCACGGCAGTGAGAGTTGTAGTGTTATCGGGTCACGGTGCGAACCTTTCCATCTTGTTCACGAAGACGGTTGATGTGCCGGACGGAGTGGTGAGCGAATCGTACGCATCACCGAACGTTCCTGACATGTCCCGGTTGAGCGCCGTACTGCGGGAGGGCCTGGACAACGCCCCATCAGGCATTCGCCGGGCGGGCTTGAGCCTGTCCGACAGCGTGTTTCGCGTACAGACGATCGAGTTCGACGAGCTTCCGGATAAGGACGAAGACCGGCAACGGCTGATTCGCTGGCGACTCGAGAAGGGTGCCGCCTTTGATATGGCCGATACGGTCCTCCGGTATCAGGTACTTGGACGGCAGGGCAAGGGTTTCACCGTGCTGTCCTGTGTTGCCAAGCAGGCCGTGATCGCGCAGTATGAGTCGCTTCTCATCGAGCTGGGGCTCGAGCCATGGGCCGTGGGTCCTTCGTCTTTTTCCGCGTTTAACCTGTATTCCTCTTATCTCACGAATAAAAGCGCGGTTTCCGCACTGACCCACCTCTCCAAGGATTCCTTTGCGACAATCATTCGGGAACCGAGCGGGGTGAGATTCTACCGTTACAAGGATGTAAAGCGGGGAAGCGCGGAGGACAGCCGCGACAAAATCATGCGCGAGATCGAAGATTCGCTCCATTTCTATGCCCATATGGACCGCTTGCAGCAGTCCGAGGTCCGGGACCTCTATCTCACCGGGGAGTCCGATATGTCCGTTGATCTGGCCGAGGCTCTCAGGTCCGTAACGTCGCTCAACGTTGAGGTGCTTTCGACTGCGGTTGCCGCCCGGTCACATGGAAACATCGGACCGGAGATGACGGCAGCGCTGGGCGCCGGGAACTCTCTATGATCACGATCAACTTTGCGAGCAGGAATTACCGGCTTATCGCGCGGATCCGTTACGGACTGATAGCGGGGAGCATTATCTTGATCGTGATAACGGCGGGAATGCTCTTGATCGCTGTTTCCCTTCGGGAGAACGTTTCCGACATGGATCGAAAAATGCAGGAGCTTAAGGCGGCAGACGAACAGATGCGGCCTGCGCTTTTGGAGCGCGAGCGGCTGGTAAAAGATCTGACCGCCATGTCCGGCCTCATGGAAGCGAGAAAAATTTCATGGACACGGCTTCTGACGAGCGTTGAGACCGTTGTGCCGGTGGGTGTTGCGCTCAAGCACGTGGAATTCAATCCCAAGGACTCTTCACTGACACTGAACGGAATGGCGCGGTCTCCTGAGTCGCTGCGCAATATGGTTGTGGCGATGGAAAAGTCCGCCTCGTTCAAAGATCCGTTTCTCAAACATCAGTCTCTGGAAAAGGGGAATATCTCATTCAATGTGGTTGCCGTCTATCGGGAAGATAAAAGTCGCGCTGTGGCTCAGGGAAAACGGTAAGCAACTGAGGTCAGTTGCGATCGTATTCGCGGTCCTTGTCTGCGTTAACCTGTTGCTGTATGTTTTCCGCATTGCTCCTTCTGAAGCCAAGCTGAAGACATGGGAACCAACGTCTGTCGAACTCAGGATGCGGCATTCCGAGGCAGTGCTGTTCAAGGAGCAGAAACCGCTTTTTGCCGGGCTCCTGGCCGGGATCCCGGAGCAAAAAGACATGCCGCTGCTCGTGAAAGAGCTTGAGCAGATGGCGAAGAAGCTGAACCTGACCGTGGCCGCGATCAATTACGACATCCCGCAGCGGGAGAGCGGTGAACTTGCCATGCTGTCATTTTCGTTTCCCGTCGAGGGCAGGTATCCTGATATCAAACGCTTCATCTATGAGGTGGAGACTTCCGGCCGGCTCATCGGGATACAGGACGTGAAGCTGGAATCAGACAAGGGCAGGGTGAAGCTGCAGATGAAACTGATGACGTATGTGAGAGGGAACTGACACTATCCGATGAAGCTTATCAAGGCTCAGCAACAGATGGTTCTTGTCGTGCTGGTTGCGCTGCTCGTGCTCATCAACGGATATTTTTATTTGAACGGGGAGAAGCCGAAGACCGCGCCTCTCACGTACACCCGCGGAGCAAGAGCCGTTTCTCCGGTCCGGCAGGGGCCTTTATCCGGAAAGGCAGGCGCAGACCCTTTGAACATCTTCCTGGAGCGGCGGAGGGAAAAATTCCCCGGGGTGGTCCGCGATATTTTCCGGATGGAGAACCCGGTCCCCAAACCGAAAGAGCCTCGCAAGCAGGTGACGCCTCCGGTGCATGTGAAAACGCAGGAGGAGATCGATGCCGAGGCGGTCCAGGCCGCTGTTGCCGCGGCCCAGGCTGCTGTTGAGGCTGCTGCTCAGGCGGCTCGGGCGGACCTGATGAAGTTTCAGGTGCTCGGGTATCTGACCGACAAAGAGAGCACGCTCTTCCTGTCCAAGGAGGGAGAGCTCTTCACCGTAAAAAAAGGAAGCAAACTGCTTAAAAGCTACATCGTTAAAGAGGCGAGCAAGAATTACGTGATCCTGCTCGACACTATAACCGGCGTCGAAGTGAAGTTGTTTCTTACGGGCGGAGAAACATCGCCGCAACAGGGGGCCCAGCAGGGGTCCCAAAAGCCGCCGCTGACGCAGAAGAAGTTTAAATGGGAACCGGTGACCGGCGGCAGCATCACCATGCCGATGAAATAGATCACGAACGCGCTGAGGTCACGGAGAAAACTTTGCGCATGCGGGAAATGAAGGATGAAAAAAGAGGAACGTCGGTTCTTTTCTTATTGTCAATCATCCACTGTTCAGTTCCTGTTTTCCCGAAACATTTTTGCTCACTGAGTTTCCCTGATAAAACATAACGCGTCGGTTACGGTTTCTCCTGTTAGGGAAAGCCGTGTGATGTGAGGAGGATGATGATGAAAAGGATCGTACTTTTGCTTATGACCGTTTTTCTGACAGCGGTGCTCATGAGTTGCGCGGGCTCGCAGGCGTTCCAGCGCGGCGAACGTTATTCTCAGAGCGGCGAGTGGGACATGGCTGTAAAGGAATATCGGGAGGCCAACCGTCGGAATCCTAAAGATATCGGATACCGCTCGGCCCTGCTCAGGGCGGAGGAGACGGCTGCGAATCATCACTACAAAAAGGCGCGCAGTTTTTTGAAAGAACGAAAGCTTGACCAGGCGATAACCGAGCTTCAGCAGGCCATCTACCTGAACCCGACCAATGTCGCTATTCAGAGCGCGCTCAGATCCGTCCTCGATTTGAAACAGGCGGAAGAGCACTACCGCGCATCGCTTACCTTCGTTGAGTTGGCACGGCTTGGGGAGGCCATCAATGAACTGAGTCAGGCGGTGGAGCTCGATCCCGATAACGTAAAATACCACGATTCCCTTGAAAAGCTCCGGAAAGAGAAGACCGAGGCGGAGCCTGATGAAGCGCTGACACTTGCTTCGGACAAACCCATAACGCTGAACTTCAAGAACACAAACATTAAAGACGTCTTCGAGTTCCTTTCTAAACTGTCGGGCATCAACATTCTGTTCGATGAAGAAGTGAAGGCCCAGCCGGTGACGGTTTTTGTCAAGGATGTGTCGTTCCAGTATGCCATGAACCTGCTGCTTTCGACGAACAAGCTTTTCATGAAGAAGGTCAGCGCCGACACGATCATTATCATTCCCAAGAACAAGGCAAAGTCCGACCAGTATCAGGACCTGCTGGTCAGGACCTTCTACATCAACAACGCAAAGTCGAAGGAGATCGTCAACCTGCTCCGAATCATGCTCGATATTAAAAAAGTGTATGTGAACGAAGTGTTGAACGCTATCACGGTACGCGATACTCCTGAAAAGATGAAACTCGTGGAAAAGGTGATCGCGGCGAACGACCTCAAGGAGGCGGAGATCATTCTTGATGTTGAGATCCTTGAGATCTCCCGGACCAATGCGCTGAAATACGGGTGGAACTTCACACCGGGCGGCCTGTCCGTCAGCGGGGCGATACAGAGCACAGAACCCTCAGCGAACACAACGACCAGCGGCGGCGGAATCTCGATGGCTGAGCTCAGGGGCGCGTCGAATAAAAATATTTTTCTGACGCTCCCCGGCGTGGTAGTGAACCTGATCAAGCGGGATTCCGACGCGCAGACGCTGGCAAATCCGCGGGTGCGCGTGCTGAATAATAAAAAAGCCACATTCCATGTTGGTGAGAGGATACCGATACAGACCTCGGTCGCACAGACAACCGCCACAACGGGGTATCTGCCAACTTCGACCTTCGACTACAAGGACGTGGGCATCAAACTCAATATCGAGCCAACGGTCCATCTCAACAATACGGTTACGCTTAGTTTGAAGCTGGAGATCAGTACGCTCGGAGATGCCTTGAATTTCGGCAATGGACAGATACAGTATAAGTTCGGCACCCGGACAACCGAAACGCTCATCAATCTGAGGGATGGCGAGACCGTGATCATCGGAGGGCTCATCAAAGACGAGGAACGGAAGAGCAGGCTCAAGATCCCGATCCTCGGAGACATTCCGATCCTGGGAAAGCTTTTCTCCTCGGCGGACGACGGTACGATCAAGACAGACATCCTCATGTCCATCACACCGAACATCGTCCGTGGTATGGAAATACCCGACAAGGAGTCCCAGGCATTCTGGTCGGGAACAGAACTGGACTACAATACGAAACCGCTCTTCGTCGCGGACGGCAAGAGTTCCAAACCAGCTGCCAAATCGCTTGATAAATCGGAAGTGCTCGAGTCTCTGGCAAAACGGGAAGTGGTCGCGTCCCCTGTGTCCGGTGAGACATCCACGCTGGTGTCAGCGCCATCCACCACAAAAGGCCAGCCTCTCGCAATGCCCGCAGCCCTTATAGAGATCAAACCCACGGAGGCTTCTGTCAGCATCGGCCAGGAGGCCCGATTCGATTTGCTTGCGGGAAACATGAAAGACCTGTACGGGGCGATCGTAACGCTCACCTATGACCCCAAGGTCATTGAATTCAAGACGGCGAGCGAAGGCTCTCTCCTCAAGAAGGACAACCAGCAGACCTCGTTCCTGTTCTCAAACAATATCAAGGGAGGAACCGTTGACATTTACATGACCCGCATAGGCGATGTGGGCGGTGTGGACGGAGCGGGGAGTCTGGGCACGCTGGTGTTCCAGGCCAAATCAGGGGGGGCGAGCATGCTGACCATGAAGGGCGTGAAAATTACGAATTTCAAACGTGAGCAGATCAAGACCGAGCTCAAAGGCGCAAAGGTGCTTGTGAAATAGAGGCAGGCGCCAAATGCCAGGATTAACGAGTGACTGAAAACGCGCTTAAAAATTGATCCATGATATCTGGATATCATACCATGCACAAGGGGATTACCCTTATTGAACTTCTCGTGGTCATCGCGATCATAGGTATTCTCGCCTCGGCGGCAATGCCGTTTGCGCGTATGACCGTACAGCGGACAAAAGAGCTCGATCTCAGGAGAAATCTCAGGATCCTGCGCACGGCGATCGACGAATTTAAAAAGGACTGTGATCATATTCCCCCGATATTATCGAAGCTTGAAGGCTACTGCAAGTCGGAACAATCCAACTACCCGGAGTCACTTGAGCAGTTGACGGAACCGTTGAAGTTGTCAGGCGCCTTGGACAGGACCAAAAAATATCTGCGCAGGATACCCCGGGATCCGATGACCGCTCTCGAATCATCGGACAATCCGAACAACTGGGGGCTGCGCTCATACGGCGACGAGCCGGACTCCAATGATTGGGGCGGTGGAAATGTGTATGATGTATATCCAAAGAGCGAGGTGATCTCGCTTGATGGCACGATGTACAATACGTGGTGATCGATTGAGAAGACAAATGGCAGACGCCAGAGAACAGACTGAACCGGGAAAAGGTCAGGACCGACCGAGGGGATTCACGCTCATAGAGCTCATGGTCGTGATTACGATCATGGGGATCCTTATTTCCATTGCTGCGCCAAACCTAAAACAGTCCATTATACGGGCGAGGGAGGCTGTACTTAAGGAGGATCTGTTCCAGATTAGAGAGGCTATTGACCAGTATTATGCCGACAATGGCAAGTATCCCGATGCGCTCACAGACCTGCTCAATAGAGATGAAAAGACCAGGAGCTATCTGCGTACAATTCCCAAAGACCCCTTCACGAATGCCGAGGACTGGATTATCGTCGCGCCTGAGGGCGGCGCGGAGGGCGGCACGGGCAGCAGCACGGGTGACAGCACGGGGGGCGGTTCGGAGACGGGTTCTCAAGGCAACGTCTTCGATGTACACAGTTCCAGCCCGCTTGTCGCTCTGGACGGCACCGCGTACAATACCTGGTGAAGTTTCACCCGGTACCGACATCTCCGTTGAGAAAAGAACATCCTCCTTCCATTCCACCCGTTTTTCCACAATGAAAAACTGTTCTCGTTGCTCGGTTTCTATGAATTCGTTTGTTCTGGACCACGCTTACGGTATAGACTCAGCAAGCGATTTCAACAGTTCCTTCAGCGCTCATGCCTCTTCGTTGTTCTGAAAAAAAGCTTGCAACATCGTAGTAAAATCAGTAATATAACGACGTGAAAAAACTCAGAGATTCATTCAAAAAATATTTTATCACCGGCCTGCTCGTGATCATACCGATCTGGGCCACCTACTATGTACTGTCAGGCCTGCTCGGTGTGATCGACAACCTGCTCGGTGATTTGCCGGGGTATTTCTTAGGACTGAAATTCCCGGGCCTCGGGATCATCACCCTGGTCCTCTTTGTGCTTTTTGTCGGCGTTCTCTCGGCAAACTATATCGGTAAAAATGTTGTTCGCTATAATGATATCCTTATGCAGCGGGTCCCGCTGGTGCGAGGGGTCTATTCCACGATGAAAAAGATCATGGAAACCTTTTCCATGAAACAGAGCTTTCATGGCGTTGGGCTTGTTGAGTATCCCCGGAAAGGGTGTTATAGCGTGGGATTCATTACCGGAGGACTGCAGGGTGAGGACATGGGAATGACCGGCAGGTTCATGACGGTTTTTGTCCCGACCACCCCGAATCCGACGGCGGGCTTTCTCCTCATCCTGCCTGAAGCGGAAGTACAGCGGCTCGATATGAGCGTTGATCAGGGTATGAAGTTCATTGTGTCTCTCGGGATCGTGTCTCTCAACGAGATCCAGGCCGGCAACCTGAAAAAGAAAGGCGCGGAGGAACGGCATCCATGAAACCGATTGTTGTAGTTCTTGCCGCAGGCCTCGGCACTCGAATGAAGTCCGAACTTGCCAAGGCGCTCCATCCACTTGCCGGTCGTCCCCTCATTCAGCATGTCCTGAACGCGGCCGCGGGTGTCGAGCCGGAAAAGACGGTCCTCGTGCTCGGTTATCAGGCGGACAAGGTCCGGAACGCGGTGGGTGAGTATCGGCCGGAGATCGTGCTTCAAGCCGAACAGCTTGGTACCGGCCACGCCGTTCAACAGGCGGCGGAAACGATATCTGCGGGAGCAGGACCGGTCCTGGTCCTGTGCGCCGATACGCCGCTGATCACCAGTAAAACCCTGAAGGATGTCATTGAGCTTCATACAACGTCCCGTGCAGCGGTAACGTTCATCACCGCGAAGGTGGACAATCCCTCCGGCTACGGCAGGGTGGTGCGCGGAAAAACCGGGGTCATGCGCGTGGTTGAGGAAAAGGACGCCACCGCGGCGCAGAAGAAAATACAGGAAGTGAACGCGGGGATCTACTGCTTTGACCGGAAGTTCCTGCTTTCGTCCCTGACGCTCCTCGGAAAGAACAATGCACAGAAAGAGTATTATCTCCCGGACACCATAGAACTCGCGAAAAAGAGAAAACATCGCGTTTCAGCGTTTCTTTGCGGAGATCCGCATGAGATCATGGGAGTAAATTCCCGCTGCGATCTCAGCCAGGCCGAATCGATCATGCGGCGACGGATCAACCGCCAATGGATGCTCGACGGTGTTACCATGCTTGACCCGGAAACGGTCTTCATTGGAACCGATGTCCGTCTGGGTCGTGATGTTGTTCTTTACCCCAACGTCAGGATAGAGGGCAGAACCAGGATCGGAGCAGCCTGTGTTATCCATTCCGGATCGAGGATCGTCAACAGCATGATCGCGGACAATGTTACGGTAAAGGATTGTTCGGTGATCGAGGAGAGCGAAATCGCCGTCGGCGCCGTCGTGGGGCCCTTCGCGCATTTACGGCCCGGGTCAATGATCGGAGCGCGTGCCAAGATCGGGAACTTTGTTGAGGTGAAAAAATCGTCCATCGGCGAGGGCAGCAAGGCGAGCCACCTCTCGTATATCGGCGATACGACCGTGGGCCGGGAGGTGAACATCGGGGCGGGTGTCATCATTTGCAATTACGACGGATACGCCAAACATCCCACCGTGATCGAGGACAACGTGTTCGTGGGCAGCGATTCTCAGCTCATTGCGCCGGTCAAGATCGGGCGCGGCGCCCTTATCGCCGCCGGCTCGACGATCACCCGTGATGTCCCGGCCGACGCGCTTGCCATCAGCCGCGTTCCTCAGGACAGCCGGGAGGGGTTTGCGAGCCGAAGAAGAAGGTTGAAAGGGAAGATAACTAAAAAGTAACTCTACAGCTATCTGAACAGAGAAGGGTCTTACACCAGAAAAAACTTTTATCCGCAGATTTCGCAGATGGACGCAGATTTTAAAAATACATTCAGTCTTGTTTTAATCTGTGAAATCTGCGTAATCTGCGGATGATATTTTGACCTGAAAAGTTGCAATAAAGATTCCAAACAACAAGCATCAATTTCCGGATTAGTTCCTCATACCATGTTCCAAACTGCATGGTCATTGAGATTTGGTTTTTGGAAATTATTTGTAATCTGGATTTTATTCATATTGGAGCGGAGCAACCCATGTGCGGCATTATCGGGTATATCGGAAAAGAACCGGCAGTTCCCATCCTGATCGAGGGGCTCAAAAAACTTGAGTACCGGGGGTATGACTCCTCCGGCGTTGCCGTGTTTCAGAACGGCAAGATCGAAGTTCGCAGGGCGGTGGGAAAACTGCAAAACCTGGAGACGCTGCTCCGGACCGAAACCCTTACGGGAACCATCGGCGTCGGTCATGTGCGCTGGGCCACGCACGGAAGGCCGTCCGAAGAGAATGCGCACCCGCACCGCGCGGGCGGCGCCGTCGTGGTCCACAACGGCATAATCGAGAACTATCTGGCGCTCAAACAGGAGCTTGCGGCGCAGGGGCGTGTTTTCAAGTCCGAAACGGACACTGAAGTGATAGCCCATCTGATCGACAGCATCGTACAAAAGGGCCTGTCCCTGGAAGAAGCGGTGCGCGAGGCGGCCCGGCATCTGGAAGGAGCCTACGCGATCGCGGTAATCGATGAGCGAAATCCCGATATCGTGGTCGGCGCGCGCAAAGGCAGCCCCCTCGTGATCGGTCTGGGCCAGGGAGAATTCTTTCTCGCGTCCGATATCCCCGCGATCCTGCACCGGACCCGGGACGTGCTGTTCCTGAACGACGATGAGATGGCGATCCTGTCCAATGAAGGAGTGAAGATCACCGATCTCAAAGGCGCGGAGGTCCATCGGGAGATCACCCGCGTAATGTGGAACCCGGTCATGGCCGAGAAGGGTGGTTACCGCCACTTCATGCTGAAGGAGATCTACGAACAGCCGCGCGCCATCATGGATACCATCCGGGGTAGATTTTCGCAGGACACGGGGACCATTCATCTCGAAGAAATCGGCCTCGCGCACGAGCGGCTTCTCAAGATAAAAAAAATATTCATCGTCGCCTGCGGTACATCGTGGCATGCCGGGCTGGCGGGCAAGTATATGTTCGAGGAGCTCGCTTTCATCCCGACCGAGGTCGATATAGCATCCGAGTTCCGTTACCGCAACCCGCTGGTGGGTACGGATGATCTGTTCATCGCCATCACCCAGTCCGGAGAAACCGCCGACACGCTCGCGGCAATGCGCGAGGCAAAGAAGCGCGGCGCCACCGTCATCACGATCTGTAATGTCGTGGGCTCCACGGCGAGCCGCGAAGCGGACGGAGTGGTCTATACCCATGCGGGTCCCGAGATCGGAGTGGCATCGACCAAGGCCTTTACCGCCCAGCTCGCGGCGCTCTATCTCTTCGGGCTCTTTTTTGCCTCGCTGCGCGGAAAACTGTCGGCTGATGAGATAAAACAGCGGCTCACCGATCTGGTGCACATTCCCTCACTGGTGGAACGATGTCTTGAAGAGGATGCCGCGATTGAGGAGATCGCAAAACACTACTTTAAATCCAGCGACTTTCTCTATCTCGGACGGGGGCCCAACTTTCCCGTGGCGCTCGAGGGCGCGCTCAAGCTGAAGGAAATATCATACATCCACGCGGAAGGATATCCCGCGGGAGAAATGAAGCACGGGCCGATAGCGCTTATCGACGAAAATCTGCCCGTTGTAGTACTCGCGGGCAGGAATGCCGTATACGAAAAGATCCTATCGAACATTGAAGAGGTGAAAGCCAGGGGCGGTATCGTGATCGGGATCATCACCGAGGGAGACAGGGAGATCATTAAAAAGATCAACCATTCTATAACGGTGCCGGCGACCAACCAGCTGCTCATGCCGATCCTTCTGTCCATACCGCTTCAACTGCTGGCATATCATATCGCGGTGCTGCGTGGCGCTGATGTGGACCAGCCAAGGAACCTGGCAAAGAGCGTAACGGTGGAGTGAGGCGAGTGCGGAATGCGGAGTGGCGAGTGCGGAGTGTTTTGATTTATGTTTTATCATTTAGCATTCCGCATTCCGCACTTCGCATTCCACACTAAACTATATGAATTATCTAAATGACCTTAACCCTCCCCAGCTCGAGGCGGTGCTGTATGGCGATGGGCCGCTGCTGATCCTCGCCGGCGCGGGGAGTGGAAAGACGCGGGTGATCACGTGCCGGATCGCGCATCTGATCCGGGAGCGGGGAGTTGATCCGGGAAATATCCTTGCGGTTACGTTCACGAACAAGGCCGCAAACGAAATGCGGGAGCGGCTTGAGCGGATGATCGACATGCCGCTCGGGCGCGGAATCGGGTACGGCGGACTCTGGATAAGCACGTTCCACTCATCCTGTGTCAGGATCCTGCGTCAGCACATCGACAGGCTCGGATACAAGCGGTCATTCGTAATCTACGATGAGACCGACCGTTCTTCGCTTATCAAGGCCTGCATGTCGGACCTGCGGATCGATACGGAACAGTATCAGCCCCGGGCGATCGGGGCCCGCATCAGCGCTCTCAAGAACAATCTTACGGATGCCGAGAAGTTCGGGAAGACGAGCGCTCATTTCGGTTTTGAGGAAGCCGTTTCCCGGACCTACTCCCTGTATCAGGAAAAGCTCAGGGAATCAGACGGGCTTGATTTCGACGACCTGCTCATGCTTACCGTGAAACTTTTCGAACAGCATCAGGACGTGCTCGGCTACTATCAAGGACTGTTTCACCATATTCTGATAGATGAGTATCAGGATACGAACCACGCCCAGTACCGGTTCGTACGTCTTCTGACCATGCAACGAAAGAACCTCTGCGTGGTGGGGGACGACGACCAGAGCATCTACAAGTTCCGCGGCGCCGATATCGCGAATATCCTGAATTTCGAAAAGGATTATACCGCCGCGAAGGTCATCAAACTCGAACAGAATTACCGCTCCACCCAGAACATTCTTGGCGCGGCAGGCGCGGTGGTCGCGCGAAACCTCGGTAGAAAACCGAAGGAGCTCTGGACCAGGAAGCCGGGCGGCGATAAGATCCTCTGCTACAAGGCAATTGACGAGAAGGACGAGGCCCGTTTCATCTGCCGGACCATTCAGCGGGAGGTAGACGAAGGCAGGAGCCTGCGCCAGATCGCGGTGCTCTATCGCACGAATGCCCAGTCGCGCGCTCTCGAAGATGCGTTGCGCAACTGGGGGACGCCGTACCGTATCTTCGGCGGCCTGCGGTTCTATGACCGCAAAGAGATCAAGGACATCATCGGTTATCTGCGGGTGCTGCAGAACCCCGCGGACATCGTCAGCCTGCGAAGGATCATCAATGTCCCCGCGCGAGGTATCGGCGATACCACGGTGGACAAACTGGAGCGCGCGGCAGCAGCAACCGGGGTGTCGCTGTATCAGACTGCCCGGGATGCGGAGGCAACCGATATCACACCGGCGGCGAAGAAAAAGCTCCGGGAGTTCATCGGCATGATGGACCGGATGCGCGATGATCTCGGAACGTTGACGATCACGGAGCTGGTCCGGAGAATAATCCTCGAAGCAGGATATGGCGCGGCGCTCGATCAGGAGAAGACCATTGAGTCCCGTATCAGGCTCGAGAACCTGAATGAGCTCATGACCGCGACCGAGGACTTTCAGGAACAGAACCGCGATGCATCGTTACCCGCTTTTTTGGATCAGGTTGCGCTTATCACCGATGCGGAACAGCAAATCGCGTCTGATGGAAAGCGCGAAAACACGGATACCGTGACGCTGATGACCCTGCATAATGCAAAGGGCCTTGAGTTCGCGCTGGTGTTCATGGCCGGCATGGAAGAGGGGTTGTTCCCTCATTCCCGATCAGCCGAGAGCGACGAAGAGCTTGAAGAAGAGCGCCGGTTGTGCTATGTAGGCATCACCCGGGCCAAGGAGCGTCTGGTCCTTACCCATGCTGTGGAGCGCAGACTTTACGGTTATCCGCAGGCCAATCTCGTTTCGCGCTTTGTCCGGGAGATCCCGGAAGAGGCGATTGAGTTCGTTGGGACGGAGCGGTCAATACCCTCTGCGATACGTCAGCGTACTCCATGGAGTTTTGATTCTTCCGGTACGGCCGGCAAGGAGAGCAGGGAGCTGCACATTGTGTCATCGCCGCCAAAGAAAGCGGGGTTCGCGGACCCTTATTACAAAGGCGCGGTGGTGCGACATGCCAAGTTCGGGCTCGGTACGGTACAGCGTTCCGAGGGATTGGACGACGAACGGAAGATCAGCGTAAGCTTTCCCGGGTATGGAGTAAAGACACTGTCGGTGAAGTTCGCGAACTTGGAAGTAGTATAAGTCTTTCACCACAAAGACACGAAGGCACAAAGAACGGCGAGAATGCGTCAGGTAAATGTCATCGGACATTCATACGAAGAACTTCTTGGTGTCTTGGTGCCTTAGTGGTGAATTCTTTTAGGAGTCATTTATGAAGATCACGAAACAGGAAGTTGAACACGTGGCGAAGCTTGCCCGGCTGGAGCTATCGGAGCAGGAAAAAGAGAAACTCACTGATCAGCTTTCGAATATCCTTACCTATGTCGAGAAACTGAACGAGCTTGATACCACGGGTGTTGAACCCACGTCCCATGTCCTTGATATCAACAATGTCATGCGCGACGATGTAGCGGGAGAGAGCTTGACTCAGGAGAGGGCGCTGGCCAATGCCCCGGAAAAGGCCGCGGGGCATTTCAAGGTGCCTAAAATTATTGAATAAGTTCGGAATGCGGAGTTCGGAGTGCGGAGTGAAATGCTTTTCCTAAACCCTGAACCCTGAACCAGATTCAAAGGAGACCCATGTTCAGATTAATGCTTCGTTCAAAGATACACCGCGCGACCGTGACGGACGCGAACCTTGAGTACGAAGGCAGCCTGACCGTCGACCCCGTTCTTCTCGAGGCCGCCGATATGCTTCCCTACGAGCAGGTGCGGGTTTCGAACCTCAATAATGGAGAACGGTTCGAGACGTATCTCATCCCGGGCAAGCGCGGGTCCGGAGATATGTGTCTGAACGGGCCCACGGCACGGAAGGGCGCGAAAGGAGACAAGATCATCGTCTTCTGCTACGAATATTACAATGAGCAGGAGCTCAAGGCCTTCAAACCGAATATTGTGTCGGTGGATGGACGGAACAGCATTGTTTCCGTCGGCCACACCATTAAGGTCAAGGAGTAGGCATGGAGTTATACGATCTCACTATTCACAAACTGCAGGACATGCTGAAGAAGAACGAGACCACTGCCAGGGCCGTTACCGAGTCCGTGCTGGGCAGGATACAGTCCGTTGACGACAAGGTCAAAGCGTACATCACGGTGACCGGACGCGATCAGGCGCTGGCAGAGGCCGCTGAGGCAGATAAGCGAAGAAAGACAGGCAATGCCGCAACGCTTCTCGGAATTCCCCTGGCGATCAAAGACAACATGTGCACCGAGGGCATCAGGACCACGTGCGCTTCGAAAATTCTTGCCAACTTCATACCACCCTACGACGCGACGGTGGTCCGCAAGCTGAAGCAGGCCGGTTCCGTGATCTGCGGCAAGCCGAACATGGATGAATTCGCGATGGGGTCTTCGACCGAGAACTCGGGATTCTTCATTACCCGGAATCCCTGGGACCTCGAACGGATTCCCGGCGGCTCGAGCGGCGGATCAGCCGCCGCCGTGGCGGCGGGCGAGTGTATAGCGGCGCTCGGTTCGGACACGGGGGGCTCCATCCGTCAGCCGGCCGCGTGCTGTGGTGTCGTCGGGCTCAAACCGACCTACGGGAGGGTCTCCCGGTACGGCCTCGTGGCATTTGCGTCATCGCTCGACCAGATCGGCCCGATCACCAAGGACGTGACGGATGCGGCGATCCTCATGAACGTCATCGCCGGCCATGATCCCCGGGATTCCACCTCCGCGAACATCGCGGTGCCGGATTTTACCTCCGCGCTCAAAAAGGAAGTCAAGGGCATGAAGATCGGCATCCCCAGGGAATATTTCATCGAGGGCATGGACCCTGATGTGGACAAGGCAGTCCGGGATGCGGTCAAGACATTGGAGGGACTCGGCGCGACGGTCAGGGAAGTCACGCTTCCGCACACTGCGTATGCCGTGGCGACCTATTATATCCTTGCAACATCAGAGGCAAGCTCAAACCTCGCGCGCTACGACGGTGTGAAGTACGGGGTCCGCGCTGAAGGCGCAAAGGACCTCCTCGATATGTACATGAAGTCGCGCAGTCAGGGATTCGGACCGGAGGTCAAGCGCAGGATCATGCTGGGCACCTACGCGCTTTCAGCGGGCTATTACGACGCCTACTATAAAAAAGGCCAGCAGGTGCGGACGCTCATCAAACGCGATTTCGATGAGGCGTTCAAGTCCGTGGACATCATTGCCACGCCCACAGCGCCGACCGCGGCGTTCAAGATCGGTGAAAAATCGGCCGATCCGCTCCAGATGTATTTGTCGGACATCTTCACGATCAGCGTGAACCTGGCCGGCATCCCGGGGATCTCGATACCCTGCGGGTTCACGAAGAACGATCTTCCCATCGGGCTCCAACTGCTCGGGAGGCATTTTGATGAAGAATCCGTGCTGCATGCGTCATTCGCGTATGAACAAGCGACGGATTGGCATAAGAAGCGCGCTGCGCTTTAGTTCGGAGTACGGAGTTCAGAGTTCGGAGTAACAGCAACGGCGAGGGAGAGATCCATGCAATATGAGGCGGTCATCGGTCTGGAAGTGCATGCACAGCTCCAGACCAATACGAAAATATTCTGCGGATGCGAGACAAAATTCGGCGAGGACGCGAACACCAGGACCTGTCCGGTCTGCATCGGCATGCCCGGCGTGCTGCCGGTATTGAACAGGAAGGCCGTGGAGTACGCGGTCAAGACGGGTCTTGCCACGCACAGCACCATCAGCGCGTTCAGCCGGTTCGCGCGCAAGAACTACTTCTATCCCGACCTCCCGAAGGGCTACCAGATATCGCAGTACGAACTGCCGATCTGTGAGCACGGGTACGTTGAGATCGTTGTTGACGGCGCTGTCAAGCGCATCGGGCTTACGCGCATCCATCTCGAGGAGGATGCGGGAAAGAACCTTCATCAGGCCGAGAGCGGGGCGAGTCTGGTGGACCTGAACCGCGCGGGCACGCCGCTGATGGAGATCGTGTCCGAACCGGACATCCGGACGCCGGAGGAAGCTTCCGAGTATCTGCAGAAGCTCCGCGCGATCCTGCGCTACATCGAGGTCTCGGACGCTGATATGGAAAAGGGGAACTTCCGGTGCGATGCCAACGTCTCGATCCGGCCGGTCGGTGCAAAGGAATTCGGCACCCGTGCGGAGATTAAGAACGTAAACTCCTTCAAGTTCGTGCAGAAAGCGATCGAGTACGAGATCAAGCGCCAGGCGCAGATCCTCGACGAAGGCGGTCGGGTGGTGCAGGAGACCCGGCTCTTTGACTCGAACAAAGGCGTCACCTTCTCGATGCGGAGCAAGGAAGAGGCGCATGATTACCGTTATTTCCCCGAGCCGGACCTCGTTCCCGTGGTGGTTTCGCGGGACACGGTCGAAGAGCTCAGAAGGAGTATTCCGGAACTGCCGGACGCGAAACGCGAACGGTTCGCGAAGGAATACGGTTTGCCGGAATACGACGCCGACATGCTGACCCAGAGCCGGGCCCTCGCATCGTATTACGAAGAAGCGGTGAAGCTTACGGGACAGCCCAAGACGGTCTCGAACTGGATGATGGGAGAGCTGATGCGGCTGTTGAATGCAGACAACAAGGAGGTCGAGGACAGCCCCATTCAACCCGGCCGGCTGGCGGGCATGATCAAGATGATCGAGGCCGGTGTGATCAGCATCAAGATCGCCAAGACCGTGTTTGAGGCGATGTATACGAGCGGCAAGGACGCGGAAGTCATTGTCAAAGAGCAGGGGCTGGTGCAGGTATCGGACTCCGGCGCTCTCGAAACGATCATCGACGCGGTGATCAAGGCGAACCCTGGACAGCACGCGGACTACAAGGCGGGCAAGGAGAAGCTGTTCACCTTTTTCGTCGGGCAGGTGATGAAGGCGAGCAAGGGCAAGGCAAATCCGGATATGGTGAACCAGTTGCTGAAGAAGAAACTAAGCGAATAAAGAAGGATGATCTCGAAAAAAAGCAAATTTTCACACGGAGGCACGGAGATCACGAAGAAAATCCCATGAATAACGAAGTTTTATTCTCTTTGTGACTTCGTGGCTTTGTGTGAGACAGGACTTTCTATGTAATTATCAAGGATAAGGTTCAAAATAAATATACTACAGGGGGACTTGAAATGCTTCAATCAATTCACAAACACATGAGCTGGATAATGTGGGCCATCGTGGTACTGATCACCGTGACTTTTCTGTTCTTCGGGATCTATCCGTCCGATATCGGCGGCAGGTCGGTGGCAAAGGTCGGCGGGGACGTGATTACTGCCGATGAGTACAACAGGGTATATCGGACCATGTACGATAATTATAAGCAGCTGCTTAAGGACCAGTTCAACGAGTCCTTTGCCAAAACCCTGAAATCACAAGCCTTGCAGGAACTGGTCGTGGGAAAACTGCTTGTTCAGGAGGCTGAACGTATTGGCCTGCGCATCAGCGATGAAGAGCTTCAGGCCGTGATCTTGAAAACGCCTTCTTTTGCCAGGGACGGCAAGTTCGACAAAGTAACCTATGAGCGCATCCTGGATCAGATCAATATGAAACCGGCGGCATTTGAGGCCAGCCAGCGGGAGTTTTTGCTCAGGCAGAAGCTGGAGCAGATTGTGAGAGACAGTGTCGTGGTAACTGATGCCGAACTGGCGGCTTCCTACCGGATAAAGAATCCCAATGCAAAGCCCGGTGAGTTCGAGAAGAACAGAGAAACGTTCAAAATGACGGTCCTCGCGGAAAAGCAAAGAGACGCCATGAGTGCGTATCTCAGCGGAATCCAGAGCAGGACGGAGATCAAGATCGACGACAAGGCACTGTCAATGTAACGGGATGCATTTGAGGGGATCGGAGGGTTGGATGGGTGGAGGGTTATCAAGCCTTCTTCAGGTCCAACCCTTCAAACATCCGTTTTACGTTCAGAGGTTCGAATTCCATTCCAGGTCGCCTGTCAATTCCCATTGAATGAAATTTCTGATCTTCAGCAGCGTGCCTTCCGGGACGTCGACAAAACGGAGACCCATGCCCGGTTCGCACTCGAACTGGGTGCCGAGCGGCAAGGTCCGGACCACTTCCGCCGACAGAGTTATTGTTTCGGTATCATGGGGGAGCGTAAACCTGATGTGAATGAACGTACCTTCCGGCAACGGTTGAAGGGTCCGAAGATACAAGCCGCTTTCCGACATGTTCACACTGGCCAGCACATTTTCCGGTGTTCCTTCCTCTATTTCCACGTGCACGCGCATTTTGACGGTGATGCGCGGAGTGTTCCTCGGCTGTCCGCTGAGACGCGCCAGCACTCCGTACATGATTGCCAGGTCCAGCGGTTTCGTCAGCACAGCCGTGCATCCAAGGTCCAGCAGCTTCTGGTTCTTTCCGGTAAAATCATCGGTTATAAAAACGACCAGCGGCAGTTCTTTGAGCGTGGGGTCCGTCCTGAGCAGGGTGATGGCGGTAAAGAGATCGGGCTCTGCCAGGTCACCGTCAAATAACACGAGAGCGAATGAATCCTTCCGGGCAAGTCGGATCGCCTCATCCGTGGTCGTGGCAAGAACGGGGGTGAACCAGATACGGTTCATGAGAACGCCCAGATACATCTGACCCGCCGCAGTATGGCAGATTATGAGGACCTGTTTTTTAGCTGACATGAACAACTCCCTTCAGCACATGGAGACCTTAATTCAAATTAAAGCATGGATGGGCTCCGATGTCAACATTTCAGTTCGGCAAACTCCGATAAAAGCAGGATAAGACTGCGGCAGCCCTTTTCCCAATCAGAGATCAGCATGCTTTCGTCTTCCGAATGGGCCGCGGAGTAGGGATCACCGACGCCGAAGAGCAGGGCGGGCGCCCCGCCGAGGGCGTCGGTGATGGTCTGGACGAACGGGATCGATCCGCCGGCGCCCACCACCGCGGGTTTTTCGCCATAGCCCTTTTCGAGGGCCATCCGCGCGGCACTAAATGCGGGACCGCCCGTATCGGTTTTCCACCATCGGGAGGGCGTCTCGGGCTCGATCGTTACCTGTACCCCCCAGGGGGCCTGTTTCAGCAGATGCTCCGTGAGAAGTCCGAGCGTTTCCTCAGGGTCCATGTCGGGGACCGTGCGGATGCCGACACGCGCCCAGGCAGAGTCGTTGATGATGTTGGCGGCCTGTTTGCGGCTGCTCGCCTCGATCGCATTGACGGCGATGGACGGCTGATGCCACATTTTACCGTAGAGCGGTCCTTCGCCGCCGATGATCTTCACTCGTTCAAGGAGTCTCGACTGTTTCCGGTAGGTGGATTCCGAAAAGGGAAGGTTCTTCAGGTCTGTCTGCTCTTGCGGCGTCCGGGCACGCACCTTGTCCATGATTCCGGGAATGGCGGGTTTTCCCTGATCGTCCACGAGAGACGCAAGCATTTTTGCAAGGGCGAGCACCGGATCGGGCAGCGGGCCGCCCCAGGTGCCTGAATGGACGCTTGCCGCAAGCGAACGTACCTCCACGTTCACGGTCACGATGCCCCTGAGCGACGCGGTGAGCGACGGGATGCCGCTGTCGAAATTCTCGCTGTCGGCGATCACGACCACGTCAGCGGACAAAAGCCCCCGGTGTTGCTCAAGCAGCGTGTTCAGGTTCGTTGACCCCACCTCTTCTTCGCCTTCGATCAGGACCTTGACGTTGACCGGCAGACTCTTGATCGAGGCAAGATACGAAGCGATCGCCGCGGAATACATCACAACGCCTCCCTTGTCATCGGATGTCCCTCTGCCGTAAAGCCGGCCTTTGCGCTCGGATGGTTCGAAGGGCGGAGTGGTCCAGAGGTCTTCGCGGCCAGTAGGCTGGACATCGTAGTGAGCGTACAGCAGGACGGTGGGCTTGCCCGTCGCGCCGGACCATTGGCCGAAAACGGCGGGATAGCCTGCACCCATCTCCAGGATGCGCACATCAGCCAGGCCACTTTTTGTCAGGAGTGCTGCGACGGCCCCTGCGCACTGTTTCACCGGGGCCGGGTCAAATCCGGGGAAACTGATGCTTGGTATGCGGACGAGTTCTTTGAGGGCGTTCAGGTGTTCGGCTTTATGCGTGGTGAAATGATCGAGCGCGGGTTGAGTCGCGTTAAGGCTGGTCATGGTCGGCTCCCGAATGTATCCAGGTAAACGTAAACAAACCCGATTCTACTCGAATTCCCCGGTAAAAGCAATTATGATGGAAATTCGCAGAGAAAATCCTTATAAATATACCGTTTTGGCGCTCCTTTCCCATACCTGTTGATAATTATGATACAATAATAGAAAAAAATATTATGCGACTGTTACAGGGCTAACTCCTTTAGATTTATCGGGCAAATTTCTGGGGCTATAAGCTATCTACTGAACATCCTGTAACGTCAGAATAAAATTAACCTTAATTTATGGATATTTCTTGAAAACGTTGAAAGCACAAGAATTGTTAACAAAGACTGGATTCCCGCGTTCGCGGGAATGACGAAAAAACGAGCAGTTAGAATTGTCATCCCCCGGACTTAAGGCAATCAAACCCGAAGCTGTCATAATGATCCGGTAAAGCGAGGGAACCATGAAAATCAAAACAAGGCTGAGGATCACTACTGGTATTGCCCTGGGTCTCGCCCTGTTCATCGTTCTTTTTCTCGTCTGGTCGTTCCGGGAAGTATCGAATGCGAACCGGGACAAGGACCTGGTGTCGGAAATGCGGAAGCTCGCGTTCGAACGCATTATATTGCGTGACGATTATTTGTTGCGCCATGAGGACCGGGCACGGACGCAATGGCTGGCAAAGACAGAAGAGCTCAGAAAGTTGCTGGATCTGGCCGAGGGAAGGTTCCTGAACAGCGATGATCGGGCAACGATCAAGGAGGCGCGAGATGATTTCAATGTGACGTTCTCCGCTTTTTCACAGGTCATGGAGAACCGGGCCAAATACCGGGGCCGGATGGAGAGCGCTCTTCTCTCCGGGGAAGCGGAGAAGATCATCCTCGGCCAGGTCTTTATGAAGGCCTATGCACTGACCAACGACATCACGAGGCTGTATGAATCAGCGGAAAAGAACGAGCTGTCGGCACGGAACCGGGCGGTCTTTATCATCGTATTATCCGTGTTCGGCGGTATTGCCATCGTAGTAGCAAACTTAGCGCTCATCAGCAGGATATTGTCAAAAGGGATCGCGGAACTGGAACAGGGCGTTGCGATCCTCGGGGAAGGGGACCTGGAACATCGCATCCAGATACAAGGAAACAACGAGCTGGCTGAACTGGCCGACGCCAGCAACAAAATGGCAGCGAAACTGAGGGACTCTTACACCGCTGTCGGGAATTTGCAGAGGGAGATCGAGAACCGCAAACTTGCGGAGCGCGGGCAATTCAGGCTCTTGAACATCATCGAAAAGAGCTTGAACGAGATCTATGTCTTTGATTCCGAAACGCTGAAATTCGAATACCTCAACCAGGGCGCGCTGAAGAACCTCGGATATACTTTATCCGAAATGACCAGCATGACGCCGGTTGATATCAAGCCGGAATTCACCGAGGCGGCGTTCAGGGCCAAGATCCGGCCGCTGATGACGCAGGATAGGGAAAGGCTCCGTTTTGAAACAATCCATAGAAGGAAGAACGGCACCGAGTATCCCGTCGAGGTCCATCTTCAGCTGCACCCGGAAGACGGCAAGAGAGTATTCTTTGCAATTATAATTGATATTACCGAGCGGAATTACTCCGAGCAGGAACTGCGGAACAGCGAGGACCGGTTCAAGACCATATTTAATGAAGCGCCCCTGGGCATTGCGGTGATCGATTCCCTGAACGGACATATCCATGAAGTGAATTTCATGTTTGCAAAGATCGCGGGCTGGACCAGGGAACAAATGCTGAATATCGACTGGATGAGCATCACGCATCCTGACAATGTGAAGGAAGATCTGGATAATATGGCGTTATTGAATGCAGGGAAGATACCCGGATTTCAGATGGAAAAACGCTATCTTCATCTCGATGGCACCGCCGTCTGGATCAATATGACGATTTCTCCGCTGAAGGTCGAAGATAAAGACCGTCCACGCCACCTCTGCATGATTGAGGACATCACCGAGCGCAAGCGGGCTGAGGAGGAGCTTCGGAACGCCGAGACCCGCTACCGCCTGTTATTCGATCAGTCGCCCGAAGGAATTGTGATTATTGATCCCACAACCACCCGTTTTCTGGAGTTCAATGAAACGGCCTGCAGGCAATTGGGATATTCGCGCGAAGAGTTTGCCGGGTTGAGCATAGCGGATCTGGAGGCGGAGGAAAAGCCGGAGGACACCAGAAAACGCGTGGCAAAAGTAATGGTCGAAGGACGGAACGATTATGAGACCCTTCAACGCACCCGTCAGGGAGAGATCCGGAACATTCATGTGAAGGCTCAGTTCATTGATATCGCGGGCCACCCGGTTTACCACTGTGTCTGGAGCGACATCACCGAGCAACGCAGGCTTGAGGCCCAGCTTCTTCAGGCCCAGAAGATGGAGTCCATCGGCATCCTGGCAGGCGGCGTGGCGCACGATTTCAACAATATTCTGTCCGCGATCATCGGCTACGGCCATGTTACCCTGATGAAGATGGAGGAGAACGATCCGCAGAGACAGAACGTAGAACACATCCTCGAGGCTACGGACCGGGCAGCGCAACTCACGAAATCGCTGCTCCTGTTCAGCAGAAAACAAATAAGCGAGTTAAAGGCCGTGGACCTGAACGAGGTGATCAATCAGGTCGATAAATTCCTGATGCGGATCATTGGAGAAGATATATCCTGTAAGAAAATCGTCACGGACCATCCGTTGATGGTTTTTGCCGACAGACATCACCTTGAACAGGTGCTGATGAACTTCGCCACGAACGCACATGACTCCATGCCCGGGGGGGGCGTCTTCACGATTTTAACGGAGCAGGTAGATCTGGATGAAGCCTTCATGGCGGCCCATGGCTATGGCAAGCCCGGTGTGTATGCAATGATGACCGTATCTGACACCGGCTCGGGAATGGACGAAGCGACGCGGAAGCATATCTTCGACCCCTTCTTCACGACCAAGGAGGTCGGCAAAGGCACAGGGCTCGGGCTGGCAGTCGTGTACGGCATCATCAAACAGCATGACGGCTTTATCAACCTCTCCAGCGAGCCCGGCAAGGGCACCACCTTCAGGATATATCTGCCGCTGATCGCTTCGATAGCGGAGGAGACCATGGTTCCCCAGAAAGATAAACGGTAAAGAGGCCTTTGACGAGATACGGACAATAATGCCGGGTGTGAAGGTCATCATTGCCACCGGATACGCGCCCGACATCATTCGGCAGAAGGCGTCGCTCGAAGAAGGCGCCCACCTGATCTTTAAACCGCTGAATCCGGTGAAGCTTTTGAAGAAGGTAAGAAGTGTGCCGTATGGGGTGAAATAATAGATACCAGGAGGTGTTTTCATGGAACAAGCCGCAACGCAGAAGAAGCACACGATCCTTGTCGTTGATGATGACCCGCTCGTGCTCGGATCGATTCTCATGCTGCTCAGCGCCCATAACTATAAGGTTCTCAAAGCCGACAATGCCGAGGCAGCGCTTGACAAACTCCGGGAAACGGACGTGGATATTGTGCTGACGGACATCAGGATGCCGGGCATGGACGGGATCGAACTTGCCGGAAAAATTCACGAGATTAATCCGGAAATACCCGTTCTGGTCATGACGGCCTATGCCGAGTTTGATGTAGTGGTGAATGCCGTGAAGAAAGGGATTTTCGATTATATCACCAAACCGATCAATCCTGATTATCTCGTACATGCGGTCGACAGGGCGGGCACGTTCCGCAATCTCAAGACCCTCGAAAAAAATTATACCCAGGCCCTCGAAGAGGAGGTGAGAAAAAAGACATATGAGTTGATGGATCTGAACGAGGAGATCATCCTTCGCCTGACCAGGGTAGCCGAGTACCGGGACACGGACACCGGCCTGCATAATTCGCGGATAGGGGGGTTTGCCGAAGCGATCGCGAAAGCGCTCGATCTGTCCGAGGATTTTATCGAAACAATATCACTCGCCAGCGTGCTTCATGACATCGGCAAGGTGGCGATACCGGACAGCATTCTTTTGAAGCCCGGCGCCCTCACCAAAGAGGAGTTCGATATCATTAAGACCCATACTACTCTCGGGGCGAAGATGCTTACCAACTCGCCTCACGCCATCCTCCAAATGGCCGAGTCCATTGCCATGAATCATCATGAACGCTGGGACGGCAAGGGGTATCCGAATGGTCTGAAGGGTGAGGCTGCGCCGATCGAGGGAAGGATCGTGATGCTGGTGGACCAGTATGACGCCTTGCGGAGCAAACGGCCCTACAAACCGGCTTTAGATCATGAGAAGACCATGAAAATCATCGTGGAAGGCGACGGAAGGACCATGCCGGAACATTTCGATCCCGCTGTCCTTGAGGCGTTTAAGAAAACCGCGTCCGTGTTTGAAGAGATATTTGATCGGCAACAATAACGATGAAGGGATTTTTTTGTGGAGCTGAGGGGGGGGGTAAGTTCGGAGTGGCGAGTTCGGAGTAAACTTCAAAGTCCTTTCCCTCAAACTCCCTTGGTTCGCTCCCCCTCCACCAATAAAAGGGCTGACCTTTCGGTCAACCCTTTTATTTTATTCTTGGTGGAGCTGAGGGGGAATCTTACACGCTTCGCATGCTCGCTTCACGAAGGGACTGGTCCCCTCGTGTACTCCCCTAAGGCATGAGGGAAATCCTTTCCCTCAAACTTCCTTTGGTTCGATCCCCCTCATAAAAATAAAAAAAGCTGGTCAATGATGACCAGCTTTGTTTATTTTGGTGGAGCTGAGGGGGATCGAACCCCTGACCCCAAGACTGCCAGCCTTGTGCTCTCCCAGCTGAGCTACAGCCCCGAACACTACCATTACGAGGTGATTAATTTAACATCACGAAGTTATGTTGTCAAGAAAAAACACCGAAGTGCAGAATTACTTTGACCCAAACGAAACAGGAAGAATGTATGAAAATAAATTAAAAAACATCTATAATATATCAAGAAACCTATGAGCGAACCGCAGAACAAAAAAGAAGACACGCAGCCCTCACCGCCCCAGCGCGTCGAGCATGAAGTCCCGCTCGATATGCGGCTCCTTACTGAGGCCGTGATCGAGCTGAATATTTCTCGAAAGAACGTGGGCATCTACCCGCCAGGCCATATTCAGATCGCCAACAGCATTGAACGTGCCTACCAGCTTCTCCAGAAAATGTTCGAGATCCGAAACGAGATGACCCTCGGAGTGGCCAAGGACACCCTGCTGATCGGCAAGGATTACCTTGACCAGAAGAACCCTGTCTATCGGGATTTTGCGCTTTCCATGAGCCAGCAGGGGATCGCATCGGTCACCTTTCTCAGCGGTCTGGAAAAGGACGAACTCGTGCGATTCCACGGGATCCTTACCATCAAGCCGGAAGGTATCAGGGCTTCGGGCGGGATCAACCAGGTCATAGCCGGGGCTGTTATTCCCCATATCAGGATCCAGTCCATCGATTACAGCAGTTTCCACGTCACCGAAGAACAGGAGATTTTCAAGGCGACTGCCAGGGCCGGGGGAGGCGAAGAGTCAGGCGGACATCTGTGGCAGGATTTTGTAACGCACCTCTCGGCAGGCACCCTCGCCGGACCGGGGCTGGGGGTGTCGGTGAAGGACGCGGAGCAGATAGACCCCGCCGAGCTCGCACGGCTTCTCAATGAACGCAAGCTGGATGCAAGCGCCGCCATAGAAAGCTATGACCAGATCATCTCAACCTATGTACGCGGAACAGCTGAAAAAAAACAGATTACCCAGGAACAATCAAAGACACTTGCGAACATGAATGCTCTTTTAAAGGACCTTCACCCGGAACTCAGGAAACAGTTTCTGTCCGTTGCGTTCAAAAATATCTCGCCACGAGCAGGATCTCCCGCAGAGGCCGAAGCGGTGATCGGGGGCTTCACCGACGATATGGTTATCGAGATGCTGGGGCAGGCAAGCGCCGAGGGGAGGGAAATATCGCCGACGCTTGCGGGTCTCGTGGGCAAGCTTGCCCACGCGCATACCGAAGGCTCGAGCGGTTCGCAGCAGGGTAACAGCAAACAGCCGGCAAAGGGATTTGTTGCTCCCGTTTTCCAGCCCGAACATATGCAAAAACTGTTTGACCGTGAAAAGTATGAAGAGTATGTGACTGATGACTATCAATCGATGCTCAAGAAATTATCAGAGACCTCTCAGGCAACGGTTGAACAGTTTTCGCTGACAGAACACTTGCAATCACTGGAGGACGAGAATCTGGATTATCAGATCGGCCGGGCGCTTCTCGCTTTTTTAGAAGAAAATATCGATGAAGAGGATTATAAGGAGTTCGCAAAAAAAATAGTTGCCATCATACCCCAATTCCTTGAGACCGGCAATTTCGAGATGCTCTGGGATATTTTAGAGACGCTCCGCAGGCATTCAACGGACAAGCCGATACAAGGCATACGGGAGATCGCCGCGGAATCGAGGAAGTTCTTTATCGAGCCGGAATTCATCGCCAAGGCGCTGAGCGCATTCGACCGATGGATGCGGGAAAAGGGACAGGCGGCTTCCGGACTGATTCAGGCCCTCGGGCCGGAGACGATCCCGGGCCTGATGGATATTTTCAGCAATGATGAAACGGTGGGCGGAAGGCGCGTTCTTTTTAACCTGCTGTGTCTCTTCGGTGAACCGGCCGTGCGCGAAGCTGAGAAGCGACTGCGCGACCCGCGGGCGCACACGGTACGGAATCTGCTCCTTTTAATAGGGCGCGCGGGCACCGCAGCGTCCATCCCTCAAATAAAACCATTGCTGAGGCACCAGGATCCGATGGTAAGGATCGAAGCGCTCGGCACGCTTCTGAAATTCAAGGATCCGGGAGCAATTAGCCTGCTTCGAAGTGCGATCCATGATAAAGATCCGGACTTTGCCTATAAGGCTGTCGTACTGGCGGGACAATATCGAATAGGGGATGTTACGGAGGATGTCCTGTCGAAGATCAAACGGGTCATCCTTTTTGAGACGGACTATGTCGAGAATGAGGAGCTCATCAGGGTACTCGGGAATATCGGAGACGCACGAGCGGTGCCTGAACTTGAAAAACTTGCCGGCACGACCTGGTCGCTTTATCCTTCCAGTCTCATGCATATGAAGGAAGCTATCTATGCGTCGCTCGCCCGATATCCGAGGGATACAATAGCAGGCCTTCTCAGGATCGGCGAGAAGCTTAACAATGACACGATCCGCCGAACGTGCAGCCAGCTTAGGGAAAAGCAGTAGCATCATGATAAGCAGTGTGTTCCGCATCCATTGAGATTCAAACAGGATGGAATATGGCAGACAATGACATGCATGAGGGGTTGTCGCGGGTGATCTCGCAGCTCACCGCGGCAGTACTGAATACGGGTCTGTATTCAGCGATCCATCCCCAGGTGGCGTTGTACATCGAAAAGGCATACGTTGCGCTTTCGGAAATACTGCAGAGCAGGCCGGAAATAACTTTGCTTGTCATCGGGAACGACCTTGTCGCAGAAAACCGGCCGATCGAGGCTTCGGGAGCCGCGTCGTATGTGACGAACTTCATCCGGATACTGAAAAAGCAGGCGATCGAACGCATCACCTTTGCCGCGGGACTTCCGAAAGAGGAGCTTCGGGCACTTATTCAGGAGCTCGCCTCTTCGGATACGCTCTCGATACGGTCTACCTCGTTCATCAAACTGGGCAAGGTGGAACTCAGGATCAAGAAGCTCGACGAACAGCAGTCGTCTGGCGGGGCGGATGCCGTGCCGAATGCCGGCCTTGTTTCCGCTCCCGATGTCCCTCCGGAGGTTCTTCAAGAGTTGCTTGCCCTGACGAGTGAGGAACTCGATCTCCTCAAAGATCTTTACCTTCGCGCCAAACTGCACAAAAAGATCGATGTCCGCAGTGTGGACGACATGGTCAAGGGGTTTATCCAGGGTTTTCGGAAGGAGATCAACCCCCTGGGTCTTCTCGCATCGCTCAAGTCCGTGAACGAATATACGTTTACCCATGTCACGAACGTATGTATCCTGACCATGAGCCTTGCGGAGAATCTGGGTTTCACGGGTGAGCACCTGCATCAGATCGGCGTCGCGTCGCTCTTGCACGATATCGGAAAGATATTCATCCCGGATGAGATCCTGAGCAAGGCCGGAATGCTCACTCCGGAAGAGCGGAGGACCATTGAGACTCATACGGTCAAGGGCGCGCGCTATCTCATGGGGATCGAGGGAATCCCGAAGTTGGCGGTCCTCGCGGCATTGGAGCACCACCAGAAGTTCGACGGGAACGGATATCCGTCTATCAAGGGCGGATGGACGCCGAATATTACGAGCCAGTTTATCTCTGTCGCAGATGTCTTCGATGCGATGAGGAGCCGGCGCTCCTATCAGGAACCAAAACCCTTGGAATTGATCGTATCCGTGCTGATGAAAGGAAAGGGCACCTCTTTTAATCCGATGGTTGTTGACCGGTTTCTCAAAATGATAGCGCGGTGATGGGAGTGCGAAATGCGGAGCGCAGAATGCGGAGTTAAGACCCCTGCCCCCTGTCTCTCCCTACCAGGAATACACCAGTTCCGCTTCAACCTGATCATTCTGCGCATACCTTCCAAAAATTGACTGCGGCGGTCCATTCAGATCGATCACACTGATACCGGCCTTCCACGAATCCGTGAACACGTACCAGGCATTCACTTTAGCCATGGTAGCCCCGTGCTCCGGGTTGCAAGCGATGCTCACGTTTGTTTCCATCTTCTGGTTCATCCAGCCCGCCTTGAGGTTTGCCCAGAGGATGGTCTCGGCTCTCCGCTCATAGAACGTATCCAATCGATGGATGATGATCGTCTGCTGGGCCTGCATGGTCAGGAGCCCGTCCTCGAAGAGCCGGTAGTCCGCGCCGATACCGTAGTCAAGCGCGTCGCTCTTTTGCTCGATTGGATTCAGGGCAATCGCTCCCGGCGCGGGAATTGCGGGATATCCCCACAGTTCTCGCCGGATATTAAAATAGCGGTTCATGATATATGCGGCCTCGGCCCTGACGCTCCAATCTCCCGTTACCACTGCCGCATCAAATCCAAGTGATGTGATCTTGTGAAAATCAGGTGTATACCCGGGATCGATCAGCACTGCTCCAGGCAGGGGAACGATCTCGATCGAGGTTGTCCTGAACACCGGCTTCGGATCGTAACCATGATAACCATTGAGCGCCCACTCGAGATCTCCGGCACGCCGAGCGCGCAGGCCGATGCCGCTGTTCGCGATGGTCCGCGGCGGCAGGTCCGGTTCGGCCGGGACGATCTCGCCATTCGGTATCTGTGAAAGCGCCAACGCTTCTGATATGCCCGACCATCGCTCATTCGGGAGGGGCAGGCGATAGGGAACGAAGACCGGGACCCAGACCGTGTCAAAGGTCCAGTCCCCTGTATTAACGCTCGCAGAGACCGACGGCACGCCGATCTTCCGGTCTTCGAGCGGTTTTCTCAGGAACTGCGTATAATCCCAGGGGTTCAGCAGGTCATTCGACGGGTACTCGTCAAGCCTGCCCCAGGCAAAGCGCTGGATACCGGCCCGAATCTCAATGTCCCCAGTTGTGTGGGAAAAATACAATTCTTTGAACTCAAGATAAGGCGTGTTGCTCTGGTAGACTTCATCGTAGTTCTTGAATAGATTCCTGTCCCGCGCCGGACGCTTCATGGTCCCGTCCCATCCTCCTTCGAGCCAGGAGTGGAACCGCCACGCGGACTGGCGCGTGTCGAGTTTGATCCGCCCGATCAAGCTCGGTTCTTCCCTCACGCTGTCGCTGGTCAGATTCTTCACGCCTCGCAGATCAAGTTTGCCCGAAATACCGATGGTATCATCGGCGAAGGAAAGGGAAAAGGTAAGCAGAATAATGACCAGGGGGGATAGTGATCGAAACCAGATAGCGACTGAGTAGATTGCTTTTATCTGAATGTCGTTCATAACGTAACGATTTGCTTTTAATGTTTTACCAGCTACGTTTTGCTACTGTGCCATCAATCCGGTAAGAAAAAAGTCGGCGCCTATCTGTTTTATCCATTGAACAGATGCCTTCTCGCAGCCATTGGGCAGTTCAGTTTTAATTCTCAGAGATTGTTTTTCCATAAGATGAGTATATACTTTTAGGCAAAGTCCGTTGTTGCTGAAATTCAGGACGGTTCCTTTTTGTAATTTATCGTCACTGCTATAAGTATAAAACACATCGATGTTCGCTGGATAACGCGTGTGCTTTCTCTTGATCGCTGCGGGTTTTGACAGATCAATTCGTTTTTTGCAGTCATCGAGCCAGGCGAAAAGCCTGCTTAATTGAATCGGTTTGCTGAAGGATGTGCACCCTAGCCCTTCGATCATCTTCCGTGCCTCATTGTCAAAATCTACGGACGCAACCGCTTTATTTTTTGAGTCAACCGGACATCCTCTCTGGGCCTGCAGACGAACCATTTCAACTCCGGACATGCCTGGCATTTGATTATCGGCTATAATAATATCAGAGCACGGATTAGTATTAGGACATTTGTCTGCCTGGTCGCTGGAGATTGGGCAAATAACCGCCCTATTAAAAACATGTACCTCGTAATTTCTCCGGGACAGAATTGCAGCGAGTAAATTCAGATCAGTCACGTCATCGTCAAAGAGATTAATCTTCACTTTTCTCAATGCGACACCCCCTTGTAATAATTGGTAGTATCAAGAATACGCATTCTCAGAGTCGCTTACAACTCAGGAGAGGCTGCAACTATGGTATGGTACGATAATCTACAGTTATAGAATATCATACTTAGTTGGTATTTAAAAGAGAAAATTACTTCCCTGCTCGCTCCATCGACCTTTGTGAGAATAGATCGTCCGCAAATTGAGTATGATACTTGATGCTCTCGATCGTAAGCTCTGTCCGGTGGCCTGTTTTCTTATTCTCCATATTCATCTTGAAAGGGGTCGGGATCCCGTCAATGGTCCTGATATCCGTGAAAAGACCGGTTCGATAAATTACATCGTCCTGGTAGTAATCGATCCTCAGATGGACCCAGAGGTTCTTTGCCACCCAGGCGATGTACTTTGTGTATTTCCTATGCATATCCGGTGTTACTTCGACAACGTAGCACTGTTTGCCGTCGAGGACCTCTTCTTTCAGTATATTGAAATTGTAGTCATCCATGTTCGGCGGCCCGCCGAAGTCATCGTACGAAAAATCAGACCCGAAGAACGAATCATCCTGAGCGCTTGCGGCAATGCGCCGCACGCGCCTGTACTCCGGGAAGTAGGCCCAGAGGTCGCGGTCGGAGAACGTATGCGCGTGGATCAGGAACCCGACGTTTTTCAGGTCCGGCGGCGAATTGAATACGATGAGGACCTTATATGCCCCGGGGATTGACTTCTTCCCATACTCCGTGAGCGTTCGCGTGCGCTTGCCGCCGCCCTTGTCGAAGAGGACCATGGTCACTTCGGTCTTCCTATCGAGTGACCGGGAGCGCTGTTCGTGGACCTTTTCGTACACTTCGCGGCCGCTCATTGCGTTTGCGACTGTAGTTTGCAATGTTCCAGAGAGCATGATTGTTGCTAAAAGAAAACGCAGTACCCAACCGGCCCAGTTCGGAGTTGGGAGTTCGGAGTCAGGGGTTGAGTAATCCATTCCTATCTCCGGTTCTTTTGTTTTGCCGCTCCTTACTCCGAACTTCGAACGCTGAATTCCGAACTGACTCTTACTCATAAGAAAGCGCCTCCACGATATTGGTCTTTGCCGCCCGTTGCGCGGGATAAACGCCTGCCAGGGCGGCGAGCAGGGTCGAAAGAGCGATCGCCCAGAAGAGTGAAGCTGTGTGGACGTGATACTGCATGCTTGCCCCGTAATCGCCTTTGAGAAAACCCTCGAGGCTCATCCAGCCGATGATGATGCCCGCCCCGGCGCCGAGCATGCCGCCGATGATGCCGAGGAGCATGGATTCGATGATGACCACGCGGGACACCTGGCTCCTGAGCATGCCGATGGAGCGCAGGATGCCGATCTCGCGCGTACGCTCGAGCACCGACGCGAGCAGGGTGACAATGATACCGAAGCACGCAATGGTCATCGTGATGATATTGATCGCATGGTTCACGGCGAAGCCCTGGTCAATGATCTTCCGGATCTCTCCTTTAAACTCCCCGGCCGGCAGGACGAAAAGACGGCGGTCATTCCCGAACCTTCGCGCGATCTCATCCCGCACTGTTTCAACCTCGTTCTTCTGCCTTACCCGCACCGAGAATGAGTCCGCCAGAAATTCCTTCCAGTACCGGTGGTAGGTGTTTATGTCCATGAGGATGGATCCGGAGTCCGAGCTGTAGTCCACGTTCACGGCAGCGACCTTGAACTCGACCGGCCCTTCAGGAGTCGGGAGCACCATGACATCGCCGGGCTTGAGGTGCTCCTGCGAGGCAATTGCTTCGTTTACGGCGATGTAATTCCGGTTCGGCAGCAGTCGAGCCATGTCTTCGCGTTTTCCTTGGGCGATCTTTAAGGGGCTGTATACCATCCTTCGTTCGATATCCACAGTGAGAAGCAGGATGCGCCTTCCGTGATAATCGATGAAAAGCTTACGGAACGGGTCTGCTGAGAGCACACCGGGAACCTGTTCGATATCTTTCCCCATCTCGATGGGCATGGGGATGTTCTGAGAGCCCGTGGTCGCGATAGGATGTCCGGACGTTACGATAATGTCTCCCCGCACATAGGAATCGATCCAGTCGAGCACGGACTGTTTGGTGCTATAGATGAGCCCCGAAGAACTCACAAAAACCGAGATCCCATAAAAGATGGCCGCAGCGGCCACGGCATTGCGGGTGATGTTCTTCTGGAGGTTCAATCCGGCAAGTCTGCCCGTTGCTCCCACCCGCGGCGAGACGGTTTTGCGAAAGAAGACGAGAAAACCCTGGAGCACGGAAGGTGTCGCGAGCGAAATGCCGAGCAGGAAAAAGATCGTTGCCAGGAACATGGTCGCGGTATTGTGAAAGAGCGCTGATTCCGTAAAGGTCTTGAACAGGAACAGGAGAACGGCAGCGAGAAGGACGAGCGAAATTGCCGCGATCTTTAGCCGCTTGCCGGAGAAAAAACCTTCTTCGGAATAGGGCATTGAGCGTATGGCCGACACCGGCGTGATGCGCGTGCTCGCGAGGGCGGGAAACAACGCCGCCGCAAGGCTCGCGGCAATGCCGGTGACGAAGCCGATGGCGAGATTCGGCAGGGAGATGGAGATCTCCGAGATCGAGGTCCTCTGGTAGAGTTCGGAAACGGTCTGGCCCACGGCGCCGATCGCCGATTTTGCAAAGAGGATGCCTACAACGAGTCCCAGCCCGGAGCCGACGATGGCCATGATAAAGGTCTCTCCCAGGAAGAGTGATATGATCTCTTTCCGCGTGGAGCCGAGGGCGCGCAGGATGCCGATCTCTTTTCTGCGCTGGACCACGGAGATCGAGACGGCATTATAGATCAGGTACATGCCCACGAAGACGGCGATAAAACTGATAAGGTTGATGTTCTTCTGAAAGTGGGAGATCAGGACCTCGACCTGTTTTGTCCTGCCTTCAGGCGTTGTGACACTGTATCCTCCGGGGAGTGCCTTTATAATGCGTTCTCGGACGACATCCAGGTCCTCGTTGCGCAGGAGGCTCACATCGATGCGGTCTATCCTGCCTTCCTTGCCAAAGGCCATCTGGGCCGCGGGGTAGTCCATGATCGCAATGCTGCCGGCCATGATCTTTGCAGGACCTTCGGGATTCAGCAGGCCGCGAACGCGGAAGGTACGGATGCCGCGCACGGTCTGGACCTGTATCTTTTGCTCGAGCTTGATCCCTTCGCGTTCCGCAAGCTCGCGGGTGAGCAGGATGGAGTCGGGCCGGGCAAGGAACAGGAGCGGGTCGGGGATATCGGCGCCTTCATCGGAGAGTTTGTACTCGCGGATATTGCCGTCCTGGAGCACGTCCACGCCGAGGACCATGAGTGTTTGTTCCTTTGCCCCGACGAGGATGCCCTGCGTATCGATCACCGGCACGGCATACTCGACGCCGGGGACCTTCTGAACGCGTTCGATAAGCTCCTCGGGAAATCCTGAAGCAGCTCCGGTTATCTGGAGGGCGGCGCGTCCCGTCACGCGGTTGATCGAGTCCTCGAAGGAGCGCATGACGCTCTTGTTCACGATCCCGATGGACACGATGGCGGCAACGCCGAGGCTGATGCCCGCCACGGTCATGAGGGTGTGGACCTTCTGGAGCCGGATGCGTTTGAGGCTGATATGTTTGAGAAGATTGGGGAGGTTCATCACTTAAGCACCAAAAAACAAGCACCAAATTACAAATAAGCTCCAAGTACCAAACACAAAATTCGAGTAACTCTCTGCACATCTGAACTCACAAGAATGTCCCCCACAGAGAAAAACCTTTTATCCGCAGATTTCGCAGATGGACGTCACGCCAAGGCGTGATGAAATCTGCGTAATCTGCGGACAATGTATTGACTTGAGCTGTTACAAATTAGTAACGTTTTTATATTGAGATTTAGAAATTGGATATTATTTGTGATTTGATATTTGTTGTTTGGAATTTATCCTTTCGTTGCCGTGTCCTCGGCTATGCTGCCGTCCTTGAGCGTTATGGTCCTGGTGCCGTGGGTCGCGGCCATCTGATCATGGGTCACCATGACGATCGTCTGGCCTTCCCGGTGGAGGCCGGCGAGCAGCAGGAAAATGTCTTCGCTGGTGCGCGAATCGAGGTTTCCCGTGGGTTCGTCGGCCAGGAGCACGGCAGGGTTTGCGATGAGCGCGCGCGCAATGGCCACGCGCTGCATCTCACCGCCAGAGAGCTGCTCGGGCCGGTGTTCGATCCGCTCACCGAGACCGACTTTATGCAGCAGCGCTTCCGCTTTGGGTTTGATCTTTGCGAAAGGGATGCCCTCAAGCAGAAGGGGAAGGCCCACATTCTCCGCCGCGGTCAGAATGGGCAGAAGGTTGAAGAACTGGAAGATGAAGCCAACGCGCCGCCGCCGGATAAGCGTGAGCTCGTCGTCGGAGATTCCGTGAAGCGGTATCCTGTCAATGAAGATCTCTCCGAGACTCGGCTGGTCCAGGCCTCCGATAAGGTTCAGGAGAGTGCTCTTGCCCGATCCGGAGGGCCCCATGACGGACAGAAATTCACCGGTCCGTATGCTGAGCGTGATATTGCTCAAAGCGTGGATATCTTTTATGCCGTGCCGGTAGGTTCGCGTCACACTCTTCAGTTCTATCATGCGTCACCTCATGAGATCAATTTTAGCGGCTCGATCATGGTATGTAAAGGTATTTTTGTGTTGCCACAAACGAAGCAAGCCGCAATAACTGTTTTTACAAGGAAGCTTTTTTGTGGTATAACCTATTCACGGTACCGACTATTCTCTCGGTGAATTTAACAGGAGGTGCTCTATGAAGGTCATTGCATTCAACGGCAGTGCGCGGAAGGAAGGGAACACCGCTATTCTTTTGAATCTTGTTCTCGACGAGCTCAAAGCAGAGGGCATCGAGACGGAGATCTACTCACTTGCGGGAAAACCGATCCAGGGCTGCATTGCCTGCTTCAAGTGCTTCGAGAAAAAGAACCGGCGCTGTAATGTGGAGAAGGACATCATCAACGAGTGCATCCGGAAGATGGATGAGGCGGACGGGATCCTGCTCGGCTCTCCCACGTACTTCGCCGATGTGTCGGCGGGAATGAAAGCGTTGATCGAGCGGTGCGGCATGGTGGGGCGCGCGAATCCGGACATGTACAAACGCAAGGTGGGCGCGGCAGTTGTGGCGGTCAGGCGGGCGGGCGCGATCCATGTTTTTAACTCGCTTAATTATTTTTTCACGATCAATGAAATGATCATCCCCGGATCGAGCTACTGGAACATCGGCATAGGTCGCCAGCCGGGAGAGGTCAGTAACGACACCGAGGGTGTGCAGACCATGAAGAACCTTGGAAAGAATATGGCGTGGCTTTTGAAAAAGACGCGTTCGTGATAGCAAGAGCTGCAGACGCGCTGTAAAAACAAAACCCCCGCGGAAACGGGGGTTTTGTGTAAATAACACTGTAGAATAGAAAACTGCTTGATCTATCCCTTTTTCTTCTTCAACGACGCTAATCCGGCTAAGCCGAGTCCCAAGAGTAAGGCCGTCCCTGGCTCCGGAACAGTTGTAGCGCTTGCAACAGTTATACTGCCTGTTTCGATATTATTAGTGATAGGAATGTACTCAAATGTAGTATCAGAAAGGAAAAAGTTGCGAACTAAATCTCCATATAGAGCGGGTTCATTAGCATCGTATTCGAATAAATCTGTGAACAAGAGATCAGACGTTCCAATACCAACAGTATCAAAGTTCATGGTAAACAAGCTGAAGCCGTTAGTGTCCTGAGTGAATGACGTTATCCCGTCCCAGTCCTTCCAGATGTTGATTAAATAGGAATCATATACATCGTATCCTGAGTTATCAGCATCAAGAATACCTAACGAAGTTCCCCAATCGATGCTATTTAAGGAAATAATGCTGGAATCAAACTTTACAGAAATATCAAATCCGCTCACAAGTGTATCAGGGTTCATTACCCAAACGCCTACACTGGCCGTATTCCCTTCATATACCGACTGGTTCATCGGATCAAATTCCAAAGATATTGTTGCTGAACCCGTATTTGGTAAACTGAGCAGCAAAAATCCAAATAACAAGACAAAGATTATTTTACCGAAATGCTTAAACATTACTTTGACCCCCCTTTACGATCTAGATTGTTTACTTATTGGAAATATGATGTGGCCTAATTGTTTTATATAATGCATGTATCGTACCATAATATAACTATATGATTTATAATGGATAATAATAAGATTAATTGAGATATTCTCAAGATAGTAAAATATTCCGACATTTCAACATTAATAGTTATTTATTTTACATCAAAAGACAATTAGCGAAATTGTTTTAATTACTGATATGTTAGGTTCAGAAATGATAATTATCTACAACTTTAATATTATTATTTAGAATTATTTGTTGAGAAAATTGTAAAATATATTAACGTTATAGGCAATACATTCATCGCTTTGATCCTTCTTTCCGCATTTTTTTAGTAAAATTAGTTCTTCTTATGAGTTTTACCTGTCTCCTACTGACTATATTATTTCTGCTATACTGACAGAGTAAGCGTTTCAATAGACAATTTGAAAATAGTGCCAAGGTGTTATTGGACAGACTGTTCACATCTATTCGGGCTGTTGCCCAAACCGATTGTGTGCTTCGACAGGCTCAGCACGAACGGACAAAGTTCATAATATCAAAAGCTATACCGTTCGCCCTGAGCTTGTCGAAGGGTGAAAGGGGTTTGGGCAACAGCCCGTATTCAATAGACTATCGCCAATAACCCTGAAGGGGAAATTCTAATGAACAGGAGGTACGAGATATGACTATGGACAAGAATATGCGTGGTGAGATCGCTCGTGTAGCTTACGGCCTTTATGAAAAACGCGGGTGCGCCGCGGGAAACGATTTCTCGGATTGGATTGAAGCGGAAAAGATCGTGAATCGGAAATACTCCAAAGGATTGGCCAGTGACATCAAACCCGTCAAGCCGACTCAGCCTCATATCGCGATGCAATCAGCAAAATCAAAGTCGCGAGGACTATTTCCCAGAGCTTCAGCGAGATAACACTATTTGATTCAGGCTGCGGTGGTGTTTTCCTGCATGACGATCTGAAAATTATTTGCAAACAGTGGGTCGGGTTGAACCCCTGCTTCAAGCATGCCGGGGCAGGCTATGTGAAACACGACAGCTTTGCGCTAATAAAATTCTTGACATACATCAGCAGTTGAGGTATCGTATGTTCGTCAGCAGAAATCCTCTTTAAGTCTGGTCCTGTGAGACCAGGAAGGGTCTGAAATGAAAACGCTTAACTTCACCGTCAAGCACTGTACACACGCCAACCTTCTTCCCTTTTCAGGGGAGAAGGTTTTTTTTGTCTTTTTTAAAAAAATCAAACACGGCCACAAAGACTGATGAATGCAAAATGCAGAGTGCAAAATGCAAAAGTCAAAATGCAAGGATATTAAATCATGGCCTAAGGCCATACCGCAATTTTGCAATTTACATTTTGAAATTTGACTTATACATTGTCTTAGCGTCTTCGTGGCAGAATCAGGTGTGACTAACATGAGTTCAAAAGAAAAAGCACTTATCCTTGACAAGGCCGGCATCGACCGGGCGCTTACCCGGGTGGCCCATGAGATCCTGGAAAAGAACAAAGGGGCCGGGGATATTGTACTCGTCGGCATCCAGCGCGGCGGTGTGCACATCGCCGGGCGGCTGGCGAAAAAGATCCGCGAGATCGAGAAGGTGGAGGTCCCGGTGGGAAGTCTGGACATCACCATGTACCGTGATGACCTGTCAACGCGCAAGTCCCAGCCCGTGCTTCAAGCCACGGACATTACCTTCGATATCAAGGACAGGATCATGGTCCTTGTGGATGACGTGCTCTTTACCGGAAGGACCATCCGTGCGGCGCTGAACAGCATCATGGACTACGGCAGGCCAAAATGCATACAACTCGCGGTCCTTGTAGATAGAGGGCACCGGGAACTTCCGATCCGCGCCGACTATGTGGGCAAGAATCTCCCGACCTCGGCAAAGGAGAAGGTGGAAGTGATGCTGGCAGAGGATGGAGTGGAAGAGAAGATCGTAATAATGGGAGAATGATGTAGTGCGGAGTTCGGAAAAATCGCAAATCTTAGAGTCGTCTCCATATTCATCCGTGGTTACAAGAGGGGTTGACCCATGGCGTTAAGTACAAAAGACCTGCTTGGCATAAAAGGCATGACCGCGGACGAGATCAAGCTCATCCTGGACACGGCGGCGGAGTTCAAGGACGTGTCCGAGAGGGACATCAAAAAAGTGCCGGCGCTTCGCGGCAAGACTGTGATCAACCTCTTCTACGAGGCGAGCACGAGGACGCGGACGTCCTTTGAGCTGGCCGGCAAAAGGTTGTCCGCTGATGTGGTCAATATCTCGACCTCGACCAGCAGCGTGGTAAAGGGCGAGACGCTCCTCGACACGGCCCGGAACATCGAGGCCATGAAGTGCGACATGATCATCGTCCGGCATTTCTGCTCAGGCGCCCCTGAGTATCTCTCCAAAAGGCTCAAGAGCTCGGTCATCAACGCGGGTGATGGTTCCCATGAACATCCCACGCAGGCATTGCTCGACATGTTCACGATCCGCGAAAAACTTGGAAAGCTCGAAGGTCTCACCGTGGCAATCGTCGGGGACATCGGGCATAGCCGGGTCGCGCGGTCGAATATTTACGGGTTTACCACCATGGGCGCGAGTGTGCGGGTTTGCGGTCCGCCGACCATGATGCCGCCCGGTATTGAAAGCCTCGGGGCCAGTGTCTTCTACGACATGGACAAGGCCATCGAGGGCGCGGATGTGGTCATGATGCTCCGGCTTCAGACCGAGCGTCAGACAGCGGGACTCTTCCCGGGTGTGCGTGAGTACGCGGGACTCTATGGTTTGAACCAGTCTCGCGTCAAGCGGGCGGCAAAGCACGTGCTCGTGATGCACCCCGGACCCATGAACCGGGGAGTGGAAATATCGTCCGAGGTGGCAGACGGCATGTCGGTGATCCTCGAACAGGTGACAAACGGCGTGGCGGTCCGGATGGCGGTGATGTTCCTCTTATCAGGAGGCATAAAGACAGAGGCTTAAAAGGCGTCTCTCGCAGAGGCGCAGAGTGCGCAGAGTTAAATCAAAACCTTTAGTATTGGTTTTAAACCAGAACATTTATTAAGCTTTTCTCTGCGAACTCTGCGCCTCCGCGAGAAAATTTCTTGCCGTTTTGAGAAGAATGTTACTGAGGAGATTTTGAATCAGGTGATCATGATGAATATCTTGATAAAAAATGGCAGTGTGATCGACCCCGCGAACAAGATCGACGGGAAGCTCGACATCCTCGTGTCAGATGGAAAGATCACAAAACTCGGCAAGCCGGGCTCTCTTTCATCTGATGGATCTCAGGTGGTCGATGCTGCAGACAAACTCATCGTCCCCGGCCTCATTGACATGCATGTGCACCTGCGGGAGCCGGGGTTCGAGTATAAGGAAACGATAGCGACCGGAACGGCCGCGGCAAAGGCGGGAGGATTCACCTCCGTCTGCTGCATGCCGAACACGAACCCGGTGAATGACAACCGCTCGATCACCGAATTCATTCTGTCCCAGGCCCGGGAAGGTTCGGCCCGGGTGTATCCCATCGGCGCCATCACCAAGGGCTCGAAGGGAGAGGAACTGGCCGAGATGGGCGAACTGCATCAAGCAGGCTGCGTTGCAGTATCGGACGACGGCAGGCCGTTGATGAATGCGGCGCTGATGCGCCGCGCCATGGAATATTCAAAGATCTTCGATACATTGATCATTTCCCACTGCGAGGACAGCACCCTGTCAGACAAAGGGGTGATGAACGAAGGCGCTATTTCAACCGAACTCGGACTCCGCGGGATCCCTTGCTCAGCCGAGGACGTGATGACGGCCCGGGACATCTCGCTCGCCGAGTTCACGGGGTGCAGGCTGCACCTGGCCCATGTGAGCACGGTTGGTTCCGTGAATCTGATCAGGGAAGCGAAGAAGCGGGGCGTCAAGGTCACGGCGGAGACCTGTCCTCATTACTTTACGCTGACCGACGAAGCGGTGCGGGGATACGATCCCATGGCGAAGATGAACCCGCCGCTTCGGACCGCCGATGATGTCGCCGCGATCAAGCAGGGTCTAAAGGACGGGACCATCGACGTGATCGCCACGGACCATGCGCCGCATGGCATGGATGAGAAATCCGGCGAGTTCGATAACGTGCCGTTCGGGATCGTGGGACTTGAGACCGCTCTCGGGTTGACGCTGAAACTGGTACAGGAAGGCGTTCTTTCGATGACCGAGGCAATCCGTAAACTCAGCATGAATCCCGCGTCAATACTCAAATTGAACAAAGGATCGCTGACGATCGGGGCTGACGCGGACATCACGATCATCGACCCCGATGGGGATTGGACCGTGGACGCATTGCAGTTTAAATCTAGATCCAGGAACACGCCCTTTGACGGATGGAAGCTGAAGGGCAGGGCTGTGCAGACGATCGTGGGTGGGAAGATATAGTTCGGAGTTAAGAGTTCGGAGTGCGGAGTGCGGAGTGCGGAAAAACAAAGAGACAAAAGCATGAAAAAAGCTATTCTTGCATTGGCTGACGGGTTGGTTTTCGAAGGACACTCCTTTGGCGCGGAAGGTGAGGCCTCCGGCGAGGTCGTGTTCAACACGAGCATGACCGGGTACCAGGAAATTCTGACCGATCCGTCGTACAAAGGCCAGATCGTTACCATGACCTACACGCAGATCGGGAACTACGGCGTGAACGACGAGGACGTGGAATCCGAGAAGCCGTATGTGGAGGGCTTCATCGTGAAGGAATATCTCGACTTCCCGAGCAACTGGCGGGCAACGAGGTCCCTCCACGAGTATCTCAAGAAGAGCGGCATCGTCGGCATCCAGGGCATCGACACCCGCGCGCTGACCCGACACCTCCGCGATTTCGGCGCTCAACCGGGGGTCATTACGACAAAAGCCATGAAGCCCGAGAGCGTCGTTGCCCGGGCAAGGGCGCTCCCGAACATGAGCGGACTTGATCTGGTGAAAGAAGTCACGTGCAAAAAAGCGTATACGTGGGATGAAGGCGACTGGGACCTCAAGACCGGTTATGGGGGGAAGGGGTCTTCACGCTATCACGTCGTGGCCTATGATTACGGCATCAAGCGGAACATCCTGCGGCTCCTCACGAGCGCGGGATGTGATGTGACCGTCGTGCCCGCGACCCTGCCGGCGGATGAAGTGCTTGCCATGAACCCCGATGGCGTGTTCCTGTCGAACGGGCCCGGAGATCCGCAGCCGGTCACCTATGCAATCGAGAACATAAAAAAGATACTCGGCAAAAAGCCGGTCTTCGGTATTTGCCTTGGTCAGCAGCTATTCGGCCTCGCCCTCGGCGGAAGAACATACAAGCTCAAGTTCGGCCATCACGGCGGCAACCAGCCGATCATGGACCTTTCCACCCGCAAGGTAGAGATCGCGGCGGAAAATCATGGTTTCGCGGTGGACATGGAAACGGTGAAGGACCAGGTCGTGATGACGCACATGAACCTGAACGACAAGACCTGCGAAGGGATCCAGCATAAGAGCCTTCCCGCGTTCTCGGTTCAATATCACCCCGAGGCGTCGCCGGGCCCGCATGACAGCAGGTATCTGTTCCAGAGATTTGTGGATATGATGGAAAAAAATAAGAGATAACCACGGAGGCACGGAGACACGGAGGAATTCTAAAGATCAGATTTTATTCTATTCGTCCTGTCAAAACGATTTGCTTTTCTCCGTGTCTCCGTGCCTCCGTGGTAGTGTTGGTTTGAATGGTTTCAATGATTTCAGATACAGAATTACAAAAACGTATCGAAGCGGCGTATGGCCTCCTCGAATCCTGCCGCGTCTGCTCCCGTGAATGCGGGGTCAATCGCTTAAAAAATGAGAAGGATGGTTTCTGCCGGTCGGGATTGAATCCGATCATCTCGAGCGTGAGCCCGCACCACGGCGAGGAACCGCCGCTCTCGGGTACCAGGGGCTCGGGAACGATCTTTTTCACCAACTGCAACCTGAAGTGCGTCTATTGCCAGAACTATCCTATCAGCCAGATGGGCAATGGAGCGGAGCGGACGACCGGAGAACTCGCATGCCAGATGCTCTGGCTGCAGGAACAGGGTTGTCATAACCTGAACCTGGTAACTCCGACGCATTTCATGCCGCAGGTCCTGAAGGCGCTCGGTATTGCCCGGGAGCGTGGTTTCAACCTGCCGATCGTGTATAACACGAGCGGATACGAATCCCTTGAAGCGCTTCGGTTGCTTGACGGCATAGTCGATATTTATCTTCCGGACATGCGGTACTCCGATGATGCAATGGCGCTTCGTTATTCCGCCGCCCCGCACTATCCGGAGATCAATCGAGCGGCGATCAGGGAAATGTTCAGGCAGGTCGGCAACCTGGAGCTCGATGAGAAAGGCGTGGCACAGCGGGGCCTGATCATCCGTCATCTGGTACTGCCGGGCGGACTGTCGGGGACCGATGGCGTCATGAAGTTCCTGGCTGAGGAAATATCAAAGGACGTATACATCAGTCTTATGTCACAGTACTTTCCCGCATATAAGGCGAATGAATACAAGGAGCTCAATCGACGGATCAATGAAGAAGAGTACGACAAGGCATATGATATCAAGATGAGGTGCGGATTGAAGAACGGCTGGGTGCAGGAGTTTGAGTGAACCGATAAAGGTGCAGGGATGAGCAAACCGCCAGATTTAAGAGAAATGCCAGACCTACCTGACGAGGTTCGGCAGGCTGCATTAGACGGCAATCTCGTGTTATTCGTCGGAGCTGGCACTTCGATGCTCGTTGATTTACCGTCGTGGCAGGGCCTCGCACGATTGGCGCTTGAAGATCTTCGAAGAAAAGGACATATTAACTACTCAGAATTGGAACAACTGAAAGTCCTTGATCCCAAGAAACAGTTGTCTATCGCAGAGCTAATAGCCACGGAAAATTCTATTTCACTTGATTTAGCAAAGCATTTAACAGCCGGGGTAGGGGATAAAGGCATATATATCCATCTCAATAAAATTGGTTGTCCGAGTGTTACAACAAATTATGACGAGTTGCTTGAGCCGCGATATTATCCTGTGAAAGATGGATCAACAACGGCAACCCCCATAACAAGAGTTTTTCAAAAAAAGGAATTTCTCGCAGGTCGTTTAAACACGCCAGGTACTGTAGTGCATTTACATGGTTCGGTGGCTAAGCCAGATACCATGGTAGTTACAACGAAGCAGTACCTTGAACATTACGAAGACGATATCGTGAAGGAGTTTCTCGGAGAACTATTTGAAAAAAAGACTATACTATTCGTCGGCTACGGGCTTGAGGAAGCGGAAATTCTTGAGCATATATTGAGAAAGGGGAGAGTAACAGACACTAAGAATAAAAGACGTTTTGCTTTGATGCCATTTTTCAGAAGTCAAATGCCTCTTTACACGATGCTTTATGGATATTATGTGAAATCATTTGGAGTGCATTTGGTTGGTTTTATTAGAGACCATAAGGACTATAGACAGTTGGAAGACATAGTAAAGGCATGGTCAGAGCAAATTGAAGTGAGACCTTCAGCGTTAGCAGCAGAATTGGATTTTATGGATGAGGTTCTTCGTTGATGCGTGAGCTTAATCCGAAAGAAAAAGATCTACTGGATCGCGTTATAAATAAGCCTGATCTACAACCCTTCTTTTTTCGGAAGTTAAAGGGTTTGCACTGGTATAACGCACTAAGTGACGGCGGTTTTTTCGCACCTGAAAAGAACCCAAAGCCCATGCCAGCGAAGGAAGAGGGATATGTTAACATCCCACATTGGCCAGTTACGGAGTATCTGGTTACTACGAGCGAAGAACTATCCATTCCAGATAACAAAGAATATGCAATAAAGTATATCGAACTAATCAGGAAAGTTACATGGTATGCTATGAATCAGAAGTTCAGCAACTATCGAACTTGGTGGCAGCTTGCCAAAGTCATTAGAAATATTCCAGTTCAATTAATACTGCCTGAGGATATTGATCTCATTGATTTCTGGATGGACGATCCTTTCGAGCGCGGTCTTGTAACGGAGGAAATCGGAGAACAGTGGCTGCCGAAGTTGCTTGATAAAACGGATGAACACAGCCAGCAAATTGCCCTGCGTTTATTGAATTGTCTATATAAAGTAGTTTTTGTTGATAAGAAGACCGGTTCCTCTGGAACGAAAGAACTGGTACTTAGATTTGATTCCTACCGCGCAGAGAATCTGGCTAAAAAGGAAATTGCCAGGCTAAGCGGGCTGAAGTTGGGGCTGCCCGCGGTAGAGCTCTTTCAAAGACGGCTAGTTTCGATACTTGAAGAAGGCGACCATGATACGTGGTCCTCAATCTGGCGCAAAGCAATTGAAGAACACGATCAAAACGGCAGTCTTAATGATACAGATGATGTTATAGTGGCTGCGTATAGAGATTGCCTCTTAGGATTCGTGGGACATAATATTCAAGCGACTAAGGACTATGTTCGGGCTCTCTTTAATGGCCAATATCAGACACTTCGACGTGTTGCCATCCATGTAGTAGACAAGCAGTATGTGGAACTTAAAGACCTGGTTGATTCTGTTGTCAGACCTGAATACTTCCATGATAGCTATCGGTATGAGCTGTGGCATTTTCTTAATAATCACTATAGGGACATAAGTGCTGAGCAACAAAATAGAGCCTTGGAAATAATAGAAGGATTAGATGTTGCTGACGAAGGCGCTGGCGTAAATGAGAAGGCGACTGCTTATAAACGCGCAATATGGCTATCAGCAATCAAGGATTTTGATGACAAATTAGCTCAACTTTACAAAACATATGCAAATATCACAGGTGTAGAGCCAGATCACCCGGATTTTTCCAGCTATATGACGTCAGGCTGGGTTGATCATAAATCTCCTATCCCTATTGAAAACTTACTATCCCTAGATGTAGATACGCTTGTCAAGACGGTTAATAGTTACAAAGATACGGGACGCGGGTGGTTTGGTGAACCTGGGTTGGAGGGTTTGGTAAAGACCTTCAAAGAAGTAGTGAAAACAAGGCCGAATGATATTTATCGTGAGTTGGCGAAGTTTTCCGGATGTGATTTGGCGTTTATCTATCCGCTTATAGCGGCGTACCGTGAATTGTGGAACGAAAAGAAAGAACTGCCTTGGAATGACGTGTGGCCCTTTCTGCTCGATTTTTGCCTAAAGCTTGTTAAGCAAGATGTTTTCTGGTTAGATAAAGAAGCAAAAGAAAGGTCTAATTTTGTTGCAAATCGGCATTGGATAGTGAAGGAGATCGGGCAACTAATTGAAGATGGAACAAAGACTGATGAACACGCTTTTGATAAAAGCTTATTGTCAGAAGCAAAGGATATTATTCTTATTTTGCTTGATCGACAAGCAGGTGAAGAGTTTAATCTAGATAGCGATGCAGTCTTTGTCGCTATCAACAGCCCTCGTGGGCGTTGTGTTGAAGGACTGATTAATCTCACCCTTCGTTCGTGCCGTCTGGAGCATAACGAACTGAAAGCCCATACGAAAGTATGGAATGAATATGTGGATACATATGAGGCTGAGCTTAAACGAAGCGATCAAGGTGAATACGAGTTCATAACACTTGTAGCAATGTTTCTCCCTAATTTTGACTATATGTCCCGCGAATGGGTTCAGTCTCATCTTTCTGATATATTTGATCAATCAAATTATCAAAAATGGCTTTGCGCTATGCAAGGTTATATCCATGTAGGCACAGTTTACGAAATATTTTATAAACATTTAAAGATAAATGGCGACTTTCTTAAGGCTCTTGATGATCAACATCTTAAAAAGCAAGTTAGAGAAAGAATCATTCAGAGCATCGCGATTGCATTCATAAATAATTTTGAAGATGTAAAACAACCAGAAAGCCTAATTGCTATTCTTATTCAGCGAAGAAATATAGATGAGCTAGGGCAACTCGTGTGGTTTATTTGGACACTGCGCGATAAGAAAAATAAGAAATTAATTGAAAAAGTTTATGAGTTATGGCCCCGCATATTGGAACTCGTCGATGTTACTTCCAAAGAGGGAAGAATACTTGCTTCTAGTTTGTGTCATTGGGCAGCATTTGTAGAACAGATTGACGTGACTACAGAAGGTTGGCTGCTTAAAATCGCACCTTATGCAGAAGAAAATTACAATGCGTCTAATTTACTGCAAAGTCTTGCTGAGATTAGCGATACACAGGCAATCGAAGCTCAAAAGATTTGGATCAAAATGCTCGAATCTTATAGTTTTGATTTTCCAGAAGAAGCATTTCGGCGGATATTCAAGAATCTGATTGAATTAGGGCATTCTGGCGAAAGCAAGGCTAAGGAAGTTGTTGATGCATATATTAAACATGGAATTGACAGACCCAGAACTTGGCTTGCTGAGATATTGAGCACTGCAAGTGCCAAGGCTTCTAAATGAGGAAGTTAACAAAACTTAGAAAAGTTAGATTTGAGTTGTTGAGAGGGAAGGGTTAGATGCCGAAACGGACAGACATTAAAAAGATCCTCATCATCGGCGCGGGCCCGATCGTGATCGGGCAGGCCTGCGAATTCGACTACTCGGGCGTGCAGGCCTGCAAGGCGCTCAAAGAAGAAGGGTACGAGATCGTTCTCGTGAACTCGAACCCGGCCACGATCATGACGGACCCCGACATGGCGCACCGGACCTATATCGAACCGATCACTCCCGAGGTGCTCGAAAAGATCATTGAGCGTGAACGGCCCGATGCGCTGCTTCCGACCATGGGCGGCCAGACCGCGCTCAACGCGGCCGTGTCCCTTGCCGAGTCAGGCGTACTCGAAAAATACAACGTCGAGCTGATCGGCGCAAAGCTGCCCGCCATCAAGAAGGCGGAGGACCGCGAGCTTTTCAAAAAGGCCATGGAACATATCGGTCTCGAGGTGCCGAAAAGCGGCTTTGCCACGAGCAGGGAGCAGGCCTATGAGATCCTTGATAAAGTCGGCTTTCCCGCGATCCTGCGGCCGGCGTTCACCCTCGGCGGCACCGGAGGCGGTATCGCGTACAACCGAGAGGAATTCACCGACCTGATCACGAGGGGCCTTGAGGCGAGCCCGGTGCACCAGGTGCTGGTTGAGGAATCGGTCATGGGATGGAAGGAGTTTGAGCTCGAAGTGATGCGCGACACTAAGGACAACGTGGTGATCGTCTGCTCCATCGAGAACCTGGACCCCATGGGAATCCACACCGGCGACAGCATCACCGTGGCGCCCGCGCAGACGCTGACGGACAAGGAATACCAGATCATGCGCGACGCGTCGCTTCGGATCATTCGTGAGATCGGCGTGGACACCGGCGGTTCGAACATCCAATTCGGGGTCAATCCCGTGGACGGCAGAATGGTCGTGATCGAGATGAACCCGCGCGTCTCACGGAGCTCAGCGCTCGCGTCAAAGGCCACGGGCTTCGCCATCGCCAAGATCGCGGCAAAGCTCGCCGTGGGTTACACCCTTGACGAGATCACGAACGACATCACCAAGGCCACGCCGGCCTCATTCGAACCGACCATTGACTACGTGGTGGTAAAGTTTCCCCGCTTTGCCTTTGAGAAATTTCCCCAGGCCGATGCGACACTCACGACGCAAATGAAGTCAGTGGGAGAGGCCATGTCCATCGGCAGGACGTTCAAGGAGTCTTTCCAGAAAGCGCTCCGCTCGCTCGAGATCGACCGCTACGGACTCGAGTCCCGGCGCGACCGCGACGGAGCGGAAGAACACGGGATCGCCGATATCCGGCAAAAGATCAGCGTGCCGAACTGGGAGCGGATCTGGTACATCGCCGACGGTTTCCGCGCCGGGATGAGTATTGATGAGATTTTCAACCTTTCAAAGATCGATCCGTGGTTCCTGCATCAGATCAAACAGATCACCGACCGGGAGAAAGAGATCCGGGACCAGGGGGCAAGCCTATTGAGCGATACGTCTTCCTCGATCGATCATCCGCTCAGGCAGGCAAAAGAATACGGATTTTCCGACCGCAGGCTTGCCAAACTCCTTACCACCACCGAAAGCGCCGTGCGAAACAGGCGGATGGAGCTCGGCATTACCCCGGTGTTCAAGACCGTGGACACCTGCGCCGCTGAGTTCGAGGCGCATACGCCGTATCTGTATTCAACCTATGAGAAACCGTTCTATCAAGTGCGGAGTGCGGAGTGCGGAGTGCGGAGTGATGCGGCACCCTCAGAGCATCCGCATGCCGAATGTGAGGCGAATCCGACGAACCGGAAGAAGATCGTGATCCTCGGCGGAGGGCCGAACAGGATCGGCCAGGGCATCGAATTCGACTACTGCTGTGTGCACGCGGCCTTCGCGCTCAAGGAGGACGAGTTCGAGACCATCATGGTAAACTGCAATCCCGAGACCGTGAGCACGGACTACGATACCTCGGACCGGCTCTATTTTGAGCCCTTGACACTGGAAGATGTTTTACATATTATACATCGGGAGAAGCCCATGGGGGTGATCGTGCAGTTTGGGGGCCAGACGCCGCTCAAACTCGCGGTGCCGCTTGAGAAAGAGGGCGTGCGCATCCTCGGCACCTCTCCCGACAGCATTGACCGCGCTGAGGACCGCAAACGGTTCAAGGAGCTTCTCGATAAGCTCGGGCTCCTGCAGGCCGAGAGCGGCACGGCGATTTCCTGCGATGAGGCCGTGGATGCCGCGAACCGCATCGGGTATCCCGTCATGGTGCGGCCGTCCTACGTGCTGGGCGGCAGGGCCATGGAGATCGTCTACGACGAAGAGAGCGTCCGGAATTACATGTCCCGCGCCGTGAAGGCGTCCCCGGACCGTCCGGTGCTCGTTGACAAGTATCTGGAAGACGCCATCGAGATGGACGTGGACGCGATCTCTGATGGAACGACCGTGGTCGTTGCGGGCATCATGGAGCATATCGAGGAAGCCGGCGTACACTCCGGCGATTCCGCGTGTTCGCTCCCTCCGTTCTCGCTTCCGCCGGACATCATTCGTGAGATCGACCGGCAGGCACGAATGCTCGCGATCGAGCTCGGCGTGGTCGGTCTCATGAACATACAGTTCGCGGTGAAAGAGGGCAGGGTCTACGTTCTTGAAGTGAACCCGCGGGCATCGCGGACCGTTCCGTTCGTGAGCAAGGCCATCGGTGTTCCGCTCGCCAAGCTTGCGGCACGGGTGATGGCGGGCAAGACCCTTGTTGAACTTGGATTCACCACTGAAGTGAAGATCAAACACATCGCGGTCAAGGAAGCGGTCTTTCCCTTTGCCAAGTTCCCGGGCGTGGACACGCTGCTCGGCCCGGAGATGAAGTCCACCGGCGAGGTCATGGGCATTGACGAGGATTTCGGCATGTCCTTTGCCAAGTCCCAGATGGCGGCCGGCAATCCCCTGCCCGTGTCGGGTCGCGTATTCCTGAGCGTAAAGGACAAGGACAAACCCGGGCTGCTTGAGGTGGCTCAGGGATTACAGGATGCCGGCTTTTCCATCGTCGCAACGAGGGGCACCGCTGATTACCTGAGGAAGCGGGGGATCACGGTCGAGACCGTGAACAAGGTGACCGAGGGCAGGCCGCACATCGTCGACCAGATTACCGATATGAAGATCGACCTGGTGATCAACACCGTGTACGGCGCCGAAGCCCAGAAGGATTCCTATTCCATCAGGCGCACGACGCTCGTGAAAGGGGTCCCTTATTTCACCACGACCTCGGCTGCAAAGGCCGCGGTGCGCGGCATCTCGGCGATCAAAACAAGACCCTTGCAGGTGAAGTCCTTACAGGAGTATCATTCATCATGACGCAAAAGATCCCCATGACCAAAGATGGCTACGACAAGCTCAAGCAGGAGCTCGATCATATTATCAAGGTCGAGCGTCCCAAGAACATAAGGGACATCGAAGAAGCACGGGCTCACGGAGACATTTCAGAGAACGCCGAGTTCCACTCGGCCAAGGACCGGCAGGGCATGCTTGACGCCAAAAAGCGTGAGCTGCAGCATAAGCTCGCGAATGCCCAGATCATCGATGTCTCGAAGCTTTCGAACGAGAAGGTGGTGTTCGGCGCGACAGTCACCCTCGCGGACACTGATTCCGGCGACACCAAAAAGTACATGCTGGTGGGTCAGGAAGAGGCTGACTTAAAAAAGGGGAAGATATCGATCCAATCGCCCGTCGGCAAGGCGCTCATCGGGCACAAGGTCGGCGATGTGGTGTCGATCAAGACCCCGGTCAAGACCGTGGAGTACGAGATCCAGGAGATCGAGATAACCCTTGACTAAGCCGCACAAGGCAACGATACTGTTGCACAAACCCGCGGGCAGGGGATATTACCGTCTCGTGCTCAAGGCGCCCGAGGCGGCAGCCGCGGCCGTCCCCGGCCAGTTTGTGATGCTCAGAGTCACCGGGAACAGGGACCCCCTTCTCGCCCGTCCTTTCGGCATTTCTTCCATTCCTTCAAAATCATCCATAGAGATACTGTACCGCGTCGCGGGCAGGGGGACAGCGTTGCTCACCCGCGCGGAGGCCGGTCAAACGCTCTCCCTGCTCGGGCCGCTGGGAAAAGGGTTCCCGATGCCGGATAAAACGGTAACGCCGGTCCTGGTTACCGGAGGGAGCGGCTTTCCTCCGCTGCATTTTTTAGCCCTTCGCACCAATGCCCGGGCACAGGTAGTTATCGGAACACGGAACACAGAGAGCCTTCCGCCGGTCAGCGTTCTGAAGAGTTTCAGGGACCATTCGCTCAAAGTTTCCATTGCGACCGAGGACGGGAGTTCGGGACGAATGGGGAAATCCACGGACATCCTGAATGCCTTCCTGACGAAGAAGGGGAAGAAGACCCATTTTGCGCTGTACGCCTGCGGGCCCCATGCCATGCTGGCCGCGGTGAGCAGGATCGCCGCTGAACATTCGATCACCTGTTATGTCTCGACCGAGGAACGCATGGCCTGCGGATTTGGCGCGTGTATGGGCTGTTCGGTCCCGATGAAGGCTGGCGGTTACAAACGCGCCTGCAAAGAGGGTCCGGTGTTCGACTCGCGGGAGATCGAGTGGGGGGAGTAATGAGTTCAAAGTAAAAAGTGCCTAAAGTGAACTAAAGTGAGCTAAAGTGCCTAAAGTGAACTAAAGTTAAGAGTGCGGAATGCGGAATAAAAACAAATCCAAAATCAAAAATCCAAAATCCGAATTAAAGAGGCTCGACCTCTCCATCGACTTTGCCGGGATCAAGCTCAAGAACCCGGTGCTCACCGCGTCAGGCACCTTCGGATACGGCGAGGAGTATGCGGAGTTCGTTGACCTGAACAGGCTCGGCGGCGTGATCGTCAAGGGCGTATCGCTCAAACCGATCCGGGGCAACCCGCCGCCGCGGATCTGGGAAACGCCGTCGGGCATGTTGAACGCCATCGGGCTCGAGAACCCCGGTGTTGACGTGTTCATCAACCAGAAGCTCCCGTACCTCAGAAAGTTCGACACCGCGGTGATCGTGAACGTCTTCGGGTACAGTCTTGAAGAGTATGTCGGCGTCGTGGAGCGGCTTGACGACGTTTCCGGCGTGTCCGGCCTGGAAGTGAACATTTCATGCCCGAACGTGAAAGCGGGCGGGATCATGTTCGGCACGAACGCCAAGGCGGCCTTTGAGCTCCTTTCCGCGGTCCGGAAGGCCACGAGACTGCCGGTCATCGCAAAGCTTTCGCCGAACGTGACCGATATTACCGAGTTCGCCCGGATTGCCCGCGACGCGGGATGCGACGGCCTGTCGCTCATCAACACGCTCCTCGGCATGGCCATCGATGTGCGATCCCGGAAGCCGCGGCTCGCGAACTGCACCGGCGGCCTGTCCGGTCCGGCCATCCGGCCCGTGGCCGTGCGCATGGTGTGGCAAACGGCAAACGCGGTACCGCTCCCGATCATCGGCATGGGCGGCATCGTCACGGGAGAGGACGCGCTCGAATTCATTCTTGCCGGCGCCTCCGCGGTGGCCGTGGGAACAGCGAATTTCATTGATCCCCGGGCAACGCTCAACGTGATCGACGGTATCGAGACGTTCATGCGCGAACAGGGCGTGGATGATATCAAAAACCTTATCGGCGCGGTGAATGTCGGGTGAGGAGCGTATTCATGTACGCTATCACCTTTATTCTGAATGCATTAAAAAATTGCGAGGCTGTTGAAAGTTGTTGTGAGTGGTTCGACAAGCTCACCACGAACGGATAAAAGTCTAGAAAAGCATTGATTCCTCCGTTCGCCCTGAGCCTGTCGAAGGGCGATCCCTACGTACTCCCTATTGCATCAAACTTTGCATGGTGACCGTCTAATATGCAAGAATCACTTCTCGCGAACTTCCTCAATTACCTGGCCGTGGAAAAGGGGCTTGCACGGAATACGCTGGAGTCCTATGAGCGGGACCTTCGCAAGTACCTCTTTTTCATGAAGGCAAAAGAACCCGACACGATCACCCGGTCCGATGTGGTTTCGTTCATGGCCCATCTTTCCTCAGCGGGGCTATCCACCCCATCCGCCGCCAGGTGCCTTGCCGCGGTCAGAGGGTTCCACAAGTATCTCATGACCGATGAGCACGCACGCATCGATCCCACCGAGAACATCGAGACCCCGCGGGGATGGAAACGCCTGCCAAAGACCCTCTCCACAACCGATGTGGACGCGCTTCTCGGACAACCGGATCCCGCCACCCTTCTCGGGCTTCGCGACAAGGCCATGCTCGAATTGCTCTATGCCGCCGGCCTTCGCGTGAGCGAGCTGGTGGGGCTCAAGCTGCGCGATATCAATCTTGAACGGGGCTATCTGATCGTGATGGGAAAGGGATCGAAGGAGCGGGCCGTGCCCATGGGGGAGATCGCCATGGCCGCGATCTCCCAATATCTCGGGAGCGGGCGTGCCTCCCTGTTGAAAGGCGCGGATTCCGACCACCTGTTCATCAGTTCGAGGCGCCGGGGCATGTCCCGTCAGATGTTCTGGGAGCGGATCAAACACTATGCACTCAAGGCCGGTATCAGCAGGGCCATCTCACCGCATACGCTGCGCCACTCCTTTGCAACGCATATGCTTGATAACGGCGCCGATCTGCGGGCGGTGCAGGCCATGCTCGGCCATTCGGACATTTCAACGACACAGATCTATACGCACGTTTCCCGCGAGCGGCTCAGGAAGGTGCACGAAAAGTATCATCCCCGTGGATAGTTCGGAGTGCCGAGTTCGGAGTTCGGAGTAAACAAATGAACGGCAAGAAATATTCTCGCAGAGGCGCAGAGTTCGCAGAGAAAAGCTCAAAAAATGTACTGGTTTAAAACCAATACTTAAAGGTTTTGATTTAACTCTGCGTACTCTGCGTCCTCTGCGAGAGATGCCATTGGTTCCGGATTGTCCGGGTTAGGATTTTGAATTTCGGATTTCGTGCGTGTTTCATAATTAATTATGGAAATCATCACCAGTCATACGAACGCTGATTTCGACGCCCTGGCCTCCATGGTCGCGGCAAAGAAGCTCCATCCGGGCGCCCGGCTTGTGTTTCCGGGGTCGCAGGAGAAGAGCATGCGGGATTTTTTTCTCCAGTCGGCGTTGTACGCGCTCGAGGTGGACCGTCTTAAGAACATCGATGTGGACGGCATAACCGGGCTTATCATTGTTGATAACCGGAACCCTGAGCGGCTCGGCAAGCTCGCGGGCGCGCTGAAGCGCCCCGGTGTGACGGTGACCATTTACGATCACCATCCGTCGACGGCCGGAGATATCAGGGGAACAATAGAAGTCGTGGAAGAGATCGGGGCAACGACCACGATCATGGTGGAACTGCTGAGGCAAAAGGCGATCCCGATCACGCCGCTCGAGGCGACCATCTTCGCCCTTGGCATTTATGAAGAGACCGGCTCGCTCACGTTCGTGTCCACCACGGAGCGGGACGTGCTGGTTGTCGCTTATCTCCTTTCCCAGGGGGCGCAGCTTAACATTGTCTCGGATTTCATATCCCGCGAGCTGACCGTTGAACAGGTCGCGATTCTGAATAACCTGATCGAATCCGCCAAAAGCTACGACATTAACGGTGTGCAGGTGGTGATCGCAACGCTGGCGATACCGCATTATGTTCCGGACCTCGCGATCCTTGCGCATAAGATCAGGGACATGGAGGGCCTCGATGTGCTCTTTCTCGTGGTGCAGATGGGCGACAAGACGCACGTGATCGCCCGCAGCAGGGTACCCCAGGTGAATGTCGGCAAGGTGGCCGGGGAACTGGGAGGCGGCGGACACGCCACAGCGGCATCGGCGGTGGCCAGGGACCTGACCCACGTGCAGACCACGGAGCGCCTGATCGAGCTCCTCAAACAGCATATCAAGCCCGGACAGGTGGCGAGCGAGGTCATGTCCTCGCCGGTCAAGACCATCCCGTCCGGCAGTACGATCGCCGAGGCGGGCGAGGCCATGACACGGTTCAGCGTGAACGTGCTGCCGATCATGGGCGATGAAAAGTTCCTCGGCATCATCACCCGTGAGGTCGTGCAGAAGGCGCTTTTCCATAACCTGGGAAAAAAGAAGGTCAAGGAATTCATGACCACCGGCGGTCCGATCGCGTCTCCCGACATGCCCATGGGACTGCTGGAAAAGATCATGATCGAGGAGCACCAGCGCTTTCTCCCGGTCCTTGACAAGAACAGCACACTTGTGGGCGCGATCACCCGTACCGACCTCCTGCGCTCCCTCCACGAAGAGCGTCTGGCCGAGGTGACCGGGACCGAAGCGATCATGCTTCGTTCCACCAGGAATGTTCAGGGATTGATCGAGGAGCGTGTCCCTCCGGACGCGCGCGAAGCGCTCAGACTGGTCGGCGAAGTAGCCGACGAGGCCGGCTTCCCGGTCTACCTCGTGGGCGGCATTGTGCGCGATCTGTTCCTGCGGGTCACGAACCTGGATATCGATATCGTGGTCGAGGGCGACGGAATCGTTTTCGCGGGCATGCTCGTGAAGCGCGCGGGCGGACACATGAAAACCCATCTGAAGTTCGGCACCGCCGTCGTCGTGCTGCCGAACGGGCTGAAGCTCGACATTGCCACGGCCCGGCTCGAATATTACGAATCGCCCGCGGCCCTGCCGACCGTGGAGCTTTCTTCCATCAAAAAAGACCTCTACCGCCGTGACTTTACGATCAATACGCTCGCGGTACGGCTGAACCGGAAACGCGTGGGAGAGATCATCGATTTCTTCGGCGGACTTCGCGATATCAAGGAGAAGACACTCCGCGTGCTGCACAGTCTTTCGTTCGTGGAAGACCCCACGCGCGTGCTCCGGGCCATCCGGTTCGAACAGCGGTTCGATCTCACCCTCAGCAAACATACCGAGAACCTGATCAAGAGCGCCGTGAACATGAAGCTCTTTGACCGGCTGACCGGCAAGCGGCTGCATGCGGAACTCGTTCTGCTCTTCTCGGAGGCCGAACCGCTGAAGCTCCTCAAACGCATGAAGCACTTCGACCTGCTGAAGTTCCTCCATCCCGATCTAAAGGCCACGGCTGAAACGGACCGGCTCTTTACCGGGATCAGTGAAACGCTCACCTGGTTCAGACTTCTGTACCTGGACGTCACGGTAGAGACATGGCTTGTGTTCTTTCTGGGGCTGCTTGACCGGATGAAGGACAGGGCGGTGGACGAGACGCTCGAACGGATGTCGGTCCCGGTAAGGACCAGGGAACGGGTGCGGCATTCACGTCAACGGTACCGCGCGGTTCTCGCCGCGTTCTACAAAGAACCGAAAATAGCGCCCAGCCGCGTCTATGACCTGCTCGTAACGCTCGATACCGAGTCGCTTCTGTTGATGATGGCCAAGGCAAAGCAGGACAAGGCCAAGAAGTATATTTCTCTGTATCTTACCCGCCTCCGTAATATCAAGGTGGAACTGAGCGGAGACGATCTCAAGAAAATGGGAATCCCGCCCGGACCCCGGTACAAGAAGCTTCTTGCAGAGTTGCTGGACGCGAAGCTGGACGGTCTCGTGCATAACCGAGATGAGGAGATGGAGTTCGTGAGGAAGGGGAGCGGGGGGAAGTAAAAATATTATTCAGAAGCATTCAGAGTTCTCAGAACTACGAACCTTAGAACCTGGCGGTTCGCGCCGGTAACGTTGACGGCTCTTGTTAGGCAATCAATGAACACCTTTGCTGTTCAAGAAGGGGGCATACAGCTTATCGGTACCCAACACATGGTCGCGCAGCCAATCCATGAGGTAGTTGGCAGTCTCCAAGGTGATCACCATAGTTCTCTTGCCGGTTTGCTGCTGAAGCTCGCGTGCTTTTGCTGCAAAAGCGTCATGCTCTTTCTTATGTGCTGCGTATCCGGGGAAATCGTACTTGGTCATGTAGTCTTCTTCGGTCGCAAAGTGCGTCTTGCTGTAGTCCACCATGTCAGCCAGGATTTTGTCGAGGGCGGAGGAGCCTTTCCCGGCCGTTATGGCTTCGTGTAACTCCTCGATCATGGCCACAAGGCGCTTGTGCTGTGCATCAATCTCGTCAATGTTGACAGTATAATCGTCTTCCCATTCAAAGAACGCCATAGGTCCTCTCCTTCTTTGTACTATACATAAAAAGTTATTATCGGTACGAAATACAGTAGCATAGATTGCTGGCGTGGTCAATGAATTTAAGAAAAAGTATGACGTATCCAGCTGAATTTATTTGAATGTGATCAAAAGACTAATATGCAAATATGGAATAGCTTTTCAATGATATTTCGATGCAACCTATTCCGGATGACACCCTGAAGCAGTTTAATGCGGTTTTGGAACAGAAGGCGGTTTCAACCTCAATGTGAGCCTATATGGTGTTTTATCATGGTGTCACTCTCTTGCATGGAGAGGGTTGCTAACCGTAGAGGCTGCTTCGTGGAAATCCATCGTGTTGTTTACGGTTCCCGTCTCCCTGACGACTTTGTATAATACGTCAGTTTCCCGTTGACGAACGGGAAAAAAATAGGCATAGTAGCTCCATGATATTCATCAGCCTTTTCGGCGGGATGCTCCTCCTGCTCTACGGCATCAAGATCCTGAACGACGGGCTCCAGAATGCCGCCGGTTCCAGGATCCGCTCGCTTCTCCGGTCCCTCACGAGCAATCGTTTTGCTGCCGTGGGCGGCGGGGCGTTCATCACCGGTCTCATCCAGTCGAGCAGCGCAACGTCGGTGATGCTCGTCGGGTTCGTGAGCGCCGGGCTCATGAGCTTCCGCCAGACCCTCGGAGTTATCCTCGGCGCGGACATCGGCGCCACGCTTACGGTGCAACTGATCGCCTTCCACGTCTACGATTATGCCGTGCTTCTGGTCGGGATCGGTTTGTCCTTTACCCTGTTTGCCAAAAGAATGCTTTTCAGGAACTTCGGCCAGGGCGTGCTCGGTTTCGGCTTTGTTTTCCTCTCCATCAAGATCATGATCGAGGCCATGACGCCGCTCCAGAACGACGAGCTGTTCCGCCAGGTCTTTATCGCCCTCACTGATACGCCGGTCATCGGGATCGTGCTCTCGGCGGGCGTAACGGCACTTATTCACAGCAGCGCGGCGACCATGGGCATGGCGCTCGTCCTTGCCGCGAGCGGTCTGATACCACTTCCCGCCGCGATCTATATTGTCCTCGGCGCAAACATCGGCACCTGCGCCACGGCGTTCCTGGCAAGCCTGCGCTCGCCTGCCGAGGCGAGGCGCGTGGCCTGGGCGCATCTGCTCTTTAAGGTAATCGGCGTTCTGCTGTTCCTGCCGTTTCTCGCGACGTTTTCGCATCTGATCACCACCACGACCCCGGACCTTACCCGGCAGATTGCAAATGCCAATACGCTGTTCAACGTTATCATGGCGGTCATCTTCCTTCCCTTGATTGGCCCGTTCTCGAAGCTGGTCATGAAACTGGTGCCTGAACAGGAGGAAGAGAAAAAGGTCGGGCCCCAATACCTTGATGAGCATGTGCTCGGCACGCCCGCGCTGGCGCTGGGACAGGCAAGCCGGGAGGCGCTCCGGGTTTCGGATATCGTGAGGGAGATGCTGATCGATGCGGTGAAGGTTTTCCAGAGCGACGATCCCGCGTCCATAAACGCGATCAAGAACAAGGACAACCTGATCGACCTTCTGGACCGGCATATCCGGCTCTACATCACCCGGCTTTCGTCGTCGAATCTTACCGAATCCCAGTCCCGGCGTTCGATGGCCGTGCTCGAGATCTCCCGTAACCTTGAGAATATCGGCGATATCATCGACAGGAACATCATGCCGCTGGCGCTGAAGCGGATCAGCAAAGGGATCACCTTTTCCCAGGAAGGATTGGATGAGATAGTCCTCTTCCACAAAAAGGTGATCGAGAACTTTGATATCGCCATCTCGGCATTCGGGAGCAATGACCTGGTTCTTGCCGACCAGGTGCTCCGGAACAAGGAAGAACTCGGCATGATGGAGCGGGAACTGGTCCAGGCGCATCTCGACCGGCTCCGCAAGGGGTTCCGGGAATCCATTGAAACGAGCCATATCCACCTTGACATGATCGGGAACCTCGCGCGCATTAATTCGCTTATTACTCACATCATCTATCCAATCGTCGATGAAAAACGAGGGAAGGGGCGGGAGGATGTGGGGATTGAGGCGTAGTGAGGCGATGGACGACGGACGTGAGACGAGGGACGCGCTTGGGACGAGAGACGACGGACGAGAGGACGCGCTTGGGACGAGAGACGACGGACGAGGGACGAGGGACGATGGATAAAAAGAATACTGCGAAGAGGATTAATAGCGTAAGGGATCTCGATGTTTATAAAATGGCTTTTGAGGCTGCCATGGAGATATACCATATCTCTAAGGGGTTCCCGTCCGAAGAGAAATATTCATTAACAGATCAGATTCGAAGGTCTTCCCGTAGCGTGTGTGCTAATCTTTCCGAGGGCTGGAGAAAAAGGAATTATAAAGCAGTGTTCATCAATAAGCTTTCTGATTCCGGGCAGGAAGCCTCAGAAACTCAAACGTGGCTGGAATTTGCTTTACAGTGCGGCTACATTGATGATGCAACGTTTAATAAGCTGGACGAACAGTACGAACACATATTTGCCATGCTCAGTACGATGGAGAAAAAAGCTGACAACTTTTGTAGATGACTGAGATCCAAGGTGAAAAGCGTCCATCGTCTGTCATGCATTTCAGAAGTTATCGTCCGTCGTCCCAGAGAGCGAAGCGAACGATCGTCCATCGTCCATCGTGCGGTACACGTCCGTCATGTATTTCTGAAGTGCGCGTCCGTCGTCCCAGAGAGCAAAGCGAACGATCGTCCATCGTCCGTCATGTATTTCAGAAGTTATCGTCCATCGTCCTAACGAGCGAAGCGAGTGGTCGTCCCTCGTCCATCGTGAAATACACGTCCGTCGTCCCAGAGAGCGAAGCGAACGATCGTCCATCGTCCGTCGTTTTAAAGGAGGGGGTAGCAATGATCAGACAACTCAGAGTAAAGACGAATTCCAGAACAGAGCTTGTGGACATCACGCAGGGCGTGCAGCGGCTCGTGGCGGAGAGCGGCATCCGCTCCGGTGTATGTTACGTCTATGTGCCCCACACGACCTCCGGGATCACGATCAACGAGAACTCAGACCCGAACGTGGGGCGGGATATACTGAAGGAACTGAACAAGGTCATTCCCTTTGACGACCAGTACGGCCATAGTGAAGGAAATTCCGCGGCGCACATCAAGTCGAGCATCATCGGCGTGTCCAAGTCGATCATGGTGGAGGAGGGGAGGCTCGCGCTCGGCACGTGGCAGGCGGTATTTTACTGCGAGTTCGACGGCCCGCGCGATCGCAGGGTGATGGTGAAGGTGATGAAGGATTAGAGGGGGATATTCGTCCAGTCCTATTAGTTTTACGAGTTTCGCCATCCATTTTGTGAAGAATCCGCTTTCCGTAATTGTCTTGCCCTGTGATCCCTTCTTTTTTGTTGCCCCTAAGACGCTATAAAGAACAGCATGAATGTCTTTGACATATTCCTTTTTTTATAATACATTAGCAGCCATAAACCTATCCTCAGCACAATCAATTCAGCGCGCCGTGATTTTAGCAAACTTGCTTTATTGAAAGGCCGCATGCCCCCAGGACCCGAAGACATAGCCCGAGAACAGATCGACCGCATGCTGGTATCGGCAGGGTGGGTTGTTCAGGACACTAAAGCGGTTAACCTGTACGCGAAACAGGGCGTGGCTATCCGTGAGTTCGAGCTGAAATCCGGTTACGGCACTGCGGACTATCTGCTCTATGTCGGCGGCAAGGCTGCGGGGGTGATCGAGGCGAAGAAAGAGGGCACGACCCTTACCGGTGTGGAAATCCAGTCGGACAGGTACAAGAACGGCCTTCCTGACAGCCTACCGGCCTGGTTTCGGCCTCTGCCCTTCTGTTATCAATCGACGAGCATTGAGACACGCTTCACGAACGGATTCGATCCCGAGCCCCGGTCCCGGAATGTTTTTTCCTTTCATCAGCCCGAAACGATGGCCAAATGGCTTGAAGACGGCGTTCCCGCCACGGACGATCACGCTGCATTCAGGTCACCTATCTACGGCGGCGTCTCAACCCTCAACTCTCGCATCCGCCAAATGCCGCCCCTGATCGAAGACGGCCTCTGGCCCGCTCAGATAGTAGCGATCAAGAACCTCGAAAAGTCGCTTTCCGAGAACCGCCCCCGGGCACTCATTCAGATGGCGACCGGAAGCGGCAAGACCTTCACTGCCATCAACTTCCTGTACCGATTGATCAAGTTCGGCGGTGCCAAGCGGGTCCTGTTCCTCGTAGACCGGGGCAATCTCGGCAGGCAGGCCTTGAAGGAATTCCAGCAGTACCTCTCGCCCTACAACAACTTCAAGTTCACGGAAGAGTACATCGCCCAGCGCCTCACTTCAAATACGCTCGATACCACTGCTCGGGTCTGCATCTGCACGATACAGAGACTCTACTCCATGCTCAAAGGTGTGGATCTGCCCGAAGAAGGGGACGAGGTGTCCGCGCAGGGTCTGGATACTGTATATAAGGAAGTGCCGCCCCTGGAATACAATCCCGCCATACCCATCGAGACCTTCGATATTATCGTGACCGACGAATGCCACCGCTCCATCTACAACCTTTGGCGCCAGGTGCTCGAATACTTCGACGCCTCGATCATTGGCCTGACCGCCACGCCGAACAAGCAGACCTTCGGGTTCTTTAATCAAAATCTCGTGATGGAATATGGTCATGAGCAGGCAGTTGCCGACGGCGTGAACGTGAACTACGACGTCTACCGCATCAAGACCGCGATCACCGAGGGCGGCGGAAAGGTCGAGGCCGGCTTTTACGTGGACAAGCGCGACCGCGAGACCCGGGCCGTGCGGTGGGAGCGGCTCGACGAGGACCTGGCCTACGATCCTGACCAACTCGACCGGCAGGTTGTTACGCCCGACCAGATACGCACCGTGGTCCGGACCTACCGGGATAAAGTACTGACCGAGATCTTCCCTGGGCGGACCTGGGTGCCCAAGACGCTTATCTTTGCCAAGGACGACTCCCATGCCGAGGACATCGTCAAGATCGTGCGCGAGGAGTTTGCAAAAGGCAATGACTTCTGCCAGAAGATCACCTACAGGACCACCGGCAGAAGGCCGGAGGACCTGATCGCCGAATTCCGCACGAGCCCCATGCCGCGCATCGCCGTCACCGTTGACATGATCGCGACCGGCACGGACATCAAGCCCCTCGAAGTGGTGCTCTTCATGCGCTCGGTCAAGTCCCGGAGCTTCTTCGAGCAGATGAAAGGCCGCGGCGTGCGCATAATCAATGACGACGACCTGAAGGCAGTCACTCCCGATGCCCGGACCAAGGACCATTTCATCATCGTCGATGCCGTGGGCGTGTGCGAGCAGGATAAGACCGATTCCCGGCCCATGGAAAAGAAGCGCAACGTGTCCTTCGAAAAGCTGCTCCAGTTCGTGTCTCTCGGGAATATCGAACCCGAGGTGATCTCCTCCATAGCCGTGCGCATGGCGCGCATGGAGCACGCCATCAGCGCCGAAGACCATACAGAGATCAGGAAGCTTGCGGATAAGAGCCTTAAGATCCTGTGCGCAGGACTCATCACTGCCATTGATCCTGACCGACAGGTTGAACAGGCGAAGCTGGATAACCCCGGTGCGGCAGAACCGAGCGAGGCACAGATACAAAAGGCTGCTGCCGTGCTGATTCAGGAAGCAGTAAAGCCTTTACATAATCCGGAGCTTCGGAAGCTTCTCGTGGAACTCAAAAAGAAGAGCGAGCAAACGATTGATGTTGTGAGTCAGGACCGGGTCATAGAGGCAGGTTTCAGCGCGCAGGCATTGGAAAAGGCGAAAGGCCTGGTGCAGTCCTTCGAGCAGTTCATCAAAGACCATAAGGACGAGATCACCGCGCTCCAGGTTCTTTACAGCATGCCTTATAAGCAGCGGCTGCGGTACGAAGATATCAAAGACCTTGCAAGCCGCATTGAAAAGCCGCCGCATCAGTGGAGAGTGGATAATCTCTGGAATGCTTATGCAGCATTGGAGAAGTCAAAGGTCAAAGGCGCAAGCGCCCCGCATATTCTTACGGATCTCGTATCGCTCGTGCGCTTTGCCATGCACCGGGACGATGAGCTTGTCCCGTTTCCTGAGCGGGTGAATGCGAATTTCGAGAAGTGGATGGCACAAACAATCCGTCATTCCCGCGAAAGCGGGAATCCAGAGTTTACGAAAGAACAAATTCGCTGGCTCGAAATGATTCGCGATCATATCGCCGCCAATCTGAGTATTGAAGCAGACGATTTTGATTTTGCACCATTCGCACAAGAAGGTGGAATTGGCAGGGTGCATCAGATATTCGGGAATGACTTGAATAAGATTCTTGACGAATTAAATGGAGTATTAGCAGCTTAGTTTATGTTAAACAATGAATAAAAATACTTTACAAGTTTCTGATGAATTGCCAAAAGATTGGACCATAACCACGCTCGGCGAAGCCTTGCCTATTTCCTATGGTAAAAGTTTAACCGAATCGAAGCGCGATGCAAAAGGGAAACATCCAGTTTATGGATCAAGTGGAAAAGTTGGACAGCATTCCCAGGCTCTTACAAGTAGAGCCGCGTTACTGATTGGAAGGAAGGGTTCTGTTGGGGCGGTGTATTATTCACCTGAGCCATGCTGGCCAATAGACACAACGTATTTTGCCGAAAAAAGAGAAGATATTGATCTCCGTTATTTTGAATATCTATTGAAAGGATTGAATTTAAAAACGTTAGACAAGTCCACTGCTGTCCCGGGCCTCAGTAGAGATGACTACAATGCGGTACAGGTAGCTGTCGCCCCCATCCTGGAGCAGAAACTCATCGTCGCGGAGATCGAAAAGCAATTCTCCCGCCTGGACGAAGCCGTCGCCAATCTCAAACGGGTTAAGGCCAATCTTAAACGATACAAAGCCGCTGTCCTCAAAGCTGCTGTCGAGGGTAAGCTTACCGAAGAATGGCGTAAGGTTCATCCTTATGTTGAGCCTGCGAGTGAACTTCTAAAGCGCATTCTGGCTGAGCGGAGGGAAAAGTGGGAAGAGGCTGTACTGACGAAGATGAAGGCGAAAGGGAAAAAACCAAAGGACGATAAGTGGAAAACAAAATATATCGAAGCACACCCACCCAAGCCTGAGGATACTTTCAAGATACCGAAATCATGGGTATGGACTAACCTGGGGCAACTATCATGGTCAGTGAAAGACGGGCCACACTTCAGTCCGAAATATTCTCAGTCTGGCATTCCTTTTATATCTGGTGGAAATATTAGGCCCGACGGGATAGACTTTGCGACGGCGAAATACATTACACCTGCATTACATGCTGAATTGACTGAAAGATGTAAGCCTGAATTCGGTGATCTCTTATATACAAAGGGTGGCACTACTGGCATTGCAAGGATAAATACAGTAAAACGGGAATTCAGCGTCTGGGTTCATGTTGCTGTATTAAAGATAGTAGCTCCAATAGAGCGGTTTTACTTACAGCATTCGCTAAATTCGCTGCATTGTTATAGGCAATCGCAGCGGTATACCCATGGCGTCGGCAACCAAGATCTTGGATTGACTCGGATGATATGGATTACAATGCCGTTGCCACCCCTCCTAGAGCAGAAAGAGATCATTAAGAAAATTGAAGAAAGAATGTCAATCATTACGGATATCGAAAAGGATATTGATGCGAATTTAAGACGAGGTGAACGTCTGCGGCAGTCTATATTGAAAAAGGCGTTTACCGGACAAATCTAAGCGCGAACAGAACAAGATATCTCAGTAACGCCTGGGGGTAACATATGAAAACAATTATAGGTACGCTTATTGTTGGTCTGATTATAGCTATATTTACATATAATCTTAATGCTGAAAAAGTTGACATAAGATATGCATTGTCTGAACGAATACCGACAAAGCTGCTTGAAGAGAAAACGACCGAGAGCATACAGCAATTAGAAGTGTTTAATATAGGCAATGCGGAAGCAAAACAAATCAGAGTAGTCATTGCTGCTCGCATTTCATCTTATGAATTGCGTAAATATTCAAACGCCGATACTCCCAAAGAATATAAAACAAAGGATGCACTAGAAATTGTTTACCCTAATTTGCCACCTGGCGGCAATTTGAAATTATTGATTAAGTCAGTGGGTAGCGGTGTTAATAAAGGAAATCTCGACATTTCACACAGTAAAGGGAAAGCGGAGGAAGCATTTGCTAAGACCGGCATAGCTTCTATCATTTCATTTGTCACTATTGCATGGGTAATAATTATTTGGGGATCATTACTATTTAGTATGCGTGTTAATGCAATAGACAGTTTAGAGTCATCAGCCAAATATAATGCAGATAAGATATTAAGAAAAAAGAAGCCTTTTTATATAAATAGCGACAAATGGTATTCTATACGCAAGACAGCACTGGAAAGTAAGATTGAGCGCGACTCGGAAAGAAGATCTGATAAAAGTACGAGCTATCAAATCTTGTCGATTGATAAACCAGACTATTTAAACGATGAAGAATGGCTTTCGATAAAGGGAAAAGCAATTAATCAGCTGTCGAAGATGCTGTCTTTCGAAAGTTATACGGCTTGGAAGCCAAGTCGTATAGTAGAACTTTTGAATATTCCTAAGCCACTCCATTTTCCCGAAAAAGAGTGGACAGAAATTGCAAGAGATCTAAATCAAAAATATATCGTTATGGTAAAGGGAGATAAATTATTTCAATCAATTGAAATTACATTGAGTAATTTAAAACAAAATAAGCCAGATGGCATATTAGATGATTGTTGGGCTGATTATTTAAAGTATTTAAGGAGAGAATATAATTCAATGTTGTTTCAGGAGTTAGGGAATGAATGGGAACCGATGAGGTTTATTGAAAAATGTGATTTGGATGTATTAAACGATAAGGAAAGAAATGAACTAAAAAAATTTGCATACGCCGCAGAAATCAAAGAATATTTTAAATTTAAAAACTTATCAGATGCAGAAGCGATATTAAAATCACAAAAGCCTGCGTGGATGACTGAAAAGGATTATGAGTTGCTTTTATCACAAGCAAGAGATACCGTTGAGCTCAAAGTTAATCAGAAAAAAAATATCATATTAAGGCAATTATTACAGTCGATATTGTACAAACATCCCCTATTAACTAAAAAGCCAGATGAGCTGACTGATGAGGAGTGGGGTGCAATTGAGCAAATTGATAAAGACGTAAGAATTCGTAGCGTTGAGAATAGTGATAAAGAAAAGGAAATTGCCAAAGAAAAAGCTGAGACAGTAGCACTGAAGGAAAAAGTAGTGCGGCAATTACGAGTCATTGACGACGTATTTAAAGATCCCCAAAGTATATATAAGATTGAAGAATATGATAATGTCTTTGCACCTGGTAATTATGAAAATTTAAAAAAAATTGCTGAACGATTAGCTGCTCAAGGTAACCACTCATAGTGGATATAACCTCTTCCGCAATTGTTCAAAAAATCCGGCACTACTGTAACGTCCTCCAGGACGATGGGATGAGCTACGGCGATTACCCTTCGACATCGCTCAGGGCAGGCTCTGAGCAGCTTACGTACCTGCTGTTCCTCAAGATGGCCGACGAGCGCACGAAGCCGCCGTACAATCAGCCGAGTGCCGTGCCCGCGAAGTACAACTGGCCCACGCTGCTCAAGAAGGACGGCGACGATCTGTTTGATCACTACCGCCACATGCTCGAAAGCGCGCTATGAAGAAAAAGGACCGACCGGAACAATATGAATCGACTTACTATCCACTCGAAATAACCGAATGGAACTGGCCCTACTATTTTTCAACGTGTCCTGACTTGAAACCGCGGCCTGATCTACCGAGGCTTGGTCCTTTTCTAGAGGATAGGGACATCAATATAACCGGACGATTACTCGCACCGAAGAAACTTGAGGGCAGGTTGATAGAGATCAGAATCGTTGGAGATCGAAACATTGCGGATGTTATGGAACATCCGGAAAAGTGCTTGGAGAATCCGAAGAGTATTGGTTCATTAACCATACGGGGAAAAAGATCAGAAGCAATATGTTTTGTGCCTTTTTATGCCGTGCACACATTGTGCTTATTGCTACATGCTGAGAAGATCAAATTCCTTATTCTCACTGGCCAGCCGCTTTATCGAGGTACTGCGGATTTGAGAGCGATTCATTTTGAAAAAGAATACAAGCACGAGGATTGGTCGTAAAAAATCATTTTTACTGAGTATAGTATTGTCGTCTAAATTCACCATTATGATGAATTACTAACTTTATAGTATACTTAATGGTAGGGTTATGGTATATTATATGTGTAGTAGATCATGCTGTGAATGAATTGTTGCATCTATAATATACTATGGAATACGGCATAGGAAAAATTGAGAGAAAAAGACTGTCTGATGTGCTGAGGGGAACAAAAGGATCGATTTCGGTTCCCCAGACCTCCGGTATTTTGGGGGTCTCCTCCTCAGACGCAGCGAAGATGCTTTCCCTTTGGGCAAAGAAGGGATGGGTAACACGCATAAAGCGAGGATTCTACATTCCCGTTCCGATCGAATCACGCAATGCCGATATCTCCTTGGAAGATGCGTGGCCGATTGCTGAACGTTTGTTTGCTCCCTGCTATATCGGCGGGTGGAGCGCTGCGGAATACTGGGACTTGACGGAACAGATATTTAAAACCGTTCTGGTGCTCACAACGCAAAAGCCAAGGGACCGCAAGCCTGTCATCAAAGGGACGAACTTCCTGCTGCGTAATATGTCGGAAAAGGATCTATTCGGCCTTAAGCCTGTGTGGCGAGGACAGGTCAAAGTATCGGTTTCCGACCCGACCCGCACCATCCTCGATATGTTGAGCGATCCGCAGCTTGGCGGCGGCATCCGTTCAACTGTGGACATGTTCAATGCCTACCTGAAATCGGAAAACAAGAATATGGACGTCTTGATCGAGTACGCGAAGAAATTTGAAAACGGTGCTGTGTTCAAGCGTCTCGGTTTTCTCCTGGAACGGTATGCTCCGGAAGAGCAGAGCGCCCTGGATGCGTGCAAGGCTGGGCTGACAACGGGGAATGCCAAACTCGATCCGAAACTGCCGGCTGATAAACTGGTCACACGGTGGCGGCTCTGGCTTCCGCAGAGCTGGGTCAAGGAGAGCTGAGTGATCGACCGCCAGGAAGTGATGGACTTTTCAAGAGAGTTCGGGCTTGCTTCGCAGGTCATTGAGAAAGACTATGTCCTGGGATGGCTCCTTGCGGGTATTTCTCAGCATGCAGTGCTCGGCCCAGAGTGGGTGTTTAAAGGCGGGACTTGCCTCAAAAAATGTTACTTCGAAACGTACAGGTTTTCCGAGGACCTGGATTTCACGATCAAGAGCCTGGATCATCTTGATGAGGTTTATTTAAAAACAGCATTTCAAGATATTGCAAGCTGGGTCTACGATACAACCGGCATTCAAATTCCTGCTGAAACGCTTCGTTTCCAAGTGTACACCAATCCGCGCGGGAAAATATCTGTACAAGGCAGGATCGGTTATCGCGGCCCGATGATGAGGGATGGCGATCTCTCCCGTATAAAGCTCGATCTTACAAACGATGAGGTGCTTGTTCTTGATCCAGTGAGCAGGGAGGTACATCATCCCTATTCAGACGGGCCGGAAGACGGAATTCACGTCCAAACTTATGCTTTTGAGGAAGTGTTTGCGGAAAAGGTAAGAGCTCTGGCTGAGCGCGAACGTCCAAGAGACCTTTATGATGTCGTCCACCTCTATCGACATAAGGACATGCGGCCGGATAGAGAAGTTGTGTTGAGCACTCTTGAAAAGAAATGCGCATTTAAGGGCATCGCAGTCCCGACCATGGTATCTCTCGAACATGAACCTGCGCGGGCCGAGCTTGAAGCCGAATGGGCAAACATGCTTGCCCATCAATTACCGGCACTGCCTCCTTTTAATCAGTTCTGGGAGGAATTGCCTATGGTATTCGAGTGGCTGCATGGCGCAGCGGAAAAAGTTGCTCAGCCTTCGATGCCACTTGCGGCTGGAGAAGATATCGCATGGCGCCCGCCTGTTATGGCTCATGCATGGCACGCAGCGGTTCCTTTCGAAGTCATTCGTTTTGCGGCGGCGAACAGGCTTTGTGTTGATCTCCGCTACGATGGAAGCAGCCGAATTATTGAGCCTTATTCCCTGCGCAGAACGCAAGACGGAAATTTACTATTGCACGCAGTTAAACATGCCACTGGAGAACCGAGATCTTATCGTGTTGACCGGATTCAGGGTGCAACCGTCACTCAGCTAGCATTTGTGCCAAGGTATGTAATTGAATTGAGTGAGACAGGACCGATTCATGCGCCGCAAACCGTGAGGCCAGCACGTCCAAGCCGATCACGAAACAGCTCATGGGGAATGTCATCGAATATTGGGCCACAATATATTTTTGAATGCACAGTGTGTGGGAAGAAATTTACGCGCAAAACTTACACCGCAGCGCTCAATCCACATAAGGACAAGAATGGGTACCCTTGTTATGGACGAGTGGGCATGTATGTAGATACCAAATATTGAGGTTCTTGTAATACGGGGAAATTATGACTCCTGCCGCTATCGTATCCAAACTCTGGAACTACTGTAACGTCCTCCGGGACGATGGGATGAGCTACGGCGATTACGTGGAGCAGCTCACGTACCTGCTGTTCCTCAAAATGGCTGACGAGCGCACAAAGCCGCCGTATAACCAGCCGAGTGCTGTTCCCGCGAAGTACAATTGGCCGACGCTCTTAAAGAAGGACGGCGACGATCTGTTCGACCACTACCGCCATATGCTCGAAAGCCTCGGCAATGAAAAAGGTCTGCTCGGTCTGATCTTCAATAAATCCCAGAACAAGTTCCAGGACCCCTCAAAGCTGCGGCGGCTTGTTGTCGACCTGATCGATAAGGAAAACTGGTCAGTGATGAGCGCTGATGTGAAAGGGGACGCATACGAAGGCCTGCTTGAGAAGAACGCACAGGACACCAAGTCCGGCGCCGGCCAGTACTTCACTCCTCGTCCTTTGATCCAGGCCATGGTTGACGTGATCCAGCCGAGACCGAAAGAGACCCTCTGCGATCCTGCGTGCGGGACCGGCGGGTTTCTCTTAGCCGCGCACGATTATGTGGTAAAACACAATCCGAACATGAGCGCCGATGAGAAGCGCAAGCTCAAAGGCTCCACCTTCAAGGGCTGGGAGCTGGTCCAGAGCACAGCCCGGCTCTGCGCCATGAACTTGATGCTCCACAGCATCGGGACCGACAAGGACCTTCCTATCATCGTTTCGGACTCTCTTGCCGCCGACCCGGGAGACCGGTTCGATATCGTTCTGACCAATCCTCCCTTCGGCAAGAAGAGCAGCACCACCATCGTTGCCGAGAACGGCAAAGTATCACGGGAGACCGATATCATCGAGCGCCAGGACTTCTGGGCCACGACATCCAACAAGCAGCTCAACTTCATCCAGCATGTAAAGACCCTATTAAAACAGAATGGCCGCGCGGCAGTTGTCGTGCCGGATAACGTCCTCTTCGAAGGCGGGGCAGGGGAGACGGTCAGGCGAAAGCTCCTGCACGAGTGCGACGTGCATACGCTCCTGCGCCTGCCCACGGGCCTGTTCTACGCCCAGGGTGTGAAGGCGAACGTGCTGTTCTTCGACAAAAAGCCGGCATCCGAAACGCCCTGGACAAAGAAGCTCTGGATCTACGACCTCCGCACGAACATGCACTTTACGCTCAAGACGAGCTCCCTCCAGCGGTCTGACCTTGACGAGTTTGTGAAGAACTACAATCCCGAGAATCGCCATCAGCGTAAGGCGACGTGGAAGCCTTCCCCCTCACCTCAATCCTCTCCCCGGAGGGGAGAGGAAGGGAAAAATGAAGGCCGCTGGCGGTCATATACCTATGACGAACTCATCAGCCGCGACAAAGCCAGCCTCGACATCTTCTGGCTCAAGGACGAATCCCTCGAAGCCTCCGACAACCTCCCCGATCCCGATATCATCGCACAGGAGATCGTGGAAGACCTTGAAGCGGCGCTGGAGCAGTTCCGGGAGATTGCGACTGATCTCGGAAATGGCCGTAAGGCATAAGGCGTCACGGGGAAGGAACATCTGAAACCGCAATAAGATATAATAGGAGGCAACCACATGAAATTAATCTCTGGCCGTTCTGAATCAAAATCTGTCCGGATAGCAGTACTGTGCATCCTTCTGGTACTGATCATCACCTCATGCAGCATCCAGCTTATCTCACCCTATAATGCCGAGACTCAGCAAGCAACTTTTCGTTGTGCAAGCTTGGTGGATCGATTCTACGGGACGCTGCTCGAAGCAGACGAACAGAACAGACAGTATTCCAAGTTTTCAGATCAGTATGTCGCGATCGAGTCCGAGCTGAACGGTCTCGTTCTTCGGAATAAAGTGCGCAGTCTGAACCAAGATTCGACTGACATTGCCGAACGGATAGCAAAACTGTGGCAGAAGTACAAGTCCCGACATAAAAACGACAATACTTACAGTACAGGAAATGCGGAATTGGATCGTGATCGTTTGGCACGGATGTTCGGATATGCTGTCCGGGCCGAAGACGCGAAGAAGCCGAACGAGTAGGCTTGCGGGAGGAAAAGATCATGGCGTTTAATACAGAACAGACGGAAAAGCAGATGATGGCGGCTATGCAAGTCGTTCTCGCGAAAGAATGGCCAAATGTTCAGAGTTCCATGCGTAAGGTAATTGAAGAAGAGCGAGAAGCGCTTGCAAAGATAAGCTTGGCGTACATAAGCGGTTCCATTACGGAAGCTGATGTGAAACGCCAGCTCGAGGACGAGCGCGAAGCTTTCGAGGCAGGGCTCTCGATGACAAAAGTTGTCAGCACGGCAGCAAAACAAAAAGCCGTGAATGCAGCGCTCGATGTATTCTGGAAGGCTGTTTCAGCAGCGTTGGGGAGGTGATAAGGTAACCCATTGTCAATATCGTCTCTCCGCTTTTTCACAAACCCTGTCAATTAAAGGAGACTTTATGCATACGTATGGGGTGCCTTCATATGATTATCAGACTTAAAGATTGAGATGTAAGCCGATTCCGATGTCATCGCCTAGGAGATAGTTGAAGACCTTGAAGCGGCTTTGGAGCAGTTCCGGGAGATCGTGGGGGATCTGGGAACGAAATAAATGCAGTGAGAGATGCGGGCATCACAATGACGAGCAAAAGACCCAGACTGGCGTATTGGACTTATTCAGATGTTTTTCAGCAACCGCTAAGACATCGGAGCTTTGAAGTTGGTTAATATGTATTCCAGGTGGGCTTTGTGTTTTTGAATTAACCGTAAGGGCTAAAGGATACCGATGGTAAAATCAGCAAAATTGTTCATCGTTGTGCTTATCGGCTTTATTGCATCAACTTCCATAGTGTTTGCCCAGACAGCTGACCAGAATGCCTACGCTCGTTTTATGAGAACAGGCTCCGAGCAGATGAAGGCGGGCGATTATCAGGCCGCGCGCGATTCTTTTGAACAGGCTCTCACCTACAACGATTCCGAGTCTGAAGGCCACCTTGGCCTCGGCCTTGCCTACTTCCACCTGCGGGATGATAAATACGCTGAAAGGGAATTGTCGAAGGCGGTTGAGCTCAATCCGAAGGCATCGATAGCATATCAGTTTCTCGGCGAGCTTTATTATCGCAAAGACGACCTGGAGACAGCGGTATCGTACTGGGAAAAAGCGGTTGAAGTAAATCCCTCGGCGACCGATCTTCGCACGAGGCTCGACCGCATTCGCAAAGAGCACAAGGCGGAGAAAGACTTCAATCGCGACGTAACAAGCCACTTTCTGATCAAATATGAGGGCAGGGAAAAGATCGAGGCAGGGAGGATCGTTCTCCGGATCCTCGAAGACGCGTACAGTGAGGTGGGCCGCTCCCTGTCCTACTATCCTGAACAGGAGATCCAGGTGATCCTGTATTCGGGACAGCAGTTTAAGGAAGTGACCGAAGCGCCGGGGTGGAGCGGCGGCCTCTTCGATGGGAAGATCCGCCTTCCCATCGGCGGCATCGAAAAGGAGACGCCGGTGCTCAGGAGTATTCTTCTCCATGAATACACGCACGCGGTCGTGCGCGCAATAACACGGCGCTGTCCGACCTGGTTGAATGAGGGGCTGGCACAATACTTCGAGGGGAGGCAGATCGATCCGCGGCAGCAGGAGGCGCTTAAGAAGCTCGTGCAGGCCGGAAAGCTCCCCTCGCTCACGAACCTGGAAGGCTCGTTCATGGGCCTCGGCAGCAGCCAGGCACAGACGGCCTATTTAATCAGTCTCTCCGCGGTCCGCTCCATGATCGATTCATTCGGCATGTATCGCGTTAAAGATGTGCTGGACGAACTTGCCCGGGGAGCGGACATTGGCAAAGCGATCAGCATCGGCCTCATGGTGTCCTATGAAGAATTCGAGCGCGGGTGGAAGAGGTCGCTTGAGTAGAGACAAACACCAAATTCCAAATAAATTCCAATTACCAAGCACAAAAAACAAAACGTTTTGGATATTGTGATTTTGAATTTGGATAGAGCCTGTTGCACAAATACCCGTTCACCCTTCGACAGGCTCAGGGCGAACGGTAAGGCCATTGATATCATTAGATTCATCCGTTCGTGCTGAGCCTGTCGAAGCACTCTGAAAGCATTTGTGCAACAGGCTCGATATTATTTGATATTTGAGTTTTGTCATTTGGAATTTATCCGATCATATGGTACTATCCCGTCATGACCTCACCCGTTGCAGAGAACCTCACACTTTCCGACTTCGACTTCGACCTTCCCGAATCGCTCATTGCACAGGAACCATCAATGCGGAGGGATTGTTCGCGTCTTCTGGCCGTTGATCGCGCGAGCGGCAGTATCACGCATTGCATTTTTGCGGAACTTGAACAGTATCTTGTTCCCGGCGATCTGCTGGTCTTGAATGACACGAAGGTCTTCCCATGCAGGCTTTTGGCAAAAAAACCAGGCGGCGGCAGGGCCGAGATTTTCCTCTTGTCTGAACAGGGAGTGAACCTCTGGGAAGCACTCGTGAAGGGTGGGGTCGGTGAAGGAAAACGGTTGAGCATCACAGCGGGAATAGAGGCCGAGATCACGGGTGAAGGCGCGGACAACGTAAGAACGGTCCGCTTTCACGGCATAAACGACATCCGGATAGCCCTTCCGGAAATCGGTAAAACCCCGCTTCCTCCCTACATCAAGCGTGATGCTGATAACGCCGACAGGGAACGCTATCAGACGGTGTACGCGGCACGTGAGGGCGCGGTCGCAGCTCCTACCGCGGGTCTGCACTTTACCCGGGAATTGCTTCAACGGCTGGAAACAAAAGGGATACAGCTCGCCATGGTCACGCTCCATGTCGGGCCGGGAACATTTCTGCCTGTCCGGGTGGAAAGGATCACGGACCATCGTATGCTGCCCGAGCGCTACTCGATCACCGGGGACGCCGCCGCACGGATAAACCTTGCGAAGGCTGAAGGCAGACGGGTGATCGCGGTGGGGACCACGAGCGTGCGAACGATCGAGACCGCGGCAGCCGGCGGCAGCAGGGTCGCGCCCGGTGAAGGCAGTTCGGAGCTGTTCATTTATCCCGGATATCAATTTACGGTAACGGACGGTCTCGTTACCAATTTTCATCTGCCGAAATCAACTCTTCTCATGCTGGTATCGGCTTTTGCCGGCAGGGAACGTACGCTGTCGGCGTATCGTACGGCGGTAGCGGAGAAGTACCGGTTTTACAGCTATGGGGACGCGATGGCAATTTTGTAATGCGGAATTCGGAATGCGGATTGCGGAATATCACGAAGGGGAACAAGCATGGTCTATAATCAACAAGGCGGCATTCTGTCCAAATTAATTTATATCCCGCTGGGTGTGGTCCTCATGGTGGGCTTCTTTTTTTTGGGGTATTATGTGGGCAAATATCAGAGCAAGTCAGGGGTGTCGGCAGAGATCGCACCGCCGCTTCCGGAGATAGCGTCAAGCGCTGCTCAGAAACAGGAAGAATTTACGTTCTACAAGACACTGACCGACAGGAACGACAAGACAATATCAATCGACCTCAAGCCCAGGACCGTGACAGAGGAGAACAGGACTGAGAAGCAGCAGCCCGCCGCCGAGGCCCAAAAATCAATGCCGGTCCCCTCAGCGCCGAAGGAAAAGCGGATAGAGATCAACTTTGGCAAAGAGGCGGTCCCGTCAGCGAGATCCAATCAGGTTGCGTCTAAACAACCGCAACAACCGGCAACAAGAGGGCCTGCTGTATCCACAAATGTAAAAGCCCGCTATACCGTGCAGACCGCGTCATATCAGGAACGGGCGCAGGCCGAGGACGAGGTGAAGCGGCTGAAAAGGCGGGGTTTTGCCGCGTTCATTGTTTCCTCGGAACTGCCGGGCAAAGGCGTGCGGCACCGCGTAAGGATCGGGAGTTTCTCGAACAGGGCAGCGGCGGAAAAGCTCCAAACGGCGATTCATGAAAAGGAAAGAATATTGACCATCGTTGTATCGGAGTAGAGAAAGATTCCCGTATCAGTGCACATTCTTGTTGGATATGATCTGGATGTTGAGAGGAATGATGCCGGCCCGCTCCTGATCGAGGAGCGTCTCTATCCAGTACGTACCGGGGACGTTGAACGTCGAATTGAACCGGACCGATATGTCCCGGTGACGCTGGCTTTCGTTGAAAAGGTTTATCTTTGCATCAGACTCGGAAAGGACCTGTTTCTGGTCCGGGGCAAGCAGTCTTATCCGGGAAAGGAACTCGCCTTTTCCACCCGTCCATTCGTTCACAATTGCAAAACGGGGGTGCAGTGCCGGGAACGTGTTCGAATAGATGCTTTCGAACAGGCCCATGAGGCTGAACTTGCCGCCCATCTCCTGGCGAACATCATCGCAGAGAATGGTGTAGTTTAACCGTGGTTTGATCTTCTGATTTAGCATAGCGATACCTTAACACACAGATTTCATTCACGTCAATCTTTTTTTAGAACTAATTACCGCCCTCGTGTTGAATTCTATATATTGACCGAGCAAAAAAACTCAGTTTTCTCCGCGCTATTGAAAGGCCGGTCGTAATCATGATACAATAACTGGTATCGGGAACGATAGGGCACGCCTGATACGGCTTTTCACTTGCTTTTCATGTAGCAATTCCTGGAGGCTGTTACTCCTGCTATCGTTACACCGCCGGATAAAAGATTTCTTTCCGATGACTATCACGGAAGGGGAGATGGAAGCGATCACATGGAGAGACGGCGGGACCGGACTGTTTATGATTCACGAGCGTTCGAACGGGTGGAAAAATATTGCGCGATCGACTGACGGCCCGTTAGCTGATACCGGCGAGCCTTTAGGCGCCGCTCACATGCGAAACGAAATATGAATCAGGGGTACTATGAATATAAAAATAATACTTGCCGATGATCATCAAATGCTGCGCGAGGGTCTCCGCAGGTTAATCGAAGAACAGCAGGGTATGACTGTTATTGCGGAGGCGGACGACGGAAGGGCCACCGTGGAACTTGCCACGAGGTTGAAGCCCGATATCGTCGTCATGGATATCGCCATGCCGCGGATGAATGGAATGGAAGCCACCCGCCACATCATGTCCAAAACCCCCAACGTCAAGGTGCTCGCGCTGTCGATGCATACTGACAGACGATTCATCGTGGAGATGCTTAGCGCGGGGGCGTCCGGATACCTCTTGAAAGAATGCGCTTTTCAGGAATTGATTACTGCCATACATGCCCTGGCTGATCAGAGAACGTACCTGAGTCCGAAAATTAGTGACATGATAGTCAAAGATTATACCTGTCGATTTCCTCATTCCGAGTTGTCCTCACTCATGATTCTGACAGCCCGAGAGCGGGAAGTGCTTCAGCTTATGGCAGAAGGAAAACCTACGCGGGATATTGCGTCCATACTCCTTGTCAGCGCAAAGACCGTTGAAACGTACCGCCAACAAATCATGGAAAAGCTCGACATCCACAGTGTAGCGGAACTCACCAAATTTGCCGTCCGCGAAGGACTCACCTCGCTGTAGAGTAGAGACAGACGAATCTGCAATAAATCCTCCACACCCCGGCAGTCATCCGCCGCCTCAGGAAAATCGAAGCGAAAAGTCAGGGATTCCCTGATTGTCATCGCGCGGGATTTCTGCTATCTATTCAGTAGCATGCAATGTGTGCGTTGAAAAAACCTTTTCTTTCTTACCCCTGGTTCCTGGTTCTTGCGATTTACCGCGCGTGGTGCATCTCCACTCGCGGACTGCCTACGGGGTGACTATGCCGATTATCGGGTCGTGTCGCTCAGAGCGTCGAAGGGAGCGTACCGGTGCGTACACATTTCAAAAAGGAGAACTCCGGATGGACCTGGACTGGCACATAAAAAAATGATCTGCGGAAAGTTAAGAATGACATCATGACATCTCGGCATGATGATGCGTGCATTGTCGGTATGTTCTTCTAGTTTAAAATTATAACCAAGGGGGAACGGGAATAATGAGCTTTGGACAGCGAATTCTCTGTGTTGACGATGACGAAATGAATCGCACCATCCTTGAGGGGCTGCTTGTCCAGAGCGGATATACGGTCATCCTTTCGGATAGCGGCGGGGCAGCGATAGAAATCATCCATCGACAAAAGATCGACCTTGTGCTCCTGGATGTAAGCATGCCGGACATAAGCGGATTCGAGGTTTGCAAAAGTATCAAAGGCGACGAACGGTATCAGAACATCCCCGTTGTACTGGTGACTGGTTTGACGTCGAAGGAGGAACGTATCAAAGGCATTGAGGCTGGCGCGGAGGATTTCATCAGCAAGCCATTCGACCAAACGGAGCTTCTCACGCGGATCAAAATGCTGCTCAAGATGAAGGACCTCCGTGGCGATCTTGATTCCGCCTATGACAAAATCAAGGATCTGACCGGTTTCGGTAAAAAGATGGCGATGTCGTTTGATCCCTTGAACTTCAATTTTATTTCGTCGTTCGACGATATTGTCAACAATGTCATACGCCGGACAGTCGAGGCGCCGGACAAACCGCGGATGGTCATCGTGGGTTTTATCGACGAAAAAGGCGAGTGGCAATGGTATTTGTTCGAGTCACTGCCGGCGGGCAAAAACCGGACGTGGCTCAAGCTCGATATCCACGACAGCTTAAATCTTCCCCGCAAGACCGACACGGGCGGGTCGAAAACGTTCATTTATAATAATGACGATCTTTCCGATGCTGCCATATGGCCTTTTATCTTGAAATTGGAACAAATACCCGTCAAAGTGTCGAACGTAGTTTGTTTCATCGAGCACTCATTCGCTATTCTTGCGCTTAATTACGACAAGCAAGTGTCCCGATATGACGCCGAGGTACTGAACAGCATTGCCATGCAGAGCCTCTTTATGAAATCCCTTGCCACCCAGGTAAGGGAAACCGAGCATGCCTTTGACTATCTCGTTCGCGCCCTCGCACGGGCGTCGGAAGCGAATGATGAGGACACGGGCAATCATATCCTGCGGGTCGGTGAATACTGTGCCGTGATCGCAAAAGAACTTGGCATGTCCGAAACATTTATTAACGGGATCCGTGTTCAGGCGACCTTGCACGATGTCGGGAAAATCCATGTCCATCCCGATATCCTCAAAAAGGCCGGGAAACTGACGCCGGATGAATATGAAACAATGAAAAGTCATACCATTTTCGGGGCAAAAATACTGGGCGATCATGTAAGGCTGGCACTGGCAAAAAAACTGGTACTCTCCCACCACGAGCGGTGGGACGGAAGTGGTTATCCGTACGGATTGAAAGGGGACCAGATACCGCTCGAGGGCAGAATTATGAACATTGCCGACCAGTATGACGCTCTGCGAAATGCGCGGGTATACAAACCGACCATTGGTCATAATACGACATACGGCATAATCACCGAGGGCGATGGCAGGACGCAACCCCATCACTTCGACCCGCAGGTGCTCAGCGCATTCAAGGATACGGCCGCTCACTTCGAAAATATTTATGAGAAAATGAAGGGGTAGAATGGCGGGTTCATTCATGCCCCCAGAGAAGCGTACATTCTATTTTTCTCCGCTGGACGCTCCCACCCTCCGTTGGTCTTCTGAAAGGCACGCACCTTTCACCCTGTTTTTTCTTGACAAATATTTTCAATCAACGTAATCTTATCCGCATCGTATGGCGACATCACCCCTCATTAAACTGCTCGAAAGTCTCCACCCGCTTGAAAGCAAGGTGCTTCTCTCGTTTCAGCAGGGAGAACCTCTGACTGCAATTGCACTCCTGAAAGCATCGGGTCTCGATGAGTCCCGCCTGGACATGGCATCGGGCTGGCTCCAGTCCAAGGGGTTGCTCGAGGTGAAGGACGAATCCGTCACTTCGCTTGTTTCACTTACCGAAACAGGAACGGAGTTTCTGGAAAAGGGCACGCCGGAGATGAGGATCATCAATGCCCTTCGTGAAGGAAAGCAGTTTACGGTCAAAGACATCATCCAGACCTGGGGTATGGATCCGTCCGAGGTGAGTTCTGCTGTTGGAGCGCTCAAGGAGGCTAAGGTTGTTCAAGTCGCCCAGGGTGGCGTTCTTGTCCTGGTCGTTGGGGCTGATATATCGGTTTACGAGTTTTTCACCGGTCTCATCATGACCGTGGCAGGAAAAGAACTGCGTGATCTGACCTCGTTCTCTGAAGGCCAGCAGGCGGCCCTCACTGCAAACTTCCACAAGCGCGGCAAGGGCAAGGGTATCTTCCGCATCAACGAAAAGAAGAACCGCACCTACGATCTTACGAACGATGGGCAGGAACTGCTCCGACTGATCAGGGAGCGCGGTGTCGTTGCCGAAGAGGCATCAATGCTCACTCCCGAGATGTTGAAGCTGAGGACCTGGAAAAACAAGAAATTCCGCGCCTACAACATCGCTCTCAATCCTCCCCGCCAGAGCATCGGCAGGAAACATCCCTATAAAGAGTTCCTCGATTTTGTGAAATACAAATTCGTCGGCATGGGGTTCGAGGAGATGCGCGGACCGCTTGTGGAGAACGAGTTCTGGGACATGGACGCATTGTACATGCCGCAGTTCCATCCAGCCCGGAATATTCACGATGTGTATTTTGTAAAAGAGCCCGTGGCATGCAGGGAGATCGAGGCACCATTCGGCAGGAACGTGGCAACTGCGCACAAGAACGGCGGCAAGACCGGCTCCACCGGATGGCGCTATCCCTTTGACATCGAACGGGCAAAGCGGCTGATCCTGAGGAGTCAGGGCACGGCAGTATCGGCGCGCACCCTCGCATCGGGACCGAAGGTCCCGGGTAAATATTTTTCCATCGCGCGCTGCTTCCGGTATGACTCCGTTGACGCCACGCATGCGCCCGACTTCTATCAGGTCGAGGGCATCGTGCTCGGCGAGGACATCAATTTCAAGGCGCTGCTCGGACTCTTGAAGCTCTTTGGCCAGGAGATCGCCAGGGCAGGGGAGTTCCAGTTCAGGCCGGCCTATTTCCCGTTCACCGAACCGTCTGTGGAACTGCATGTGAAGCACCCCGAACTCGGCTGGATGGAACTCGGCGGGGCGGGCATCTTCCGTCCCGAGGTCACCAGACCGCTCGGGGTGAACGTGCCGGTGATCGCCTGGGGCCTCGGCCTCGACCGCATGGCCATGGTGGCGCTCGGGATCAAGGACATCCGGGACCTGTTCTCCCGGGACCTGGATTTTATAAGAACGAAGAAGATACAATTGGGATGATAAAAACAAATAGTAACAACTCAGATTGGCCGCAAAAGATCGCAAAGAACTCAAAGAAAAACCTGAAACCATGTATCATTTTAATTCTCTCTGCGATCCTTGCGTGCTTCTCTAAGTGGCCGGTTCATTTTTTAGGCCATTCGCGGCTAACAGATTTTGACCTGATTTGACCTGAGAAGATACTTGGAATTTAAAATTTAAAGTGCTATGCCAACAATCGACATTAAAAAACACGACCTCGACGGACTCATCGGCAAAAAGCTCTCCCTCGAAGTTCTTGAGAAGAAGCTCATGCTTGCCAAGGCGGAACTGAAGGAGTACAACGCGGAGACCGACGATCTCAAGGTCGAGTTGTCGGACAGCAACCGGCCGGACCTCTGGTCGGCTGAAGGCATCGCGCGCCAGGTCCGCATCGCTTTGTCCGGAAAGCCCGAGACCTATCCCTTTTACAAGCATGGCAGGAAAGCCTCGCGGGAGATCAGGGTCGCGAAGGGAATGAAATCAGTGAGGCCGTACATCGCGGCCTGCACCGCGATCGGCATACACATGAACGACGACGTGCTGGCGCAGATGATCCAGAGTCAGGACAAGCTCTCGGAGATCTTCGGCCGGAAGCGAGATACGGTTTCGATCGGCATCTATGAGCTCGACCGCATTCAGTTTCCCGTGGATTACCGGCTCGCCGGGCCGTCCACTGTGTCATTCATGCCGCTCGGCATGGAAAAGAAACTTACGCTCGCCGAGATCCTCGAACAACATCCCAAGGGTATCGCCTACGGCAGTATCGTGAAACCCTTCCCGCAGTACCCGGTGCTGACGGACAGCCTGGGCAGGGCACTTTCCTTCCCCCCGATCATCAACAGCAGGGAAATCGGCGAGGTGAAACCGAATAGTAAAAACGTGCTGATCGAAGTGACCGGCACGGACCTGCGAATGACGGTGCTTACCCTGAATATCCTGGCAACGAGTTTTTACGACCGGGGAGCGGACATCGAGCCGGTGCTGGTGACCTATCCGTATGAAACCGGACTCGGGAAGCGCGTTACGTTTCCCTGTGATACCTCGGGAACGTTCACCATACCTCTTGCCACATTCTCTGCCGGGCTCGGAGAAGATGTTTCATCCGCTGATGTGAAAAAATATCTCAGTTCCTATGGCCACATCGTGAGAGCGGGACGCGGAACAGTTTCCGTGATCGCGCCGCCGTACCGCGACGATATCATGCATCCCATGGACCTGGTGGAAGACTATGCGATCAGCAGGGGATACGAATCCTTCAAACCGATCATGCCGCGGCAATCGACGGTCGGGGCTATCTCCCGGATCGAATTATTGTCCGATACCATCCGCGGCCACATGGTCGGCTCGGGTTTTCAGGAGATCATGTCGAATATTCTGTGTTCGAGGGAAGAACTTGATTACGCTTTGCAGAAGGGGGAAAAACTGATCGAGGTGGACAACGTGATGTCGCTTGCCTACTCGGTGCTCAGGAACCGGGTCATTCCGTCGCTGCTGAACGTGGAAGCGGCAAGCTCCAAAGCCTTCTATCCGCACCGGACGTTCGAAGTGGGCGAGGTCGCCGTGCTTGATGAGAAGGAGAACATGGGCTCGCGCACGGACCTGAATCTGGGCGCGATCATTTCTCACCCGGGAGCCAATTTCTCGGAGATGCATTCAACGCTCGATATTCTGCTTTACTACCTCGGTCAGGAATATAAACTGGATCCGGCGGAACATCCTCTCTTCATACAGGGACGCTGCGGCAGGGTGGTCGTGGGCGGGATTGAACTGGGTTATATCGGCGAAGTACGACCGGAAGTGCTTGAACGCACTCAGATCACCATGCCCTGCGCGGCCTTCGAGATCAATCTGGACCGGATACGACAACGGTAATAGTGCCGAAAGGCCATCTGAAAAAAGGAGACTCCCGTTATGAAAAAAACAGGTGCAGGTTTGATCGCGATCATCATGGTGTCGCTTTTTCTCGTGACCGTTGCTGTTGCGGAACCGAACATGCAGGAAGGAATGTGGGAAATCAAAGGTGAAATGAAGCTCGAAGGGCTGCCGTTTCCCATGCCTCCCATCCCGGTGTCGTATACCCAATGTCTTACCAAAAAGGACATGATCCCTCAGAAGAAGGAGAAGAACCAGGATTGTAAAACGATCAAGAATGAGATCGTTGGAAATACAGTGTCCTGGGTCATGCAGTGCAAGGATAAAAATGGCGTCACGGACAGTACGGGGAATATAACGTATAAAGGAAACAGTTTTGTCGGCACAGTCCATACTGAAATGATGGAAAAAAAGGGGTCTAAATCAGAGTCCACCTTGCAGATGTCCGGAAAACGTACCGGCGATTGCAAATAATTGCCCTTTTGCTGACAGTCCGTCACATGAAAAGAGCCCACTGCCCCCGGAACAAAGGGGGCATTTTTTTATTGGAAGACAGCAGCGCGAGAGCTGCTCCTGATCCTGAAAAGTCTTGACAGTGCAGGAATGTTGGTGTAATATTCAGACCTTTGCAGAAATTATCTGAAAACGCCTGAAATATTCCATGGTTAGAGGAATTATTTTCAGCAGGGGAGTGGTGCTTTAGACGGCTTTTATTCCTGGTTTTTGACGATCAATCGTCAGGGACCGCGAGGTATCGGCATTCGATCATAATCATGCATAATCAAACAAACAAAACGGCATTGATCATCGGCGGAAGCCGGGGGATAGGGCGTGCTATCGCGCTCAAGCTGGCAAAGTCCGGTTTCTCCATCTGGTTGACCTATAAAGGCAACCACGAGGCAGCGCAAAAAACGAAAGCAGATATAGAAGCATCGGGAAGTGCCTGCGAACTCATCCCGTTCGATGTCTCAAGTTTTGAAGAGACCGAAGCCGCCCTGGGCGCGCGCCTGGAAAACCTGTCACCCGATGTTCTCGTGTACAACTCGGGCATCTCCCGCGACAATCTCCTGATGTGGATGACCAAGGACGAATGGAACTCGGTCCTCTCCACAAACCTGAACGGGTTCTTCAATGTGACCCGTGCGGTGGTCTTCGCGATGCTGAAGGCGAAGCGTGGCCGCATCGTCGTGATTTCATCCGTATCGGGCCAGATCGGCCAGGCGGGCCAGGTCAATTATTCAGCCTCAAAAGCGGGCCTGATCGGCGCGGCCAAGGCGCTCGCGCGCGAGGTCGGGAAAAAGAACATAGTGGTGAATGTGGTTGCGCCGGGATTCATTGAAACGGAGATGACCGAAAAGATCCCGAAGGAACAGATCCTGCCGTTGATCCCGTTGAATCGACTGGGCAGCACTGATGATGTGGCCGCGGTCGTGAACTTCCTGTGCACGGAAGAGCATATGTATATTCATGGTCAGGTGATCGGCATCAACGGCGGACTGGCGATGTAGTGTTTACCCGGTGATCTTTATTTTAGTCGTAGCAAAGGCCTCTTTTGATAACGAATAATTATCCCGAAGTGATTAACGATAGAGGCTCTTGCAAAACTGGTTGTCATCCCCGAATGCCTCTGTCGGGGATATGGTTTTTCACGCAGTTAGAACCGGATTCCCGCTCAAAGCTTGCCCCAGCATGACTGAAGCAGGGGCGGGAATGACTGGTTGGGAAATTTGTAAGAGGCTCTCTCATGAAAAAATATGACGATATTGTGGTCGGGAGCGGCATCAGCGGACTGACCATGACCCTTCTGCTCGCGATGAGCGGACATCGCGTTCTGCTGCTCGAAAAAGCCCCGCATATCGGCGGTTCTCTTGCGCGATTTTCCAAGAGAGGAATCTCGTTCGATACGGGGTTCCATTTCACGGGCGGGCTTCATGAGGGCGGCATACTCTCCGATATCCTGATGTTCCTCGGGATCCGCGATTCCATCGAGCCGATTTACTATTCCAACACATTCAAAAATCAGTTTGTGTTCGAAGCGACCGGCAGGTCGTTCGAACTCCCCAGCGGGATCGGGAACATAAAGAAGCAATTCAAGGTTTACTTTCCCGGTGAGACGAACGCGATAGACCGGTACTTTGAAAAGATGTTTTCTGTCTGTCAACGAAGCCCGTCCCTCAATATTCATGAAAATAATATCACGTTTCCGAACCTGGACGAGGATTATATATCGCTTGACGCGGTCCTGAAGGATGTGACCTCGGATGCGCAACTGCGCGGCCTGCTGTCCGCGTTAGCCATGTGCTACGGTGTAAGGCCGGATGAGATGTCCTTTGCCAATCACAGCAGAATGATGCTCAGCTTTTACGAATCTTTTGCCTGTGTAAAAGACGGCGGCGATGCATTTGTCAATGCCTTTCAGAAAAAGTTCAAGGAATACGACGTGGATATCCGCTGTGGATGCTCTATCACGGAACTGGCGGATATCCGCGACACCAAGGTGGGCCGCTTTATCCTGAACACCGGCGAGGAAATTGCGTCGGATACGTGCGTATTCACGATCCACCCCAAGGAAGTATTAAAGGTCCTGCCCGCAAAACACTTCAGCAAGGCCTTTGCGGACCGCATCGGGTCGTTCGAATCATCGGTGGGTTTCTTCTCCGTTTTTGCAACGATCAAACCGGGGACCCGTGACCCGTATCCCGACGCCGGGGTCACGTCCCTTTTCCCGATCGAGGATGTGAACCGGCTGCTTGATCCTTTATACAAAGGGGATCCGGCTGTGGTAATCATCAAGCCTCCTGGTCATGACAGTGCAGGGAAAGCGGTCTGTATCCTCGAACCCTCGCACGCGGAACAGGTAATGCCCTGGAACGAGTCCCGGAGAGGGAAAAGGCCCGGGGAATACCTTGATTATAAAAAGCAGCGTATTGAAGCGATCATGGACCATATATGCAGGGTCTATCCCGCGTATCGGGAGAGTCTTGAAATCGTGGATGCGGCATCCATGTTGACCTTCAAAGAATACCTGAACAGTCCTGATGGCAGTGCCTACGGCATCAAGCAGAAGATGGGACAGTTCAATCTTATCGGGAAACTCCCGCTGCACAACCTGTATGCAGCGGGACAAAGTGCTCTCCTGCCGGGGATCACCGGCGCCATGATGTCATCACTCATTGTTGGCCGTGCGGTGGTGGGCAAAGAGCAGTACGGCAGGCTGCTGAACCGGGCATTATGACATTAAAACGAGTCGTCATAACCGGGATCGGCGTGGTTTCGCCTTTCGGCAACGGCCTGCCTGCTCTCATGAAGGGCATCGAGGAAGGCCGGAGCGCGGTGCGGCGCATGGAAGGATGGGACCAGTACATCGGCCTGCACAGTCTCGTCGGGGCAACGGTGGATATCAAGGACGAGAAGCGAATTCCGAGACAGAAACGGCGTTCCATGGGACGCATGAGCATCTTCGCGGCACAGGCCGCTGATGAGGCCATCGCTGACGCGGGTATCTCCCTTTCCGGCGAAGACCTGTGGCGGGTCGGCTGCGTCATAGGTTCTACCATGGGGAGCGCGAAAAGCATCAACGACGCCTTTGAGACCATGCTGCCGAACAAGGACCTGAGCCGGCTGAACTCGACCATGTTCTTTCAGTGCATGTCTCATACGGCTGCGGTGAACACGGCCCAGTACCTGGGACTGAACGGCACGATCATGGCGCCGGCCGCGGCCTGTGCGTCCGCCCTCCATGCCATCGGCACGGGGTACGATCTGATCAGGCTTGGGAGACAGGACGTCCTGCTCTGCGGCGGGGCCGAGGAGCTTCACCCGACGGTAACCGGGTCGTTCGACATCCTGTTCGCGACGTCGACAAAATATAATGACACGCCGCAGATAACTCCGCGGCCGTTCGACAAGGACCGGGACGGCCTGGTCTGCGGGGAAGGGAGCGGTCTGCTGGTCCTCGAGGACTACGAACGGGCGGTCAAGCGGAACGCAAAGATCTACGCAGAGATAATGGGCTACAGCACCACGGCGAACGGTCTTCACGTAAGCCAGTCGAACCGGGACTCCATGGTCGTCTGTATGCAGCAGGCGCTCCGCGACGCCCGTGTTCAGTCCGGAGAGGTCGATTATATCAACGCCCATGCCACGGCCACCCTTCAGGGAGACCAGGAGGAAGCAGAGGCCATCGGGCAGGTCTTCGGATCAGCAGTTCCGGTCAGCAGTCTGAAGGGGTATATCGGTCATACGCTCGGCGCTTCGGGCGCCATCGAGCTGGCTGCCTCGCTTGCGATGATGGAGCGGGGCGTGATCTACCCGACGCTGAACCTTGACGCCGTCAGTTCGGAATGCGAAGGGATACATCACGTAATGCAGCCGCTTAAAAAACAGATTAAGACCATTTTGAAGAACGGATTCGCCTTCGGCGGGATCAACGCGGCGCTGGTGTGCAGGAAGATATAAGCGCAAAAATTGACAAAGTCGTAATTAGTATTGACTCACACAAAGCCACGAAGCCACGGAGAGGAAAATTCTCCCCACTCATTAACTTTTCTTCGTGCCTTTGTGCCTTCGTGTGAAATTTTTGTTTTATTCGAATTTGTAAAATTTGTTATTTGAAATTAGTTTTCCGGAGGAATCATGATCGATCAGGAGATCATCAACAAGATCAATAAAGTGTTCGAGGAATCCTTTGAGATCGAGAAGGAGCGTCTTGTCCCCGAGGCGCATATCTTCACTGACCTGGGACTCGACAGCCTGGATATCGTCGACCTGGTGGTCGCGCTCCAGAACGCCTTTGGCGTCAAGATCAGGAACGAGGAAAAGGTCAGGGACATCCGGACGCTTCAGGACATCTACCAGTTCATATCCTCGCTGAAGACCGAGGAAAACAAAACGAGCGTTTAGCGATGTTGTATAGGATCAAACTGTTTCTTCTGAATCTGTATTTTTATACGTTCTTTGTATTATTATCCGCGATCGCGATCCCGGCGCTGACGCTGATGGTCGCGATCTCGAGGATTTTCCTGTCGCACCGTCTGACCATGAAACGGTTTCGCCGCGCCATCAGCTGGTATGGGATACTCATTACGTCGATCCCGTATCCGATTATCAAGCTCCGGTATGAGGATCTTGGGAAGAATGGAGCGGAAGAACCGTTCATCTTTGTCTGCAACCATCGTGCGGCATCTGACGCATTCCTCATGTGCGTCCTGCCGCATGAGTGCGTGCAGATCGTGAATGTCTGGCCCTTCAGGATACCCGTGCTCGGACTGTACGCGAGGTTTTCCGGATACCTGAATATCAGGATGATGTCCCACGAACAATTCATGGCGCAAGCGACGAAATTGCTGTCGGACGGCGTCTCGATCATCTTCTTTCCCGAGGGTACGCGTTCTGCGAGCAGGACTATGGGGAGTTTTCACGGCGCGGCGTTTCGTTTGGCGCTTGAGTCAAAGGCATCCGTGGTCCCGCTCTGCATCACCGGGAACGAAAATATCCCGCCCAAGGGGTCGCTGCTTCTGCGTCCCGGTACGATACGAGTACGCAGGTTGCCGGCCATTACCTGGAATGAGTATAAGGACCTGAATGCCTTCGCCTTCAAGAACAGGGTGTGGCATATCATCGATAAAGAGTTGTCCGTTATGGAGAACGATTCATGAGAGGAAAATTCCAAAGAAGAACCTTTTTATCCGCAGATTTCGCAGATGAGCGCAGATTTTTAAAATAATAAATTTAGATTTGATTTAATCTGTGAAATCTGTGTAATCTGCGGATAATATTTTGCCTGAGCCGTTACGGAATTTATTGGTAATTTGGCGCTTATCAAACCGTATGATCGAATTCGACCGAAATAAGAAGCTGGAATTCTCCGCTCCGGGGGAGATCAGGATGGTGCAGGAAGGTATGCTGAAAAAGCATGTCCAATATTGCGCTGATCATTCTCCCTATTACCGGCAGTTGTTCCGTGAGCAGGGGATAGACGCCGGAGCGGTTACGCTCGACCGGTTGAGCGATCTCCCGCTTACGGACAAAACCGCGCTCAGTCTTCGTAATGAGGATTTTCTTGCTGTGCCGATGTCCCGGGTCGTGGACATCGTCCTGTCATCAGGGACCACGGGCAAGCCGACCAAGATGATGTATACTGAGAACGATCTCAGGCGGTTGGCTTACAACGAAGAGATCTCCTTCACGAGCTGCGGATTGACTCGGGACGATATCGTCCTGCTGACCTGTACCATGGACCGCTGCTTCATCGCAGGGCTTGCGTACTTTTCAGGTGTCCGGAGCCTGGGCGCGGCGGCTATCAGGAACGGGTTGAGCAGTGTTGACAGCCATTTCGAGATCCTCCGGCGCCTCGCACCGACCGCCCTGGTGGGTGTGCCGACGTTCCTGCTCAAACTGGGGCAGTTTGTGCAATCCCAGGGCATCGACCCGCGATCGCTTGGCGTGAAAAAAATGATCTGTATCGGCGAGCCCGTGAGGGACCGCATGCTTGCTTTTCTTCGGGTGGGCGAGAACCTGGAAGCGGTCTGGGGGGCGAAGGTCTATTCGACCTATGCATCCTCCGAGACCATTACCTCATTCTGCGAGTGCACGGCACAGCAGGGCGGACACCTGCATCCCGACCTGGCGATCGTCGAGATCGTGAACGACCGGGGTGAGCTGCTTCCGGGCGGGGAATCCGGCGAGGTCGTGGTAACGCCGTTGAATATCGAAGGCATGCCGTTGCTGCGGTTTCAGACCGGGGATGTGAGTTTTCTGATCGACGAACCGTGCGACTGCGGACGGCAATCGCTCCGCCTGGGCCCCATCCTCGGGAGAAAGAAACAGATGATAAAGTTTCGCGGGACGACGCTGTATCCGAACTCGATCTACACGGTCCTTGATTCGTTTCCCGGGATCAGCGAGTACTCCGTGATTGCGACCAGCGACTACGACCTCTCCGATGTGATCATGGTCCAGGTCGCCGTGAACGACGCATCCTGTTCAGCGGCCATGATCATGGAAAAGCTCCAGGCGCACCTGCGGGTGAGGCCCGAGGTTGTCATCGTGAGCGAGGAAAGCGTGAAGCGTGATGTATACCCCGGGAATTCCCGGAAACCAATTCGATTTGTGGATAAGAGAAAAAAAATATGAAATCCTGTCAGAGCCGTATTTACGGCGCGGAATTCTCCCATCAGGAGGTCGCCGAAGCCGTCCGTGAGGGCAGGTTGCTTTCCATGGAGATGGAGTTCAACAAGAACTGCAATTTTCGTTGTCTCTACTGCTATGCTTCGGACAGCAACGTCAACCGGAACGAGCTGAGCAAACATGAGTTCCTTGACCTCATCAACCAGGCCAGGGAACTGGGCGCGAGAAAGATCATCGTCCTCGGCGGCGAGCCCATGCTCTATCCCCCTATCATCGAGATGATCCAGTACATCAGGGGACTCGGCATGGACATCGAACTCTTCACGAACGGGACGAACATCACGCTTGAGATGGCCCGGACACTGTATGACCTCGGCGTGCGCGTGGTACTCAAGATGAACACGTTCGAGGAAAAGATCCAGGACATGCTCTCGGGAAGGAAAGGCGCGTATGCCCAGATACATGAAGCCTTCAACAACCTGAAACTGGCCGGCTATCCATCGGCGGACCGTTTCATGGGCATCAGCACGGTTGTTTGTCAGCAGAACATCGATGAGCTCCCGAGGATGTGGGAGTGGCTGCGGGACCAGAACATCGCACCCTATTTCGAGATGATCACCCCGCAGGGCGGCGCTAAAGAACACAATATGCTTGAAGTCGATTCCCGGCAGATCGAAGAGCTTTTTCACCGGATCTCCCGGATCGACCGGAAAAAATACGGACACACCTGGGACCCCAAGCCTCCGCTCGTGGGCGGAGAGTGTCTTCGTCACCAGTTCTCCTGCGCGGTCAACTCCGAAGGCTTTGTGCAGCCGTGCGTAGGGGTTACGATCCCGATCGGCAATGTCCGAAAACAACGGCTCAAGGACATTCTGCGGGAGAGTGAGGTGGTCCAGGACCTCAAGAACTATACCGAGACCATCAAAGGGCCGTGCAGCGAATGCGAACGGTTGAGCGAATGTTACGGCTGCCGGGGAGCGGCATACCAGATGACCGGCGACTACCTGGCTTCCGACCCCCTGTGCTGGAAGAACCTGGATAAACGGGATGATATCATGTTCCTGCCGGTGGATGCCAGTCAGCTCGTTCCGCATAAACAGCCCATGCTGCTCATCGACCGGCTCCTCGAGATCCAGGAGCGGGCGTCCCTGTCCGAGATGATCGTGCGCGCGGACATGATATTTGTGGGGAAGGACGGGAAGCTCGATGATGCTTCGTATCCCGAGATCATATCCCAGGCTATCGCCGCACAGGAGGGATTTCGAAAGCTCGGGAGCCGTAGTCCCCAGCAGGAAGGCTTCCTGCTGGGCATCAAGAACCTCGCGATCACCGGAAGCGCGTGCGTCGGCGATACCCTTCGCATATCAGTGTTCAAGGTCGCGAGGTATGGAGACTTCGGCATCATCCAGGGAGAGGTCAGGAATGGCGATACCCTGATCGCCAGCGGAGAAGTAAAGGTCTGGCAGGGCGATAGCAAGGCGGCCGTATGATGATGAACAAAAATAGCGGGAAAGGGGGGGCCGTTCTCTTCCTGATCCTCTTTATCCTGGTGCACGCTGGACAGGTTTTCGCAAAGGACATGAAAACTGATGCTGCGCCGGAATCAACCGATCTGTCCGCAGTGCTGAACAGCATCGGGAAAAAGGTCTCGGACTTCAAGACCCTTAAAACGGATTTCACCCAGGAAAAAGAGATGGCCATGTTCAAGGAGAAACTCGTGCTTAGGGGCAGGATCTATCTCCAGAAACCGAACAAGGTCGCCTGGCATGTGGATAAGCCGCTCCGGTATTCCGTCCTGATCACTGATACATTCATCCGTCAGTGGGACGAAGACACGGACCAGGTCCAGGAACTCTCGTTGACGAAAAACCCGATGTTCCAGAACGTGATCAAGCAGTTGACGGTCTGGTTCTCCGGCGAGTACGGCTTACTTCTTGAGACCAATGATGTGCGGCTGGTGAAACGCAGTCCCCTGACGATCGAGTTCTCTCCCCGCGCGAATAATGACTCCCGGAAGGTGATCAAGAACATCACGATTACCTTCCGACAGGACGAGACCTATTTACAGCAGATCCGTATGCAGGAACTGAGCGGCGATATCACCACGATCACGTTCACGAACACGCTCCTGAATGCGCCTCTCGACAGCAGCGACTTTGAGGTCCGCCCCATTGGAAAACATAGTTCTCTAACAATCATGGACAGCAAGGGAATGCAACTATCGCTTGTGAATGTTGACCATCCTCTTGGAGACCTCGGATTCTCTAACGGGGTTCACCCCGTTAGAGAACGGAGTACCTCCTTGTTCTCCGATAACGTTCATATCCAACTATCCCGAAAGGATGTTGTGGAAGGTCATCGTGCGCCGGTGGCCTTCTCTAACGGGGTAAAGCATGTTTGAAAAGTATTTCTCGCTGCTGTACCAGTTCGTGCACCGGCACAAACAAGGGGTGCTCGCGACCGTACTCCTGGTCACGGTTGCCGCCGGCGCAGGGCTTTTCTTTGTCCCTTATGAAGGCAATATCGATATCATGCTCCCGCCGGACCCGGAGATCACCCGCAGCATGGATTTTCTCCGCGACTCGAGCCTTTCCGACAAGATTATTATCTCCCTGGCCCTGACCGATCCGTCCAAAGGGAAGCAGGACCTCTTCCTGGCCGTCGATGAGCTGGCGGCATCGCTTCAACCGCCGCTCTTCACAAGCGTGATCACGGGAGTCTCCGTGGCCGACGCCATGGAGGAATTCTCGGTCCTGCAGTACGCGCCGCAGATCCTCGGCGAGGAGGATCTCGCAGCCATCGACCGCCAGTTGACGCCGAAAGCGGTTTCCGAAAAGATGCAGGCGATCTACCTCCAGTCGCTCAGACCCGAGAGCGTCTTCATGACCTCCTTATCGCGCACAGACCCCCTGAGCATCAAAACGCTGCTGCTCGGCAAGTTGCGGGCGCTCCCGGCCTCGATGGGTTTTGATGTCGCCATCGAGGATGGCCGTTTCATCAGCCGCGATGGACGTCATGCCCTGCTCATCATCCAGACCCCGGTCAAGATGATGGACAGCCGGAAGAGCAAGGAGCTGGTGCAGGCGCTGGAGGAGCGCATCAACAAGCTGCCGGGGTACGTGTACGCCGACGTCATCGGCGGCCATCTTCACACGGTCAGCAACGAACGGGTGATCAAACGGGACATCGCTGTCGCTTCCCTCATCGCCACGATCGCCTTCTTCCTGCTCTTTTTTCTCGCGTTCCGCGACGCCCGGGCGATGTTCGTATTCATCTTCCCGCTGATCGCCGTCATATGGGGCGTCATTCTGCTGGCCGGCATTGAACACACACTATCGTACCTGGTCATCGGGTTCGGCACGGCCATTGTGGGAATCTCCGACTACGGATTGATCGTCTATATCGCCATGAAACGGGGCACCGGCACGTCGCAGCCCGTACAGCTCGCCAAGCTTGTGTTCATTGATGCCATTACGACAATCTTCAGCTTCGTTGTCCTGTATTTTTCCCATATCCGCGGATACCATCAGCTGGCATTGTTCTCGATCATCTGCCTCCTTATCTGCCTTCTCTTTTCGCTCTTCGTGCTGCCGTTGACCCTTTCCTGGAAACGATATGCGATCGTGGAAGATCCGACCGTCGGCGACCGGCTGAAGAACATCCAATGGCCCGCAAAGCTCACGGTCGGGATCTGGGCAATCGTTACCATCATCTTTTTCATCCTGTCCCTGTCAATCAAGCTCGACAGCGACGTAAAAAAACTCGACGGCAGCGGACCGGAGGTGCTGCAGGCCGAGCGATCGTTCCATGAGGTATGGGGCGGAAAGACCAATCAGGCGATCCTGGTGGTCACGGGCGCAAGCCTCGAGGAAGCCATGGAAAAGAACGATCGGGTCTTCCGCGAGGCAATGAAGACAATCAGCGGAGAGGAATTTACCAGCCTTGCGATGTTCTGGCCGGCTGAAAAGAACCGAAGGGAAAATCAGGAACGCTGGGACCGTTTCTGGAGTCAGGGGCGGGAACGCAGGTTGAAGGAACTGATCAGGCAAACGTCCGCTGAATACGGCTTCTCGGAGCGCGCGTTTACGCCGTTCTTCGACGGATTGTATGCTCATCAACGCGCTGCAGCGGATCCCGGCGGCATGATTGCGCGGCTGCAGGACCGGTTCGTGATACAGAAGAACGGAGAATACCGGATCATGTCGTTCTTCCCGGACGAACCGAAGAATTTCGACCCGCTGTCCGCATTGACGAAAAAGTTTCCCGGCACGTTCATTGTATCGGGCAAGGCATTGTCCTCGTCGATATCCGCATATACGGCGAGGGAAGCGATGATCCTCGCCCCGCTCGCGGTCCTCTTTAACGTCGTGCTGGCCTGGCTCTTTTTCAGGAAATGGAAAGAGACGCTGATCGCGCTCGTCCCGCTCGTGACCGGCGCCATCTGGCTGCTCGGCTTCATGGCGATTTTCAAGATGCCGCTGAACGTCATCAGTATCGTTGCCGGCATTATCGCGAGCGGCGTTATCGTGGACTACGGGATCGGGATAACGTATGAATACAGCCGCAACCTTCACTTCGGCGCTGTTATGGCAATGACCTTGTCCGCGGCATCCAACGTGATCGGAGCGGGGGCGCTGCTCTTCGCGCATCATCCCGCCTTTTTTTCCACGGGCGTTGCCATGGTCATCTCCATGGTCGCGGGATATCTTTCCTCGGTGATCGTGATACCGTCCCTGTGCAGAATCCTGAAGATTTCGAAACAGGACGGTCAACTGCAATGAAGCGATTCGTCTTGCTGGTCATACTGCAGGTATTTATTGCCGGATGCAGCACGGTCCCGTTTCAGAAAACAGGTCTGGTAGTGCTTGATTCCGAAGATCCCCGAGGCATGGTAGCGCGTTTTCAGAAGGGCATTCCGGCAAGTTTTCAATTGCTAACAAGCGTTGTTTTTGAGTATAATTCACGCAAATTTTCCGGCATCGGCACCGTGCAGATAAACAAGCTGGATGGAGTTTTCAGGGTCGCCGGGATGAATCCCATGGGCGTTAAACTGTTCGAGCTCTCCGGCGATCAGCGCAGCGTAACAAGCCATTATACGATCGCGGATTTCTCCCGATACGGCGATATCGCCACTGCGGTGGGCAGCGACATCAGACGCATTTATTTTGATCTGGCCCCCGGTCCCGAAGCGACTGTCTGGAAGAGAAGATATAAACTGATCTTTCGTCAGCCTTTTGGCCCCGGTTTTCTGGAGTATGTATTCGCCGGAACGGGCGGGGACCTGATCGAGAAGAACTATTATGAAGAGGACGGAATAGTCTGGAACGTATCGTATTACGAATACCATGACCAGGATGGAAAACGATGGCCGCAGGGCATTGTCCTTATTCACTACCAATACGGCTACCGGTTGACCATAAGGCAGAAGGAGTTTATTGTTGAGCACAATTAAGGCAGAGATCGAACGCTCCATGACCGGCCTCGCGAAGGAAGGAAAGAGGCTGACGTCCTGTTTTACGTTTCCGTCCGGGTTCATTGGTTTTCAAGGGCACTTTCCCCAGAAGATGGTCCTGCCGGGTGTGTGCCAGATCCAGTGCGCGCTCACGTTGCTCGAAAAAGGGAGTGGAAAGGCCGTGGTCCTGAAAGAGGTCGTGCTTGCCAAGTATTTTTCACCCGTGTTCCCCGCCGACGAGGTGACCTGTGTCATCATCGATATGGGGGACACCCGCGGCGAGATCGTCGTGAAAGCGGCCATCTCACGGGCGGGCGACAAGATCTCGGAAATGAAACTGCGCGTCTCCTATGACATCGGGGAGAACAAGAGGTAGCATGAGGTCAAAGAACAGGACAACCTATTTTGAGCGTGTCCCGGGAGTACCCGAGCCCATTGTCGTTGAGATCAAGCGGCGGGTCCGCTTCAATGAGGCCGATCCCATGGCGATCGCGTGGCATGGGAGGTACCCCCTTTATTTCGAAGAGGCGTCCGAGGAACTTGGCAGAAAATGCGGTCTGTCGTATGCGGACTATTTCGAAGCCGGACTGCGCGCGCCGGTCGTCGAATTCCACATTGATTACTATAAACCGCTGTTCCTCGATGAGGAATTCACGATCAAGGCATCGATGATCTGGCACGAAGGATCGCGGCTGAATATCGAGTATCTTCTGTTCAAGCAGGACAAGAGCGTTGCCTCGAGCGCTTACATGGTGCATTTGTTCACCGACCATCAGACCGGAGAACCTTTCATGGTTTCGCCGGAATTACTTGACCGCTGCCGGAGGAGATGGAAGGCAGGGGAGTTCCATCGCACGCTATGAAACCGGTCATCGTATCGGCGGATATGCTGACACCCTATGGCAGGGGAACAGACGCATGCTGGAAGGGTCTGCTTTCGGGGCAAAGCGCCCTATCGCGGGTCAGTCGTTTCAAAACCGCGGCGTTCCACTCTGACTATGCGGGTATCATCAGCGGTCTGCGGTACCACGAACGGGAATCACTGGTCATGCAGATGTTGCGGACCCTGTTTGCAGGAACAGCCGTCCCCGAAGACGCGAAACTTATGCTGGCAACGACCAAAGGGGAGATTGACCTGCTCGAACAGAGCATGCTTGAGAACAAGGGCGATGTTGAGGAAGCAATTGTCAGCAGGCTCATCAGCAAGGTGGCCGAACTGACCTCCGCCAAGGGCGGCGGGCTGGTGCTTTCGGCTGCCTGCACGTCATCAGCCGCGGCGGCTGCGCAGGCAGCTGCCATGGTCAGGAACGGACACGCTGACTGCGTGCTCGTGGTTGCCTGCGACAGCGTGACTGAATTTATTGTTTCCGGTTTTTCCTCGCTCATGGCGCTGGACAAACAGCCTGCACGGCCCTTTGACAGGAACCGGGCAGGCCTGAACGTGGGCGAGGCCGCGGCCTATGCGCTTATTATGAGCGAAGAACGCGCGGTCCGCGAGGGCCGTCCTGTTCTCGGGACGATAGCAGGCTGGGGTCTGAGCGATGACGCGAACCACATGACCGGCCCGTCTCGCGAGAGCGAAGGCCTTGTCCTGGCCATCAGGAAGGCGTTTGTGTCCGCCGGCATCCGTCCTGCTGATGTGGGGCTTATCGCCGCGCACGGCACCGGGACCGTGTACAACGACCAGATGGAGATGCGTGCTTTTCGCGCTGTATTCACGGATGGTCCCCGTCCGGTGTATTCCATCAAAGGCGGCATTGGACACACGATGGGAGCGGCGGGGCTCGTGGAGATGCTCATCGCGCAACGCGCGCTCCGGGAAGGGATTGTCCCGCCCACGGTGAACCTGATCGAGGTTGATGACGATGCGCGGGGATGGGCTTCTGACCGACCGCAGCCGGTACGCAGCCGGTCTCTGGCCCTGATGACGAACGCGGGTTTCAGCGGGATCAACACGGCCTTGGTGCTGGATTTATGACGGATGAATAGCATTTTATCAAAAGGGGAAGAATATATCTCGCGGAGGCGCGGAGTTCGCAGAGAAAAGCTTAAAAATATTCTGGTTTAAAGCCAAGACTTAACGGTGTTGTTTTAACTCTGCGTGCTCCGCGTACTCTGCGAGAGACGACCTTTTGGTTCTGGTTTATCCAGGTTAGGAAACAATGTCAATTTCCGTCAACGGCATAGGATGGCTCACCAAAGAAGGCTATGGTTGTATCAGGAGCGAACTCAAGCATGTGTATGAGGCCGGCGAAGGCGCTCTCACCCTGCCGAAGAGGGACATTTTTTCTCATCCCTTTAAAAACTTCGGCCGGCTCGACACCATATCAAAAATGACTGTTTTTGGCGTGAGTCTCGCCCTTCAGGACGCGGGCATCGAATACTCGCCGACAGGGAAACAGGACATCGGGATCGTCGGAACAAATGCAGAGGGTTCACTCCGGTCCGATATCGGGTACTTCCGGGATTATCTTGAGAGCGGGCGTACGCTGTCGCGGGGGAACCTGTTCATTTACACGCTGCCGTCGAGCCCGATCGGTGAAGCAGCCATTCATTTCGGATTTCTGGGGCCGGTTCTGTATGCGGCCGGAGAGAGCAACGCACTGTCAGCCGTGCTCGACGTGGCGACCGAGATGGTCCTTGCCGACGAAGCGCCGGTGATGCTTGCGGGGAAGGCGGAAGCCGATGAGGCACTGTTCTTCGTCCTGCGTCGGGAACGCGATCAGGGCGGTTCGGTCCTCTGTGATGTGGCTGAGGCCCGGGCTCTTGCAGAAACGGGCTCCGATGTAGCAGGATTGGTAAGAAAATTCATAACTTTTCAGCAAAATACGTAACTGCTCAGGTCAAAATATTATCCGCAGATTACACAGATTTCATCACGCCCAGGCGTGACGCTCATCTGCGAAATCTGCGGATAAAAGGGTTTTTCTCTAATGTAACACCCTTCTGGATTCAGATGTGCTGAGTTGTTACGAAAAATCATACGAATGACGGAAAGAAAGGCATAGTGTGAAGATCAGACTCATTTATCCAAAGTGGCCCAAGCTGGAACGGCAGACGGAGTTCCATCTGCCGCCGCACGGCCCGATCTGTTTTGCGGCCACCGTGCCCGGCGACGATGAGCTTGCGTTCACTGATGAACATGTGGAGGCGATCAATTTTGACGAGAAGACGGACCTGGTCGCCATCTCGTGCATGCTCACGTGCCAGATCAAGCGGGGGTGGGAGATCGCCGACCGGTTCCGCGCGAGGGGGATCCCGGTCATCTTCGGCGGCATCGGCGCCATGCTGCATGCCGAAGAAACCAGGATGCATGCCGATTCCGTGTTCCTCGGCGAGGCCGAGGGCCGTTTTGGACAAGTGCTGCAAGACCTGAAGAACAACAGCCTCAAGAAGGTGTATGACTATCAATGGAACTTTCCCGACATGAGCGTGGTCGGGCCGGCGAGGCGGAATATCCTCAACCGGGAGCGATACAACTATCGTGGCGTGCAGATGGTTGATCTCATTCATGCCTCGCGAGGCTGCCGGTTCAACTGTTTCTGCTGCTGTACCCCGTTCCTGGGCGGACGGAAGTTCCGGCCCCGTCCCATCGATGACGTTGTTCGCGAGGTCGCGGCCATTGATAACAACCGTCTGTTCTTCGTGGACAACTCCCTGGCCCAGAACGATCAGTGGGAGAAGGACCTGTTCAAGGCGTTGATCCCGCTCAAAAAGAAATGGGTCTCTCATCCCATCAAGGACGACGACGAGATCCTGGACCTTGCGGCCGAGGCCGGTTGCTGGTATGTGTACCAGGCCATCTTCGACACGTCGGACTACATCCGGAAGCGCGTAAAGCGGCTGCAGGAGCGCGGCATCGGCGTCGAGGGTACGATCATCCTCGGAATGGATGAACAGGATGAGGATTATGTCAAGCGGCTTGTCGATTTTCTGCTCGAGATCAAGCTGGACCTGGCCGAGTTCACGATCCTGACGCCGTTCCCGAATACACCGGTCCGTGATGCGCTCGCGAAGGAGGGCAGGATCCTGACGAACGACTGGAACCAATACACAGGCGGGCAGGTGGTGTATCAACCGGCACTGATGACGCCGACAAAGCTGCAGGACCTGTATTATTACGCCTGGGACACGTTCTACGAGGAAAGCAGTCAGAACCTCAAGATGGCCAAGCTCTTTCTCAAGGTCATTGAAAAGGAGAAGGCGGACGGAACGTACCGGGGGGCAAGTCTCCGGCGCAGGAAATGGCAGCAGGAAGAGATCGCGGAGACGGCCCGATGAAGATACTGCTGATCTCGGCCAATGTGACCCTGTCGCCCTACCCGCTCTATCCCCTGGGGGTGAGCATTATAGCGGCCGTGCTCACGAAGGCGGGTCATACGGTTCACCAGGCTGACTTCCTGCAGCAGAACAACTCGCTTGAGGCGATCGGCCGGGAGGTACGGGAGTTCGGACCCGACCTGGTCGGGATATCGGTGCGCAATATCGACAACGTGAATCTCATGCACGAGCAGTATTACATCCAGAACGTAAAGGACCTCGTGACCACGGTCCGGGGGGCCTCGAACGCGAAGGTGCTTCTGGGAGGAGCGGGGTTCTCTCTTATCCCTGAACTGATCCTCAAAGAGACCGGCGCTGATTACGGCATTATCGGTGAAGGCGAGGTCCTGGCGGTTGAGTTTGCCGACAACGCGGCGAAAGGGATCTACCCGAAGGAGCGCCTCATCGGTTCAGCGACCAGGCTCCCGGGCGCGCAGATCAGTTCTGCCCTCTACGATGAGCGGCTGCTCGAATTTTATCTCCACAGCGGCAATATCGCTTCGATCCAGACAAAGCGGGGCTGTACCTATAAATGCGTGTACTGCACGTATCCCCTGCTCGAGGGCGCGGTGCTTCGCAGGAGGGAACCGCGGGCGGTGGTCGACGACATCGAACTCCTGCGCGACACGTTCAAGACCAAATATGTTTTCTTTGTCGATTCCGTGTTCAATGATGATGAGGGCGCGTATCTCGAGGTGCTCGTTGAAATGGAGAGGCGGAACATCAACATCCCCTGGACCGCATTCATCAAGCCCGGGGGCCTGACCGACGAGATCGTCGCACGCATGAAGAAAACCGGGTTCGCCGCGGCCGAGATCGGCACTGACGCGGCCTGCGATACCACGCTCAGGAAGATGGGCAAGAGCTTTACCTTTGATGACGTCATTGCGTGCAATGAACTTTTCGAGCGCCATGAGATCGCCGCGTCGCATTTCTTCATGTTCGGCGGACCGGGGGAGACCGAGGAGACGGTACAGGAAGGGATCAGGAACATCCTGGCCCTGAAAAAATGCGTGGCCTTCATCTTCATGGGCATACGCATCCTGCCTAATACCCCGCTGGCACGTCTGGCGATCAAGGAAAAGCTCATCGCGCCGGATGAGGGGCTGTTAAAGCCCGTCTACTACCTGTCTCCGGCCGTGGATAAAGAATGGCTCGAGCAAACATTGACCAGGGCCTTTGCCGACGTGCGTCATTGCGTGTTTCCGCCCGATAAAATGGACAACAGCCTCCAGGTCCTCCATAAGCTCGGATACACGGGCCCGATGTGGGACCTGCTGCTTCCCGGGAAGAAACCCAGAGAGAGGATACGGCATGCCGCAAAGTAGCTTACTACCGCGTGACCGCATCTGGTGCGCAGTGCCGGTCTATAATAACCGGGAAACGGTCAGGAAGGTAGCAAAGGAATGCCGCGCCATCCTGCAGCACGTCGTGGTCATCGATGACGGCAGTACGGACGTTGATGTGGCGGGGCTTCTTGCCGGTCTCGACGTGGTTGTTTTGAAACACGGGAAGAATCTCGGCAAAGGTCAGGCGATCCTTACCGCATCACGCTATGTTGAGGACCACGGCGGTCTGTACCTCATCACGATCGATGCCGATGGTCAGCATGTTCCGAGGGATATCGAGAGATTAATCCCGCTCATCAAGGAGGACGAACCAGGTCTTATCATCGGCTGCAGGGATTTTAATACAGAGAACGTCCCTGCATCGAGCCGTTTCGGCAGAGCGTTCGCGAATTTCTGGCTCAAGGTCGAGACCGGTCTGACCGTGGACGATTGCCAGAGCGGTTTCCGAGCCTATCCTGTTCAGTATCTTAATCAACTGCGCTTCAAGGGAAAGCGCTACGATTTTGAAGCTGAGGCGCTTGCCAGGTCGGCCTGGGCAGGGCTCAAACTTAAACCGGTCCCGGTCAGCGTGATTTATCCAAAGCCCGGGGATCGTGTTTCGAGTTTCAAGCCTTTTCTCGACAACCTGCGCCTCACGGGCATACATTCCATGCTTGTGGGCAGGCGTCTCCTTCCCTTGCCGCACAAGAAGCTGGTAAGGGATCTCAATGCATTCGATCTCTCGCTCTGGCGTCATCCGGGAAAGGTTCTCAAAATGCTCCTGCTTGAGAACGCGACACCGGTCGGCCTGGCGATGTCAGGGGCGATCGGCATGTTTCTTGCCGTTCTTCCGCTCCTGTTCGTGCATACGCTCGTGATCCTCTATGTTTCAATGCGACTCAACCTGAACAAGGTCGTGTCTCTCAACATACAGCACCTGGCCATGCCGCCTTTCATTCCTGCATTGTGCATCGAGACGGGATATTATCTTCGGCACGGTCAGTGGCTCACCGAGCTCTCGTTCAGGACGGTGTTTGAACAGTTCTCATCACGTTTGTACGAGTGGTTTCTCGGAGCTCTGATCATTGCTCCTCTGAGCGCTGTCATTATCGGAGGCGTTATTTTTATCGCCGCGACAGTGATCAAACGGGTAAGGTGCGCGAATGTCGCAAAAGAAGGATATTGAGCGGAAGCGGGGCAACCGGCTGGGCTTCTGGTTTTTCCGGACAGCAGTGCGTATCTTCGGCCTCAGGGGGACCTACGGACTGCTCACCATCGTCTGTCTCTACTATCTGGCTTTTGATCATGCGGCAGTTGCCGCGACCAAGGCCTATGTCAGGAGGCGCTTCCCGGACCACGGCGTGCTCCGGCAGCTGTTTGATGTATACTTGCTGTTCGTGAGCCAGGGGAAAAGCCTCATCGACCGTTTCTCCGTGGCCGCCGGCGCACAGGAGATCAGTCTCGAGATCGTCGGATATGAGAAGATCAAAGCGCTCCTGGCAGACGGACAGAAGGGTCTCATTTTGCTGACCGCTCATGTGGGCAACTGGCAGGTGGCGATGACGGCGCTCAGGGGACTTGGACGGACGGTCTACCTGATGATGCGCCCCGAGGACAATGTCGCGGTGAAAGAGGCGCTGAACATCGACAGCGAAAAGGAAACCGTCAGGATCATTTATACCGACGGCGCCATGGGCGGCGTGATAGAAGCCCTGAAGGCCATCAACCGGGGAGACATTGTTTCGATCATGGGAGACCGCACCTACGGATACGGTTCGGTAGAGGCATCGCTGCTCGGCGGGAACGTTCGGTTCCCGTACGGCGCGTTCAGTCTCGCATCCGCAGCGCAATGTCCCGTGGCAGTGCTGCTGTCGGCGAAGGTCGGAGCAACAAAACACGTTACCGATGTCTCGCACGTGATCGATCCTCCCGCGGGAAAGCGGGGAAACAAGGACGCGGAGATTCATGCCTGTGTTCAGGAGTTCGCCCGCGTCCTGGAAGAGTATTCAGTTCGTTACCCCTATCAGTGGTTCGTGTTTCGCGACATGTGGAAGGGGAATATTTAACGAGGCAATGCATCAGTTTGATGAAACAAGAATTCAGAATGAAAAGTGGTCTCACACGAAGGCACACCCTGCACTCGCGTTACCACTCGTAACCGCTGGGTGCAGGCGAAGACACGAAAAAAACAAGTAACTATTCAGGTTGGCCGCAAAAGAACGCAAAGATCTCAAAGAAAAGCTGACATCATGAAGTTCGGTTTTTAAATCTCTCTGCGTTCCTGGAGCCTGCCCTCGAAATGTCTTATCGGGGGTTCTTTCGCGGCTAACAGATTTTGATCTGAGTAGATACAAAAATAAAAAACAATATTACGTGCAAGGAGAACATGATGGAAAAGAACAAAGAGCAGGAACTGGCGGCAATACGAAAAGATCTCAAGGAGATGATCGTCCGTGACCTTTCGCTGGAAGACATCAAGCCGGAGGATATCAAGGACGATGAGGTCTTGTTCGGCGAAGGGCTTGGGCTGGATTCCCTCGATGCCGTCGAGATCGTCGTGCTGCTGCAGCGCAACTTCGGTATGGAAGTGAAGAACATGGATCAGGGGAAAGAGATATTTCATTCCATTGATACCATGGCCCATTTCGTATATGATAACAAAAACAAAGCATCATAATGCTTGATCACAGGAACGTATGAAACGATATTTTATCGTTGCGTGGCTTCTGGTGTTCATTGTTTCCTGCGTCGGCATTGGTACCAGGGAAACCGCAGCACCGATTGGGTCAACCCCGTTAGACCACTTAAGCGAAGGCAGCATGGCGGGGGACAGAGCGAATAAATCCAATTTGACGAGCGGTCTAACGGGGTCAATCCCGCTGGTCACGTTCGTGTTCGACGACGGGAACGATACGGATTATCTGGTTGCAAGGGACATTTTTGCGGAGCAGGGGGCTGTTGCATGCTCGGCGATCACGACGGACTGGATCAACGGACCGGGTTATATGACCGTTGCGCAGATCATCGGGCTCAAGGATGCGGGCTGGGAGATCATGGCCCATACAGCGACCCATCCGAACCTGAGGTCTCTCTCGTCCGCACAGGTCGAAGGTGAATTGTCCCGATCAAAAGCAACGCTCGAAGGTCTGGGGCTGAACATCAAAAACCTCGTCTATCCGTATAACAAGAACAATGAGATGGTAAGGGCGGTTGCGAGACGCTACTATCGTTCAGGACGGGGAGGCAGGAACGCTGTGAATGGGGCAATCGTTGATCCCTATGATCTAAAATCCTATTCAATCAAACATGATCTTGCCGGGATGGAGCGTTTTATCGACCGCGCTTATGCCGGCAGGTCCTGGATCATTTTCTACCAGCATCGGGTGGACATCAAGGTCGCTGTTGAAGAGAGACATGGAAGTTTCATCCCCGGGGAGAAACTAATGTTCAGCCCGTCGGGGGCTCAGGGCAGGTATGAACCGCCGGCCTGGTATTTGTTCTTCGGGTCTTTGTATTTTGTTCCGCTCTCGGGAAGACCGGGGGCGGGGGACACGATCATTGGTGAGTCAAGCGGCGCATCGGCGCGCATCGATCGCATTCTCTACGACGAATGGGCCCAGATCCGCGACATGATACGGTATGTCCGCACGCGCTATCCGGACATGCGGATCGTAACGATCGATCAGGGGCTGGACATTCTGGGTATCGCGCAACAGGCGCCTTTGGCGGCGGAGATTCCGGCACAGCCAGCGTACAGCGCGCGGTAAGCGTACTGAGCTTGTTGCACAAGCCTCCGTTCACCCTTCGACAAGCCCAGGGCGAACGGGTACGACTATTGATATTGCCAGATTTATTCCGTTCGTGCTGAGCCTGTCGAAGCACAAAATGGGTTTGTGCAACAGGCTCTACACTGAACAGAAATCGAAAACTATGCAAGATACCTCAATGGTGATCACAGGCATCGGTGTAATATCCGCTGCGGGAAACAACGTCGCCGAGACGCTCTCGTCCTTTGAGCTTGGGACGAGGAACGCGGGACCGGTGACTCTCTTCCCTACAATTTTGAAATCTCCGGCCTTTGAAGTGAAGCATCTTCCGGATGCATATTATCTGGAAGGGTGGCGGACATTGAGCCTTGCCCTGATCGCTGTTGATGAGGCGATGAAGGACGCGCGTCTTGCCGACCTTACGGGGTTCCGGGTGGGTGTCTGCATGGGAACGACCGTGGCGAGTCAGCTGAACGCCCTGCAGTTCTATAAAGCATACCGCGAGAACGGCGCGGCGCCGATGATATCAGTGGACAGATTTTTAAAGGGCAATCTTGCTGAATATATTGCGCGCAGGATCGGGGCGCGGGGCCCGCAGATCTCCGTGGTGAACGCCTGCTCTTCCTCGACCGACGCGATCGGCGTCGCGCTCTCCTGGCTCAAGGGCGGCCTGTGCGATATTGCGATCGCTGGCGGGGCGGATGAGTTGAACCACGTGCCCTATTGCGGATTCAACTCTCTCGGCATCGCCAATCCCGGTCTTTGCGCGCCCTTTGACCGGGACCGCAAGGGATTAAACCTCGGAGAAGGCGCGGGAGTCATGGTCATCGAAACCAGAGCAACAGCGCGCACGAGGGGCGTTGTATCACCTCTCTTTCTTTCAGGCTATGGCACATCGAGCGACGCCTATCATTTGACCGCGCCAAGTCCCGATGGTGTGGGTTTGAGAGCTGCATTGCATGACGCACTGGCGGAAGCGGGCATCGCACCCCGCGAGGTCGGATTTGTCAATGCCCACGGCACCGGAACCCATGAAAATGATCTGGTCGAAGGAAATGTGCTGGCGGACGTCTTCGGACAGGATCTCATCATGCTGTCGACCAAAGGGTTCACGGGACATACCCTGGGCGCAGCAGGAGGCATCGAGGCCGTGTTTACGGCGGCAGGACTTCGCGCAGGATGGGTTCCGGCCAGCGCGGGTTATCATACCAGGGATGAGGCCATCCCCATTTCTCCTGTGCGGGGAAAGACCGTCATCACCGGACGCTTCGCGCTATCCACTTCGCTGGCCTTCGGGGGCACCAATGCCGCGATCGTGATCGGACGGGAGAAAAACGCATGAAGATCTCCGGGATCGGCCTGATCTTTACGCAGGGTCTGGGCATAGAAAGTCTTGAGAAGGCCATGCAAAATGGATGGCAAAAGCCGGGTGAAGTGGCTGCTCATCCGGTCATGGGAGGCACGTTGCCGGCGTACCTGGTCGATCTTGCCACGGCGCCCGTTAAAGCGTTGTTAAAGAAAGTGCGGCGCTCGGATACGCTGAGCAAGATGTCCGTGGTCGCAGCGTCGGACGCACTGCTGAACAGCGGGATCGAGAATAGTGCCCGGAAAAAGATCGGCATCATCATTTCAACCGCTTTTGGTCCCCACGTGACCACGTTCGATTTTCTGGACGACATCCTTGACCACGGCGATGCTGCAGTATCGCCGACCACGTTTTCGAACTCGGTACACAATGCAGCGGCCTCCTATGTCGCAACCTCCCTGAACATAAAGGGTCCTACACTGACGATCTCCCAATTCCAGTTCTCGTTCCAGGCGGCGCTGCAGCTTGCGCAGGCATGGCTGGACCAGGGCCGCTGCGATCATGTCCTTGCCGGAGCAGTGGACCAGTACGGAGACGTCCTGGGGTATGTTTCCGATCATAAACTCACGACGGCGAAGGACGGAAGGATCAAACCCTTCACCTTCAATCCCACCTGTCAGGTCCCGGGCGAAGGCGCTGTTTTTTTTCTTTTAAGCAAGGGGAACGAGGGCAACGTGTATTGCGACATCAACGCTGTTCACACGGGCGACGATCCTGATAGAGGGAAGTCCGTCGATATCAACATCATCGATGCCGACGGCATGCTGCCCGACGAGTCCGCGTACCATTCGTCCCTGTCAACGGATATCCCGACAGCGGCCTATTCGCCGCTCTTCGGCAGCATGATGATCGGAAGCGCCTTCAATGCCGCGGCAGGCGCGCTGATGCTGAAACAGCAAACGCGCTACGCCGCTCCGGTGCTGGATAACCCTCAAGGGATCCGCCTTCTCACGGAATCCGGCAGCAGTCATATCGAATCGATACGCTGTATCGGGATCAACTGTTACGCTGACAGGTCGGTGATCTATTTATCAAAGGTGTGAGTTTAGTTTGGTGGTTGACCGATCAAATACTTTTCAAAATGGATAAAATCTAAAGAACATTACGACGGAGTAGCACGGATTGACACTGATTGAATAAAGCAAATGAAAAAAGCCTGATGTATTATCCGTGTTCATCAGTGTGCATCCGTGGTAAATATATATTATGGTTCCGGTTTGTACGGATTAGGATAGAGGTTATAAATAATCATGACCATACAGGAAATTGAAGATACCTTAATTCAGGGGATCGCTTCGATCACGAACCAGGAGGCATCGGCCGTTTCTCCTGATGTACCGTTCCACGATCTGGGGGTCGATTCGCTCGGGTTCATCGAGATCCTCGTGTTCATTGAAAAGACCTTTAAACTGCCGCTGATCGCATCGGACCTGACCAGGAAGGACTTTGAGACCATTCACGCCCTGGCTTCGTTCATCAGCGGAAAAGTGTAGTGTGGGAGCGGTCATGTTGGTGTCCAAACGCAAACGTTACCTCTCCGGTTCCGACTGGGTGATCAATACCTTCGATCATCTGATGAAGGCCTCGACCTGCGCGGGTAATATGTCGCAGGTGGTGCTCCAGTTCGATTCCCTGCTTGATGAGGATGAGGTCCGAACGCAGGTGAGCAGGTTCGCGGGCCGGTTCCCGGTATTGCAGGGAAGCGTAGGGCGGGACCTCAAACTTGCGCCTTACTGGAGGATACCCGCAAAAGGCGTGCACGAGGTCACGTTCGTTGTTCATCGCGTGGACGACCGGTCGTCAGACAATGCGTTCCCTCTTGCGCTCGCGCAGAGCGTGAATACGGCGTTTAGGGACGACAACGATCACCTCGCGTTTCATCTTTTCATCGGCCACGGGCGAAGCATGCTCGCCATGACCTTCGACCATCGCATCCTCGACGCACGCGGGGCAGAGCTGTTTTTGGACCTGTTCCAGAAGAGCCTGAAAAGGGGTGCACCCGAGGTGTCCGGGGATATTGCCTTTGTCTCTTCATCGGCCCTGACCCGATGGTCGAAAAGGTTCCTGGCAGGCAGGAACGTGAACCGCAGGATCATGATGCTATCGAAAACAGCAACACCGGAAGCCCTGCATCTTCCGTCCGGAAAAGATCGATGCTACCGTTATCATCTCCTTGCATTCAATGAAAAGGAGACTGCGGGCATTTATGAACGGGCATACACCGAGGCAGGGTATCTTATGGAATCGCCGTACCTGCTGTCCGTGATCATTCAAAGCATGCGCGAACTGTTCAAGAGCAGGCAGTTGACCGGCGCCAGCTACCTTATCCCCGTGACCATGGACCTGCGGCCCGGCCTGGACCCGCTGCAGGAAGTATTTTTCAACTACGTGTCGTACCTTTTTTACCAGGTTCCGGTCCTTGAGATCGATGACCGCAAAGGCCTCATTGCCCTGCTCAAGCAACAGATGTACGACCAGGTAAAATCGGGCTTTCCGAAAGACCTTGTGGAAGCGAGCTTGCTGACCCGCATCGCACCGTTGCCCGTGCTGGGGAAACTGCTGCACCTCCCGATGAAGGGGAAGATGGCAACCTTTGTCTTCTCCCATCTCGGGAAGAGCGCTTACCAGCATCCCGTGTTCATGGAAAAGCGGATCGCGAATATGTTTCACATGCCGCGCGTGCCCGTGCCTCCCGGGCTCGGGTTCTTCAGTAATTATTACAACAACCGACTCAACCTGGTGATCTCCTCTCTGGATGGGTTGCTGAGTGATGAAGATATCAGGATGCTCGAAGAGGGGATACGGGATCGATTCGGAGTTTCGAAGGCATCATGAATATTACCGGTGATGTTCTCGTGGTCGGCGCGGGTGTTGCCGGCGTTTCGGCAGCAGTGGCAGCAGCACGGGGCGGTTCGCGCACGATGCTTATAGAGAAGGAACGCTATCTCGGCGGTACCGGTACCGCGGGCATGTTCCAACATATCTGCGGCCTCTATCTGAATGGTGATGCGGCCCCGACAGAGACATTGAACCAGGGGCTCGCGCGCGAGTTTGCTGCTCTTCTGAGCGTGAAGTCGCCGCAGAGAACAATGAAAAAGATGGGCCGGGTGTACGTGCATCCGTATTCGAGTGAAGATCTGCAATCTGTGCTCACTTCGCTTTGCAGTGCTGAACAGAACATTACCGTACGGTATGATACCGCGGCAATCGCGGTCACGAAGCGGTCATCAGGGATCGAGAGCATCAAGGTCAAGGGTCCTGACGGTGAGCAGGTCATCTCACCGAAAATGGTTATCGACTGTACAGGAAGCGGAGAGATTGCAGCTCTGGCCGGTGCTGAATTCGACCTGTCCAGTCCGGAAGAACGTCAGCTGGCAGGCTTCACGCTTCACATAAAGGGCCTGCAGGGCGCCGATGATGCGCTTGCGCTCAAAGTCCCCTATCATCTTGCCCAGGCTGTGAAACAGGGGACGTTCTCGCCAACGGTAAGGTTTACGACCTTCAGTCCCGGAGATGCGATCACTGAGGGGTATTGCAAGATGAGCATTGACACTGAAGAGGGCCCGCGCAGGGAAGAACAAACGAGAAAAGAGGCCGCTGCAGTGCATGCCTATCTCGCATCGGTTATTCCGGCTTTTAACGGTTCCTTTATTGCCGGGACTTCTCTCAAGGTGCTTGAGCGCGAAGGCAGAAGGGTCATGGGAGAGTACACGCTTACGAAAGATGATGTCCTTTCCGCCAGAAAGTTTTCCGATGGGATTGTGAAGAATGCCTGGCCTATCGAACTCTGGGACCGGTTGAAAGGGACGGTTTATTACTATGTCCCTCGCGGAGATTATTATGAGATCCCGTTCAGGTGTATCACGGTCAAGAATGTTGAGAACCTGCTCACCGCGGGACGCTGCATATCGGTCACTCGTGAGGCGCTCGGTTCGACGCGCGTGATGGGCGCCTGCGTGGCGCTGGGGGAACAGGCTGGGAAAGCGGCGGCGTACCGGGTCAGGAACGGGAAGTATCCTGAGAACATAAAGGAGTATTGATAAAAACGTAACTACTCAACACATCTGAACCCCGAAAGGTGTTACGCCAGATAGAAACCTTTCTATCCGCAGATTTCGCAGATGGACGCAGATTTTAATAAAAAATAAGTCACGTTTGATTTAATCTGCGAAATCTGCGTAATCTGCGGACAATGTCTTGACCTGAGTAGTTACGTTTCTTGTTGCTTGAACGTTTATCCAAATAGGGGGTCTTAGTGAAAATATTACTCGTCAAACCGCATCCTCAGCTGCTTGTGGCAAAGCGTCTCCAGGAGGGATTTCTTCACCTCGAACCGCTGGAGCTCGAAATGGTGGCCGGCGGTGTGCCGTTGGAAGATGAAGTGGTGATCCAGGACCTGAGCTTCGAGAAGGACCCGATCCTCGGTTTTCAGAACAAAGTACGCGAGATGAAGCCCCATATCGTTGGTTTCACCGGCTACAGCAGCCAGTCGGCCCTGGTCAAGACCCTGGCTGGTCTCGTGAAAAAGCATGATCCGAAGATCGTGACCGTGGTCGGCGGAACGCATGCCACGATCATACCTGCGGATTACGCATTGAACGGCGAGGGGATCGACATCATCGTGCGCGGCGAAGGGGGTACGGCATTCGCCGAGATCGTAAGACGCTTTAAAAAAGGCGAACCGCTCGCGTTCGGCGAAGCTGTTCTCTCACCCAAAGATCCTGGATTCGCGGAAAAGGCCGCGGCCCTGCCGCCGGAATTTCCTCCCGTGGACCAAATACCGCGGGCACGGCGCGAGCTGGTCGATCGCTCACGCTATTTCTGCGTCTGGACCTCAAGCACGGAGAAGAGGCTCGACACCATATTCCCGAGGACCGCGAGCATGCGCACGTCGACCGGATGCGCTTTTTCGTGCTCCTTTTGCGTTGTGCATCACTTGATGCGCGGCAAGTACCTCCAACGACAGCCCGAGGACGTGGTGGATGAGATCGAGAAGATCGCGGAGAACCATATTTATTTCGTGGACGACGAGACGTTCCTGAACAAGGACCGGTTGACAAAGATCGCGAACCTGTTGCTCGAGAAGGGGATCAAAAAGAAGTATATCAGCTGGGCGCGCGCTGATACGATCGTAAAATATCCCGATTTGTTCAAACTCTGGAAGCAGGCCGGTCTCAGCGTGGTCTACGTCGGCCTCGAGGCCATGGTCGGATCGCGGCTCGACAAGTATAAGAAGCGGACGACCGTGGATACGAACCGAAAGGCCATAGAGATACTGAAAGAGATCGGCATCACCCTCCATGCGAGCTTCATGGTGGATCCGGACTTCTCGGTCCAGGACTTCAGGGATCTTGAAAAGGAAATCATGAAGGTCTGTCCGGCCGAGGTCACCTTCACCGTGTTTTCGCCGTCGCCCGGGACCGACCTCTGGCATACGCATAAGAACGATTATATTGTCGACCCCTATCTCTATTACGACTGCATGCATACCATACTGGCGACAAAGCTCGATATGAACACGTTCTACGCTCACTTCGCGAAACTGTCGCGGGTGGCCCTTCAGGCGAACCCGCTGCGGGTGAACAAGGTCAAAGTGCCGTTCAAGGAACTGGTGAGGATCATTTACCTCGGCACGCGGTATATTTTCGCCATGCGGAACATCTATAAGGATTATTTACCGAAGAAAAGAGCATGAACATATTTGACACTATAAAGCGCGAGACGGAAGCGCTCTCGCAGAAGACCGCGGTTATTGAGGATGATGACCGCATTACCTATGGGCAGCTGATCAACGGCGCGGAACGGCTTGCCGATACCTTGCGTCAGCGCGGTGTCGGCCGGCTCCATCGCGTCGGTCTTTTCTGCGATGACAGTATAGACTATATTATCGCGAGTCTGGCAATATTATCTCTCTCGGCGGTTGTCGTTCCGATTTCTCCGGAGCAGACGGCTGAAGAAGCGGAGAACGTCATCAACATAATCGACATTGATTATCTGATCGCCGAACCGCGTCTGTGGCAGGGTGGATACGGCGATCCGCTGCAATCGAACGGTCTCTTTAAAAAAGAATTCACCATCGTGAAAAGGACGACGAGAGAGCGCCCGAAGGCAGAGTATTTCAGGATCAACCCGGCGTTTATCCGGTTCAGTTCCGGCACGACCGGCATGAGCAAAGGCGTGGTCCTTTCTCATGAGGCGATCATAGAACGGACCGATGCCGCGGACAAAGGGTTGCAGATAACGTCGAACGATACGGTGCTCTGGGTCCTGTCCATGAGCTTTCATTTTGTGGTTACGATTCTCCTGTTCCTGCGCCGCGGCGCGACTATCGTGCTCTGCGGTCATCGATATCCGATATCCCTCATAGAGGGGATCAAGTCGCATAAGGGGACGTTTATCTATTCATCGCCGTTTTATTACAGCCTCCTGGCCCGCACCGTGGCCCTGCCCGGAGATGCCTTGCAACATATCCGTCTTGCGGTCTCAACGGCCATGAAGCTTCCCGAACAGGTGGCAGAGGAGTTTTTTGCCAAGTTCGGTCTTGAGCTGACCGAGGCCTATGGGATCATCGAGGTCGGTTTGCCGTTTATCCGCCTTTCGGGAGATAAGGATAAACGAGGCTCCGTGGGCAAGCCGCTGCCGGATTTCGAGATATTTCTCGACAAGAAGGATGCCGATGGAGTAGGGGAGATCAGGATCAAGGGCAAGGGGATGCTCGATGCCTATTATTCTCCCTGGCAGGGCAGGGAGGCGATCTTGAACGATGGATGGTTCAAGACCGGCGATCTGGGGAAAATAGACCAGGACGGCTTCCTGACCATTGTAGGCAGGGAAAAGGACGTCATCAATTTTGTGGGAATGAAAGTATTCGCCCAGGAAGTGGAGTCTGTTCTTAATACGCATCCTCAGGTGAAGGAGTCTCTGGTGTACGGCGCTGCGCACGCTCAATGCGGTCAGCTTCCCATGGCGAAGATCGTATTACGGGACAAGAACGATGTTATGGATGCGAATGTTCTGAGGCGGTTCTGCTACCAGCGCCTGGCGCGGTACAAAGTACCGAAGGATTTTGAATTTGTGGACCAGTTGGCGAAAACCGCAAGTGGAAAGTTGAAGAGATGAAAATCCTGCTGATCAATCCCTTTGGCTCGAATTGGGTCGAAGGCAGGGAAGACGTTTCCGAGACCGCCATTCGCATGGCGCCGATCGGAATCCTGTCTATCGCCGCCTATTTGCTGGAAAAAAGGCATGAGGTGGAGGTTCACGACTGCCGGGGCGCTGTCAGCCGCATCGGCGCTGACGATGTCCTCTCCCGAGTCAAGTCCTTCAAACCCGATATGATCGGTTTCACGGCAGTGACGTCAGGTTTTCTGAATGCCTATCGCCTGACGGAGGAGATAAAAAAAACGGTTTCTGATGTTACGATCATTTTCGGCGGCGTGCATGTCTCTGCTCTGCGCGCGAAGATTCTTGAATCCTATCCCGCCATCGACTTTCTGGTCACCGGTGAGGGAGAGAAGGCCATGGCCGAGCTTGCCGCGGGAGCAAAGCTTGGCTCGATCCAGGGACTGGTGTATCGCGAGGGCACGGAGATCAGGGACAACGGTCTCAGAAACGATCTGTGCGAGCTTGATTCACTGCCATTTCCCGCGTACCACAAGCTTGAAGGGTTCCCGAAAAAGTTCGAGGCTGCGCTGTTCAATTACCCGAAAGCGCCGTCAGCGACGATTATTTCAAGCCGGGGCTGTCCCTACCAGTGTTCGTATTGCGACCGCTCGGTGTACCGCAGAAGTTTTCGATATAACTCCGCTGAATATCTTTACGATCATATGGCCTTCCTGAAAAAAGAATTCAATATCCGGCACGTTTTCTTCTATGATGACCTGTTCACCTTCAACCGCGAGAGGATCGAAAAATTCTGCGGACTCTTGCAGACCAGACCGCTGGGAATGACCTTTAATTGCGCTGTGCGCGTGGGGCATATCGATGACGCGCTGCTCAAGATGCTCAAGGCATCAGGCTGCTGGATGGTGAGCCTCGGCATAGAGTCGGGCGCACCCGAGATCCTTGCCCGGCATAAAACTAAAGTGGATTTCAACGAAATGAAGACCACCGTCAAACGGATCCAGAAGAGCGGGCTGAGGGCCAAGGGCCTTTTCATGATGGGACTTCCTGGTGAAACAGAGGAAACGATAAAAGTGACGGCCGATTTCATCACGGACCTTGAACTCGATGACATGAACATGACCAAATTCACGCCTTTTCCCGGATCCCCCATCTACCAGACCATTCGTGAAGAAGGCGTGTTTGAGGAAAAGTGGGAACTCATGAACTGCCTGAACTTTGTCTTCGTGCCCCGGGGGATCGAGTCCAAGGAGCGGCTCGATGAACTTTACAAACAGTTCATCAAGCGTTTTTACACCGGGAAGAACTGGACCCGTAAATTCGGTCCGCTGATGTTCAAGTCTCCCCACAGTACCTATCGGATTTTCAGGAACCTGCCGACGTTTCTCAAGATCAAGCGTGATTTTGAGCCGAAAAAATAGAGGTATCTGTCCGGTATTGTTCTGATAGAAAATTGTAATGCCCTAAAACACCCTCCCGGCTCGATCCGCCGTATTGCCAAAACCAACCACAGAGAACACCGAGAAAATATTGAAATATTAAGCGGGTATGGGAAAACATCTAAGCTCCCCCTCTGTGCTCTCATTGAAAGAGGGGCGTGAACGGTTATACTGGCTGAAACTGCGTCAGGCGACGGGCATCATATCCGAACGGACCAGGCGTCAGTGCGCAGGGTAGGCCCCACTCATATGTTGCAAAATCCCATAGCCGTAAAATACCCCATATTTATGATGGATACTCGGCAAAACATGTTGACAAGACAAAGAGCTCACTGTTATACTTGACCCGCTATTGTCGATTTATCGCTTCAGATTTCCATTTATGAGATTCAGCAGGCGCGCCTTGCGACGAAACGAGGTAGTGGACCTGAATAATTGCTCCACAGAATAGATCACCGATGGAAGCCAAGCGTTACAATACGATAACAAAAATAACCTGCCCTGTTCTCTTCGGGATCATAAAACGGCAGCGCTTGTTCACCCATCTTGATATGGAGAAAAACAAGCGAATTATATGGGTCTCAGGACCGGGAGGATCTGGCAAAACCACGCTCGTTGCCTCTTTTCTCGCGTCTCGCAAGGTTCCGACGCTCTGGTACCAGGCGGATGCTGGAGACGCGGACTTGGCGACGTTCTTCTATTATTTGAGCCTTGCCGCCAAGAAAGCCGCGCCCAAGGCGAGGAAACCACTTCCCATTTTGACCCCGGAATACCTGCTCGGAGTTGAAGTTTTCGCACGCAGGTACTTTGAAGGTCTCTATGGGCGATTAAAGAAGCCATCCGCTATCGTCATCGACAATTATCAAGATGTGCCACCCGGCTCCGGGCTCCACGAAATCATCCATGCCGGTTTTTCCCAGGTTCCCGAAGGCCTCCAGATTATCCTGATCAGCAGAAATGAACCCCCGTTCGCTCTCATGCGTCTGCAGGCCAACAATGTCATGGCTGTACTCAGATGGGACGAACTCAGGCTCGATCCCATTGAAATCGAAGAATTCGTACGGCTGAAGCTGGGGAAGAGGCTGGAACCAGAAGCGTTGCGCCGTTTGCGCGACACGACCGACGGGTGGGCGGCCGGCTTGGTGCTCATGGTTGAAGGGGGCGCGTCCGAGAAAGCCATGACGCCCGCACAGACAACGCTTCCCAAAGAGCGAATATTTGAATATTTCGCGGCAGAGGTCTTCGAGAGATTGGGAAAAGAAACCCAGGAGTTGCTTCTCAAAACAGCATACCTTCCCAAACTAACTGCTGCAATGGCACATAAACTCACCAGCCTGGACAAAGCCGAACAAATTTTGTCTGACCTGAACCGTCACAATTTCTTTACGACAAAGCATGCTCAGCATGACACCGCATATCAATACCATCCGCTTTTCCGTGAATTTTTACTGGCCCACTGCGGTCGCGTGTTCTCCATGGTTGAGCTTACAAGCCTCAAGATTGGCACCGCAATCATACTCGAGGAAGCCGGACAGGGAGAAGCGGCGGTAGAACTATTTCAGCAGGCAGGCGACTGGCAAAATGCGGCCCGATTGATTGCGAGTCTTGCGCCCGGCATTATCGCGCAGGGCCGCGCGCTTGTAGTACAAGGCTGGGCGGCCCGATTTCCGCTGGATGCGCTTGAACGGGCGCCCTGGCTACTCTATTGGCGTGGCATTGCCATGATGCCCTATAGCCCGGTGAAGAGCAGAGAAGATTTCGAAAGAACATTTGAGCTTTTTAAAGGCAATGATGACAGGGCAGGCTTGTATCTTTCCTGGGCTGGGGCGGTGGATAGCATTTTCTTCGGCTCCGAATTTACCATGCTTGATCGGCTGATTTCCATCATGGGAAAAATGCGGAGGGAATATCCGGAATTTCCATCCGAGGAGATCGAGGCTGTAGTTGGCGTGGGTATGTTCAGCGCGCTTGCGTGGAGACAGCCATCCCACCATGAGATTCCACTTTGGGAGACACGGGCATGGAATGTGCTGCGCGCTTTTCCTGATGAGAACCTTCGCATTAAATCGGGAATGTATATCGTGGTCTATAATTTGTGGGTTGGAGAAGTAGACAAAGCCCGTTCAGCGCTTGACATACTTTTTGAAACGGTAAAATCGGAGAAAGTCACCGACTTCATGCGATTGTCCGTAAAAACCACTGAAGCGCTCTATCTCTTCTTCACTGGCGCTTGCGAAACCTGCGTTAAAACGGTCCGTGAAACGATTGCTCTCGCAGGAAAAACCGGCATCCATGTGTGGGATGTTCATGTTACTGAACATGGTATCGCCGCAGCCCTGAGCATGGGTGATTTGGGTCTCGCTGAAACTCTTTTAAAAACCATAAATACGGATCCCGCCGCGATCCGACGACTTGATTATGCTGTATATCAATTGATCAAAGCATGGGAATGCATGAGCAAAGCCTCAATGAGTGCAGCAATACAAGCCTGTCAGGAAGCAACCGATCTATTCCGGAACATAGGATTTATTCCAGCAATTGCGGCCAGCTGTATTTTTACGTGCGAAGCGCTTTACGAATATGATAAAAAAGAGGAAGCCCGGCACTATTTATCTCAAGCATATAAAATTGCGATAAGCATGAAGAGCTCCATGCTTGCGTACATGTGTTACATAATTGAGGCCGATCAAGCATATAGCAGTGAACAGGAAAGAAAAGGGTTGGGGCTGCTTCGGAAGGCGATGAAACTTGGCCGCGACAAAGGCTTCTCAAATATGTATCTTTGGCGGCCAGAGGTCATGGCGAACCTTTGCGCAAAGGCACTGGAGGCCGGAATCGAGACGGAATATGTCCAGAGTCTTATCCGTAGGCGCGGACTTGTGCCGGTGGAAAATTCTATTGTCCCAGAAAACTGGCCATATCCGCTGCAAGTGCATACCTTGGGAAGATTCGAGATCTTGGAGGACGGGAAACCTGTTGTTTTTTCCGGCAAGGCGCAACAGAAACCGCTTGCGCTGCTCAAAGCGCTCATTGCCCTGGGGGGGGAGGCTGTGCCCGAGGAGCGGATTGCCGATGCCCTTTGGCCCGAGGCGGACGGATATTCGGCGCACCGATCCTGCGAACTGGCCTTGTACCGCCTGCGAAAAATTCTCGGCAACGACAATGCGGTTCGGCTTCATGCCGGCAAGCTCACTCTTGACCTGAGGCATTGCTCAGTGGATGTACGGAACCTTGAACGGATGATTGAGATGGCCGAACAGGGCTGGAGGGCGCTTCAGGAGGACGTGAAGGGGAAAAGGAGCGAGAAGGAAAGAGTTTGTCGGAAGGATGTTGTTCAACTGACGGAAAAGATCCTTTCGCAGTATAAAGGACACTTTCTAACGGGCGATGTAAAGGAGCCTTGGACATCGGCGCTTCGGGACCGCCTGAAAAGCAAGTTCATCCATTTCACGGGTATGCTGGGCAGGCACTGGGAAGAAGAGGGAAAGCTCGATCTGTCCGCTGCCTGTTTTCAAAAAGGGATTGAAATCGATGATTTATGCGAAGAATTCTATCAACGGCTCATGGTCTGCAATCTCAAGCTCGGCCGCAAGGCCGAAGCGGCTACGACCTATCAATGTTGCTGTAATCGTCTATTAACAGCTCTCGGCATCACTCCATCGTCAATAACGGAAGAAATTTATCGCGCTATCAGCAGCGCATGATGTTTTCCGTTACTTTCCCTGTTTTATTCTGCGATCTTTACAGATTTCTTTGCGAGGTTGTCGTCGATTTCGGCATGTCATGGTATTGATGATCGTTTATTTTGACCCGGATTCAACCACCATGAATGGCGACTGCCTACCCGTATGAATTCGCATCCATGGGCTCGCAGATACTTCAGCAGCGCTTCCCGCTTCATACGGTAATTGACTCTTCTATGTACTCGGAACCGACTGCGGATATGGCATCCTGACGGATAAAATCAAGGGCCTCCTTGAGCGTTTGTCGAAGACTGTCGATCAACTCCTCGCGTGTTCGTTCCTGGCAATTTATCCCGGGTATTTCCTCTATCCAGCCGATCCATCAGTTCTCCGATTGTTTCATTACAGCGGTGTATTGTCTGTCCACAATGTGTCCTCCGTTCCGGACTGTTTCGATCATAGCAACATTGTATGATATGCACGTTTGCATTTCAAGTGGTATTTCGGTTTCGCGGTAGCTAATGACATTCGATTTGATGCGAACAAGCCACCCCGGTCGAAAACGTCACTATCTTGTCGTTGCGGAAACAACCCTCCTCCTAAAATTACAATTTGCGCGAATCCGTGTGTTATCCGTGTGTTTCCGTCTTGTATAATCTCCTCGGTAAAAACATACATCTTCGGCCCCGGCTTGCCGAATGATACCGGCTATAGCTGGTTCAAGAGGGATTAATGAAACGCTATAATGGCGACCATACGGCGCTTGGCGAAAGACGAAAAAACGAGTTCAGGACGGAGCTCGGGCGCCGGATACGCAAGCTGCGGCAAAAAAGACGGCTAACCCAGGAACATTTGGCCGAACAATCCGGCATCAATGCCAAGTACCTGGGAGAGCTGGAACGGGGAATAAAAAACCCCACTGCCGTCATGGTCGGCAAAATCGCCGCAGCCCTGGATTCGCCGGTCTGCTCGCTTCTGAATTCACTGCATGAGCGCGTGTGCCCGTGCAGCGATGCCGCTGATATAATCGGAAAGTTGCTTGCGGGAAGAGAACGCCGGGAAGTGCGAAAAGCGGTAAGGATCATCGAGGCTTTGTTCGAGGATGAAGAGGCATGATGAGCCGGGGAAGTATGAATGCGAGAGGAGTAAAAAGCGCCTTTGGTATCCTTTTTTCATTCCTTATGGTGCCTGTCGTGATATCAAGGAAGAATATTGGATAAATAAGCACTATTCGATCTATCAATTACGAAATCGAATTACTTTTTCTCCAATATTTTGATTGCCAGCTCATGGATGAACTTGATGTCCGCCGGAGTGCGGGTTTGCAGATATGCGATCAAGTCTGCAAGTTCTCTGGCTGGCTTATTCGTAATCTTCTTTTTCGAGGGATAGATAAGGTCTTCGACCGGCATTTTTAGTGCGGCGGCGATATTTTTCAAGGTCTCAACAGTAGGGACGCCGCCGAGGCCCCTTTCGATCTTGCCGACGCTGTCTACGCTTAAATGCACAAGTTCCGCGAACTGACTCTGTGTCAGTTTCAGCGCTTTCCGGAGTTCTCGTATTTTTTTGGAGATATCACTGTGCGCCATTAGTTCACCTTTGGTCAGTATATTAGGCGAACCGAAAACAAAAAAACAGGGACTATGATACGGAATTATATGTTGACAATAAAGCGTATATGTGCTTGAATGCAATCGGTTGAAAAGGTTTGTGTCATTGGTGCATTCGCGGTTTATTCGGAATAATGAGCTGTCTAAATGACAGCCTTTCTTATACATATCCGAGAAATAACGAGATTGCCACACATCGAGTTGATGCTGCCCTATAGCATAGAACACAATTATGTCTAATCGAAAGGGGATATGCAAAATGAAGAATCGGTTGTTTAAGTTTACGGTACTGATGGCGTTGTGTGGTGTTTTGTCGGTGGTGACAGGTTGCGCCTCATTCATGGAATATGGAAAGCTGGAAAAAAGCGCCCGTGAATCTTATGAGGCCAAGAACTATGACACAGCTGTGTTTACTGTAGTCAAATCGCTCAAGTTGGATCCGACGTATGATAAGTCACAGGCGTTAATCAAGGAGGCTTACCCGAAAGCAGTAGATGTACATGAAAGTAGGATTCAAGAACTGAGTGCCGGTTCCGCGAAGTTCAAATGGGACGAAGTTGTTCAAGAGTACAATGCCCTAACAAGCATCCATCAGGCAATAAAAAGTTTGCCGCCGCTGGCGGAAGGAAAAACAAAAGAGACGATTAAGTTCGATCTAAAAAACTATTCAGATAATTTTGCGAAGGCGAAATCGAGCGCCGCGGAAGCCCATTATCAGGAGGGTTTGCGCCTAAGCAAGAACGATGAAGTGGATGTCCAGAAACAGGCAGCCAAGGAATTTAAAGCTGCAGGGCAATTTGTCGCTGGTTACAAAGATGCCCAAGAGCTCTATGAAAAGTGCCGCAAGTCAGGAATAAAAAGAATTGCCATTATCCCCTTTGAGGATAAATCCGGCAAAGGCGGCAAATATGGCGCTGTAGCGGAAACCGTTCTGGATCAGATTGTCAGTGATGTGATGAATGATCAAAGCGCAATGGAATTTTTAGAAGTAATCTCGCGAGATCAAATGGAGCAGGTCATGCAGGAGCAGAAACTCGGGATGACCGGTCTGCTCGATGAACAAACAGCCGTCAAGGTCGGCAAGATACTTGGTGTGCATGAGATATTGACGGGAAAAATCACCTCGATTGCATATACGCCTGAAAGGACAACACAAAAGAATGTCCGCGAGAAGGAAAGTGTTGTTGTTGGTGAACAAAAATACACAGACAATAAAGGCAGGGAACAGACAAAAAATATTTACGGTGATGTTTTTGCGACAGTAACGATTTATTCGCGCTCCGCAGGGGCATCCATTGCGGGGTCTTATAAACTGATCGAGGTTAAAACCGCCAAGCTCAAGAAAAGCGACTCCTTTATTGGGAAAGAAGATTTCAGTTGCGAATGGGCAGCATTCACCGGCGATGAAAAAGCTTTAAGCAGTAGCAGTTCAGCGCTCGCCCGGAAAAGTGAAATGGTGGCTCCATCAGAGGAGGAAATGGTCAGTAAGGCGGAGAAAAACCTGTCGCTTTCGCTGGCCAGCGCATTGAAGACGTATGCGCGATAGGCAGGCTGTATTTCTGACTTCAAATTGAGTGTACCGTACGAACAGTGAGATTAAGCGTTATGCCTCGCTCACCTTGACAATTTAGCAGTTCTTAGCTGGAGATTGTCAAGGTGAGTTTTTATAGACAAGATGAATCCAAATTGTAAAAGCCTTATATCTATTTGTCATCATTTACGTAAATTTATAGCTAAAGAAGATTTGGTATGGCTATCTGACAGATTATACAGAATGCGATTAACGAAATATTTTTTGAAAAAATGAAAAAGACAATGAGAAATTCTAATAAATCTATAATAGCTCTGTTTCTGATACTTGGATGCATTAGTGCCTGCAATACAGGCAACAACAAGGATGTCACTAATGGTTCGACGGCAGCGACGGCAGAAACAGTATTTTCCGCAGACGAAGGTGGTTCCGTCGTAAATGCCGGTGGCGGACCGTTGCAATGGCCATTGGACAATTCATTCGGCGCACCGTTGCGCGAGGTGTTGCCAATGACCAATAATTTTCTCCATCAACGTTCGACGGGTGATTATCATTTGGGGCTTGATTTAGCGGCAACCGAATATAGCGATGTCTTGGCTGTCGGAGACGGCCAAATCGTACTTTCCACCTTCAGGCCGGGTACCGGGAACTGGGGCGGTATCATCATACTTCAAATAACGCAACCGCAGCCGTTTTTTGTCATCTATGGTCATGTCGATGATGCGAGCAGACCCGCGCTGAATACGACCGTGAGTAAGGGCAGCGTGATAGCGAAGATCGAAAAAAGCGGGACACATACCTGGCCAACACATTTACATTTTCAGATAGGCACCGGCTTGTATAGCCGCTTTTCCAGTGTTTGGCTGAGCCCACCGGGTTACGCCGTCACCGTTGATACAGCTCTTTGGAAAGACCCCATACCCTATTTGTCGCAATTCAAAATCAGTACAGCGGTACAGGAAATCGCAAACGGAATTGATGATGACGCCAATGGATTGATCGATGATTGTGCATCGTGCTGGATTGCTATATATCGCTTCAGAGACCCAAACACCGGGGCCAGAATGTGGAACAACATCACAACACCACCTGCTGCCTACTCGGGCTATGTATATGAGATTGAAGCCTGGGTTGCCGCAACCAATCCCATACCCAATACATTCCATGTTGTTCAGTGCTCAAAATTAACTGATCATATTTTGGTTGAAAAGAACAGCGCGGATTACCAGGCATTAATCAATGCCGGATACACGCAAACTGCGGATTTGGGGTACGCATGGAGATTGAACGCGGTGGATAGAAGCAAAAAATATCTCGGCACGAATTACAATGTTTGTCCGGTCTATCGTTTTTCGTACAGTGCGAATGGTTTAGGTGCGCACCTATTTACAAGAGGCGCGGATAATCTGACAGGGATGACGTGTGAATCACCAGCGAGATTCGAGATCATAACAACCCATGAGTGTTTCAGCGCCCCGCCGTGCAACTAAACGGGAAAGAGTTATAGAACATTTGACAAGACAGATGGAATAAGATCGACCTTGAGTGGTCGATGACAGATAACCAATAAAAAAGTACCAGGAGGTGCTGTTGTGAGAAAGACATTGTTGGTGGTGATGACGGTGGTATTTGCACTGATTTCTGTAATGGCCAATGTATCGCATGCATGGTGGTCGGAAACGCTGAATGCAAACATCCAATCTACTCATGATCTGATCAGTAAGCAGACCAGCTCGATAATTCAGGGGAAACTGCAAAATCAGTTTCTTAAGGATAAGTTGGCGGATATTATGGACTATACATTCCATAATAATGCTGCCCTAAGCACTGAATGGGACAAAGCCGCGCACCGCGGCGATGGCACAAGAAATGGCGGTCCAATTGATATTTTTTATCAGAATTTTCTGACAGCTTATCAAGCATACATAGCGGATCCTGGTGACTCAGCCGCTCTCGCGACTGCGGTATCGAATCTGGGATATGCAGTTCATCTAGTTGAAGATATGGCAGTACCTGCACACGCTTTGAATATCAAGCATGCAGCTACCTCCGCATTAGATAGCTGCCCCTTTAATCCGGCTATATGCGATAACTTTGAAGGTGTTGGTTGGGAGATATTCGCGCATGAGAATCCTTTTTACGCGTCGTACACCATTGCTGAAACTGACAGCCCGACTCCGACGGAATACTACAGAAGGGCAAGGAATAATACGATTAACCTTGTTGTGAGCAGCCCAGTATTTACGACCTATTGGCATAAGGGTACCGGTGACGACTGGTGTGGCGATAATTGGGCGACTTCTACTATGCCTAATGTTTGTGACGATGGACCGAAAGGATATTACGAAACACCGGGTTCGGATTCTGATGACCAGTTCTCATTTACGTATGAAACTGCTATGATGAACCCTTTATTGGGTGGTGCTCCCTATGAAGTAGATTTTCTTAGATATCAACTCAATCAAGCAGTAAAGTATTCAGGACTTTTCCTTTTAGCAGTCGATAGAGTCCTAAGTGCTCAAACGTTGACCTCTTATCCTGTTGATCTTCCCAAGACTGGCCAGACCATATGCTATGATGGTACGGGTAATATTGTAACATGTTCATCAACAGGACAGGATGGCGAATTGCAGTCTGGTGTGTCATGGCCTCAACCTAGATTTGTTATCCAAGGCAATTGCGTAACAGATCACCTCACTGGCCTCATGTGGGTGCAGAATGCCAATCTACCCGGATATAAGACGTGGCAGCAGACAATGGATTATATTTCGGCCATCAATACGGGCAGTGGTTTGTGTGGATATAATGATTGGAGATTACCTAATGTTAATGAGCTTGAAAGTCTCGTTAATGCAGGACAAGCGAATCCTGCAATGTGGCTTAACTCACAGGGCTTTGCGGGTACGCAGGCGGGACTATACTGGACGTCCACTAGCTATTCTACGTACTCTGCTATGGCATGGGTACTCGACATGGGCGTTGGTGCAGTGTACGATTCAAACTCTAAATCTAATTCAGGCTATGGATGGCCTGTGCGGACCGACCAGACTTTATTGATAGTGCCTTCGGCAGTTTGGAAAACCGGGCAGTCCGCTAGCTACTATGCAAATGACGATGGAGCCCTGCAAAAGGGCATAAGTTGGCCTACTACGCGCTTCGCGGATAACGGCAATACTGTAATCGATGGTCTGACATATTTAGTATGGACGAAGAATGCAAATTCGCCCGGACCGTCTGCGTGTAGCCCCGGTGGGTTAAAAACGTGGCAACAGGCACTAGACTATATTAAATGTCTGAACAGCAATAACTATTTGGGATACAATGACTGGAAATTGCCAAACAGAAAAGAACTTTACAGTCTCACAGACAAATCAAACCATGCACTCCCATCTGGTAATCCTTTCTTAAACGTGATGCCCTATTATTGGTCATCTACAACCTCCGTAAGCAATGCGCAGTTCGCATGGGTCATCGGTATAAACGATTATTATGGCATAGCATACAACGTTAACAAGTCCAGTGGTGAATATGTATGGCCCGTACGTCTTGGACAAAAAGGATCACTTGGGACTGCGTTGTCTGGAACAGTTACATCATTTGCAACAGGCGGTCCGATTGCGGGCGTAACCGTTACAGTGTTAGGCGGGACTACAACCCAGACTGACAGCAGTGGCATATACTCTATTAACGGTATTAATTACAATACTTGGTATAACGTCACCTTTAGCGCAATAGGCTATCAGACAGTAACTGTTAAAAATATCGTTTTAGAAGCTGGGCAGGTGAAGACGCTAAACGTCATGCTACCTACGACTGGCCCGCTAAATATCATAACCACATCACTTCCACCAGCGGATACAGGTCATGCGTATAGCTCCCGGGTAATGGTCACCGGTGGCTCATATCCTTACACGTTTTCAACAGCCTATGGCTCACTTCCGCCCGGGCTAAACCTAAATATATATAATGGTGCCATTTCGGGAACTCCTACTATTGTCGGCTCCTATACTTTTGCTGTCGGCTTGACAGACAATAATGCTTTATATTCTGAGAGGGAGTTTACTATTGAAGTAACAGCACCGCTGACAATTACTACACCTTCTCTTTTAGATAGGGGCACGATAGGTGCATCTTATCAACAAAGCCTAAATGTCACCGGAGGTACCGCACCCTATACTTTTTCGTATTCAGGAGATTTTCCTTTAGACCTATATCTTACAAATCTCGGCAATATTACGAATAAGATTACTGATACAATAGACTTTGAGTCAGGTGTATTGAACAAGTCGTGGAGTGTCAGTAATGCCTACATTAATAGCGAGAATAAGCTATTTCTAGATGGACATTACACTACAGCAACTGCTCAGATTACGGTAAATTGCACGGCTGGAAATATCTCTTTTGATTTCACCGACTATTTTTATTGCGGAAATGATTTTTGTGGGCATCTTATTTTCTATGTTGATGGCGTTGAAAAAAAACGCTGGTATCACATTGATTACAATGTAATCAATGCATATGCGCAAGCCATTACTGCAGGAGTGCATACTTTTAAATGGGAATCATACAATAGTAACGTTACCAGGGTAAATACCTTTTCGAAAATTGACAATATCAAATTTCCCATAGCCCTTCTCGGATCACATAATTTTACAATAAACGTGTCCGACAGTTCAGGACGTAACGTAGCCAAACAATTTACCCTCAATATTGACAATGCTCTTTCTATTTCAACAACGAGGCTCAATGACGGCATCGTCGGCTCATCCTTCAATCAGACCCTCACGGCCACTGGCGGCTATGGAACATATCAGTGGGACGTCTATTCCGGTAGCCTGCCCGCTGGTCTTTCACTTGATGGATCGACAGGCATCATCTCGGGCACACCGACAACGGCGACCAATTCAATTATTATTCTTTCAGTAGCCGATGCAGACGGCAGGATAACGTATAAAGATTTCAACATCAAGGTTTCCAATCCCCTCCAGATACTAACTGCGTCGGTGCCGAATGGTTTCTTGAACTCTGCCTATTCAGAGGCGATTAGGCTGGCTGGCGGCATCGGGCCGTATACTTTCAGCATGACAGGCCAGTTGCCTGCAGGGCTGACGTTGAATACAGCTACAGGTATCATTTCCGGAACACCGACTGCGGCGGGATTGACGAACGTGAGCATCACGGTGACCGACAGTACCTACCCCGTTCATCAAACCATCACGCAGAACCTGGGCATACGCATTTGGACCCAGCTGACAATCACTACGACGGCTGTACTTGCGAGTAACAAAAAAGGTGTTGCAATCAGCCCGATAGTCTTTGTTGCGAAGGGCGGCGCATCCCCGTACACGTGGGCGCTCACCAGTGGGGCGCTTCCGCAGGGATTGACGTTCGCTGCTGCAACCGGCCAGCTCTCCGGCACTCCAACGGAAGCCGGCGATTTTATCTTCACGCTGACCGTGATGGACTCAAGTAGTGCGACTGCTCAAAAAGAGTTTTTCATGCATGTATCCGACACCGTGACGATAACAACGAGCGCCGTTCCTGATGGGGCGAAGGGGACTCCCTACAGCTACGCTCTAAACGTGAGCAACGGCATACCTCCTTATTCGTGGCTTTTGCAGAGCGGGACACTTCCTTCCGGTATCACACTGAACAGCAGCACCGGCGTGTTGTCCGGTACGCCGACGACAAAGCAAGCCTATTCATTCACCATTCGGGTGAGCGACAGTGACAGCCCGGCGCAGACCGCGACGAAGACCTTCAGCATGAATGTGTATGACAGCCTGTATATTAACACCAATACCATACCCAATGGTAGGGTCACAAAGGCATATACAACTACAATCGGGGCAAAGCTTGGCACCCCACCCTATGCCTGGACTGTGGACAGTGGAACGCTTCCAGCGGGTCTCACCCTTCAATCATCGCCGACTGTTGCTACAATAACAGGCACGCCGATCAGCGCCGGGACCTCTTCCTTTACGATTGCGGTGACTGACTCAAGTAATCCAATGCAGAAAGCCACAAAGCATTACGATGTTACGACCTATACCGTAGTGAGCATAAACACTACGAGTCTCAAGACAGCTGTCAGGGGTGTACCGTATACGGACACGATCCTTGCTTCCGGTGGAGCATCGCCGTATGTCTATTCGATCATTGCCGGCAGCCTGCCTTCCGGAATTTCATTAAACGCTTCAACAGGCCAGATATCAGGAACACCTGCGCAGGTATATGCACAGGGCACGCAATTCACGGTCAGAGTGACGGATTCCGGAAACCCGTCGGATTATATAGACCAGATACTCGCTTTGTTTGTTCTTGACCCGCAAAACATTGCGACGACAACGACGATCAATGCTCCTTCTGTGGTATACGGCGCCAATGGGATAGTGACGGTGTTGGTTAGTTCGGCATCGAATACACCTACCGGAAATGTCCTGTTGAGCGTGGACGGCGGCTCCGCAACAACGCAAGCGCTTTCCGCTGTAAATGGTTCCAATCCGCCTGCAGCATCGGCAGTTTTCACTATTACACAGCCCAATATCGGAAGTCATATATTGACCGCAACATACTCAGGGCTTTTTGCCATGAGTGGTGCGAATGATTCGCTGACCGTGGCCGGCAAAATGCTGAATGTCACTGTCAGTGCAGCGAATAAAACGTACGATGGGACAGCGGCTGCAACCGTTACCTTCGGTGATGACCGTATGGCAGGCGATGATATCACGGTAAGCGGCATTGCAGCCTTTGCCGACAAAAGCGTTGGCACAGGCAAAACAGTCACGGTGACGGGTATTTCTATCAGCGGCCCTGACGCTGCAAAATATGCACTGGTGTCGAATACAGCAATCGCCTCCGCAAACATAACTAAAAAATCTCTGACAGTTACAGCAACAGGCGTTAATAAGGTCTACAACGGCACGGCTGCCGCATCCGTCACGTATAGCGATGATCGGGTGGCAGGCGATACACTGACAATCAGCGGAATTGCAGTATTCGCAAACGAGAATGTCGGCGTCAGCAAGACTGTCAGCGTCTCCGGCATCATGGCCAGCGGTGCCGATGCCGCCAACTACACCTTGGCCGCGACCACGGCAAGCGCGACTGCCAATATCACCGCCAAAACGTTAACTATTACAGCCACAGGCGTTAATAAGGTTTATGACGGTACGGTCACATCTACAGCCACACTGTCAGATGACCGTATCGCAGGCGACATTGTGACAAGCGCATACATAGGCGCGGTATTTGCAACCAAGACCGTTGGAACCGACAAGACCGTAAGTGTAACCGGTATCTCGATCAGCGGTACGGATGCGGGCAATTATGCATTGGCCGCGACAGCCGTAAACACGACTGCGAACATTACCGCAAAAATTTTAACCGTCACCGCTACAAGTGTAAATAAAGTCTACGACGGCACGAGCACCGCAACAGTCATTTACGGTGACAATCGGGTGGCAGGCGACGCACTGACGATCACTGGAACGGGCGTATTCGCGAGCAAGATCGTCGGAACCGGAAAGACTGTTAATGTGACTGGCATTGCGATCAGCGGTACGGATGCGGGCAATTACACCCTGGCTTCAACCACAGCGAGCACTACGGCCAGCATTACAGCAAAAACGTTAACCGTTACTGCTACAGCCGTTACTAAAGTCTATGACGGCACGAGCACCGCAACAGTCACTTACGGTGACAATCGAGTGGCAGGCGACTCACTGACTATCACTGGAACGGCGGTATTCACGAACAAGAACGTGGGAACCGGCAAGACAGTCAGTGTTACGGGAATTGCGATCAGCGGAACGGATGCCATCAACTACACGCTGGCGGCGAATATGGCTAGCACGATCGCTGACATAACCGTACATTCATTGACGGTTAACGCATCAGCTGCCAACAAGGTCTATGACGGAACTACGACAGCGACTGTTACACTGAGCGATGACCGGGTCTCAGGCGACAATCTTACAATCACGAGGACAAGCGCTACTTTTGCTGACAAGAACATCGGAACCGGCAAGACAGTTAGCGTATCAGGCATATCAGTCAGCGGTTCGGATGCGGGCAATTATGCATTGGCCGCAACAACCGTAAACGCGACTGCGAACATTACCGCAAAAAACTTAACCGTCACTGGGATGTCAGCGGGCAACAAGGCATATGACGGAAACACAACTGCAACGCTGACCAACGGAGCGTTATTGGGTGTTGTCTCCGGCGACATCGTCTCCTTCAGCGGCCAGAGCGGAACGTTTGGCGACAAGAGCATTGGCACGTCCAAGACCGTAACGGTCACGGGTGTAACACTTTCAGGCTCGGATGCAGGCAACTACACGGTCACAAACCCGATCGGCCTGACAGCGAACATCATCCCCAAGGCGATTACCGTTACCGGCATGACCGCATCGAACAAGATCTACGACGGCACTACCGCTGCGTCGCTCGTGGGCGGCGCGCTGTCTGGCGTTGTGGGAGGGGATTCAGTGAGGTTCACCGGCCAGACGGGGTCCTTCAATAATAAAAATGTCGGCACCGCCAAAGCGGTCACAGTGACTGGCGTCGTGCTCTCCGGAACCGATGCGGGCAACTACACCGTTACTGATCCCGCAGGGCTGACCGCAGATATCACACCAAAGAACCTAACGATAAACGGTATGACTGCATCGAACAAGGTCTATGATGGGAATACCAACGCTGCCCTTACCGGTGGATCGTTGGCAGCTGTTAGCGGAGTTGATGTCGTCACATTCTCAGGACAAACAGGTACCTTTGATAATAAGAACGTCGGCACTGCCAAGCCGGTCATGGTGACAGGGATAGCGCTGTCCGGTGTTGATGCGGGCAACTACACGATCACAAACCCGATTGGCTTGACCGCGAACATTACTTCCAAAGGGATCACTGTCACCGGCATGACAGCAAACAACAAAACCTATGATGGAAACACAACGGCAACACTGACCGGCGGAGCGTTATCGGGTGTTGTCTCCGGCGATATAGTCTCCTTCAGCGGACAGAGCGGAGTGTTCAGCGACAAGAACGTCGGGACCGGCAAGGCGGTATCTGTTACGGGCGTCACTCTGTCCGGTACGGAGGCAGGCAACTACACGGTCACAAACCCGATTGGGATTACCGCGAATATCACCGCGAGATCGCTGACAGTCACCGCAACCGGTTTGAACAAAGTCTACAACGGCACGACTGTGGCAGCCGTAACGTATGGTGATGATCGATTGGTTGGAGATGTTCTCACGGTCAGTGGAACTGCGGTATTTGCCGACAAGACCATGGGTACGGGAAAAGCCGTTTACATAACCGGTATCACTATCAGCGGCGGGGGTGCCGGGAACTACAGTCTTACATCGACGACTGCAAGCTCAACGGCAAACATAACGGCACTCACGCTGACCTTCAGCGGTAATAGCAAGGTTTATGACGGAACAACATCAGCTACGTTTAACATCAACGTAATTCCAGGGGATGCGGTCACCATTGCCGGAACGGCCGCATTTGCAAACAAGAGCGTTGGCGTCGGCAAGACCGTCAGCGTGATCGGTATTGCCATCAGCGGCGTGGATGCCGGAAACTACATCCTATCTTCAACGACCGCAAACCTAACTGCCAGCATAACGGCGCGGTCATTGACGGTATCCGCAATTGGCAGCAACAAGGTGTACGACGGTACTACGGCCGCAACCGTAACCCTTGAGGATAATCGGATAAGCGGGGATGTGTTGAACATTTCATTTACAACTGATGTTTTCGCCAATAAGAACGTCGGCACGGGCAAACCGGTGAGTATATCCGGCATTGCGATCAGCGGCGCAGACGTGGGCAACTACACGCTCGCGGCGGCGAGTGCAAGCGCGAGCGCGAACATCACTCCTATCCAGCTAACCATAACGGCAACGGCCGCGGACAAGATGTACGACAGCACGGCAGCGGCTCAGGTTACCTTTACCGACAACCGCATTGCCGGAGATGTGCTTACGGTCAGCGGTTCGGCGGCATTCAACGACAAGAGTGTTGGCCAGAACAAACCTGTTGCAGTCTCGGGGATAACCCTCAGCGGAACAGACGCTCCCAATTACAGTCTTGCTGCCATGACAGCGAGCATGACTGCAAGCATCATTCCGCCGGACGGTGATCTTGACGGCGGAGGAGTTGCAGTCACCGATGCGCTCCGTGCGCTCAGGATCACAGCCGGACTTATAACAGCTACGGCAACGGATATGTCCCATTCCGATGTCGCCCCCTTGGTGAGCGACGTTCCACAGCCGGACGACGTGATTGATGTCGGCGATGTTGTGGTCATCTTGAGGAAATCGGTAGGGCTGGTTAGTTTCTAACGACGTGAAAGAATTAATCCATCAATCCTCCTTTGATCTACGGGGAGGAGACATACATTAGGAGGCATACTACATGAAGAAAACATCGTTTATCATTCTTTTGCTGCTTGTGACGTCGGCCCTGCTCTTCTCAGCATGCGGTGGCGGTGGTGGCGGCGGGACCACGGAAGGCAACACCACGGGAGGCAACACCACGACGCAGTCCACACAGGCGATAGTAAAACTATCCGCAACAGGGACCCTCGCAACGGGTACGCAAATTGGTGGAATTGACATTACCATGCATCTGCCGGCGGGCGTTACCATCAAGAGCACGACTAATCCTCCCGAGACAGACAGCGGAATTGTGACGGCATCAGGACTCGCTGTTTCGAACTCGAGTGTCGTTGCGAATTATACAGCGTCATCCGGCACGGTGCACATAGTTCTGGCGAATCCGAACGGCTTCAGCACCGGGGAATTCGCCACGGTGAATTGCGATATTGCGGCGGGTAGTAATCCGACGCAGACGGATTTTAGCGTTGTGAATATGACAGCGAAGGATCTGAATGGAATCGCAATCAGCGGTCTAAGCGCAGTCTTAACCGCTGACATTCACTAAGAACATCACTTTATTGCAATCTTAAAGATCGTCCTGTGCCGTATGATATGCAACAAATTGATTTCGACCAGTGGCTCGACTCCGACGAACTTGCCCGGAGGGTAAGTCGCGCGATTGGCGTCTAACAGTATCTTTCTGGGTCGCAAACAGGGAGATAGGACATAAGAAGGAATGTAGAGCCTCTTGCAAATGTATCGAAGAAACCGTTTTTGCCGTCATACCCGCGAAGGCGGGTATCCAGAAGTGTTTGCTTTTAAAGGATACTGGATTCCCGATAAAGACTTCGGGAATGACGAATAAAGACTTTTGCAAGAACCTCTGTAGTCAAAGTGATGTTGGGTTTGTTTGTTGCTGTGGTATTTGGCATTGCAGGGGAGGAGGTGCTTGTTGTGGAAGTCTAACACAGTAACAAGCTTTAATGCTGCTGAATATTCCGGTAAGACATTACATTTCCGACGATGCCTACCAGTCTGGTATGTTCTACCCTGTCGGCACGGCAAAAGCCAGCGAAAAGAGAACATTTGTGATGCCAATATCAAGCTCAGAAGGTGTTACATGGTCGGTATCTAATCAATAATCAATAGTTGACGTTTATACTGTTTTAAGGGTACACAAATATTGTATAACAAATAACCGGCACGGGAGGGGTATATGAAGAATATTTTAGTTGCGATGGGATTGATGGCCTCGGCTACTGTCTTAATTTCAGGTTGCACAACTTGGAATGGTATTAGTCAAGCTGACAAACCGGGTTCTTATTATGTACCTACCAGCTTTCACTTTATGGGCGTTCACACAGGAATGTTATTATGCACCTCAAATGAGACAGGCAACCTAAAATGTAAAAAAGTTGAAGTAGACGACTGAGTTTTACACGGGAGAGCAAATCAGGGTCTCGTCTCAACTTCAATCAATACAAGAGTTGACACGCGACCCTGATTATTTCCGCAGTGAAAATGCCGAACCACCCTCATCAGAATATCCACGCGAATTAGAACGGCTTCAGCACCGGGGCATTCGTCACGGTGAATTGCGATATTGCGGTAGGTAGTAATCCGACGCAGGCGGATTTTAGCGCTGTGAATATGACAGCGAAGAATCTGAATGGAAGCGCAATCAGCGGTCTGAGCGCATTCTTAACCGCTGATATACATTAGCATTGATCCCAGCCATAATTTCGGAATGTTGCCCCTGATGTGCGAGCCGCGACCCCATGCAGGGGCTTTTATTTACTGAGGGGTGCATATGAGAAAAAAGGTTTTTATCGCTATCTTGTTGTCGTCTTTTATTTTGCCGCTTCTATTTGTTCCGACATCCATTGCATCCGCAGCACTTCTGTCAGTGTCTTCAACAGACAACGGTATATTTCAGATTACGGGCAGCGATATGACTGGTGTCGCCTCGATGGATATTACACTTTCCTATGATGCCGCAACCCTTTCCAATCCCCGGGTTGTTGTAGGTCCATTGATTTCGGGAGCAATGACGGCGGTCAACCCGAATGTCCCCGGGATCCTGCGCATTGCGATTATCCGCACGGCCCCTGTTACGGGCAACGGTCTTATCGCCACGCTGAGTTTTGACCTTCTGGGAAATGGCCAGGGCACGATCACTTCTCTTAATGCCAAACTCTCAAACATCAATGGCGCTCCACTCACGACAATAGTGCAGGTCAGCAACCCGCCTGTCACAACTGCCGAGGGGACAACCAGTGCCGCTTTAACCGAGGCTCATGATTCGGTGACAGCGGTAGCGCCGTCTTCGATGATCGTTATTGTTAGTCAGCCGGGCAAGCGGGAAGAAGCCAAACCGACTTTAGAGACAGGCATCGCAAAAGAGCAAAATGAGCTGCCGTTAACACAGGAGTCCACCGGAGAACCGAATATGCCCAGGGAGAAGACCGACAGTGTCATGAGTAGCAGCGGCACCCTATCAAATGCGCAAAGAGGGGATATGGGAATTTATAGCCAGGAAAGCGTTCTTGCTCGTTTCAAGGCGTACCGTGGTAAACGGACACCCAAGGCGTTCATCGCTCTGTTCGACCAGGCGGGTGTGGCGTGCAGGCAAGAACCTCCGATAGCGTTCTCGGACGGGAAATCCGTGGTGAAGGTTGTATTCCTGACGCCTCCGGGAAAAATAACGTTTTCCGATGTTGCGGTCATGGGAGCGCGGCTTGTTTCCTTGAAAAGCGATACGGACAACACGAATACGTGGATCATTGAGCTTATTCCTGAAAAAGGCGGCTACAAGGCTGGCTTTGCCATATCTCGGGGAGAGGCGAAAATGGTATTTCCTCTGACGATCACGCCGAAGATCAGCATGAAACCAACCGGATCGGGCTCGATGACTGCAGCTGACTTTACTGTTTTCCTCAAAGCCGGAGAATCCGCGAAATTGAAAAAGTTCGATCTGAACGGAGACGGCAAACGAGATTATATCGATGATTATATTTTTACCGCCAATTATGTCAGTGAAGTGAAGGAATCTGCAATTAAGAAGCGAAAATAAATGTCGTCCTGCGCTATACTCATCGCTCCATGAAAACATGCCCGACCTGCCCTAGCGTTCTCACTTTGGATTGACCGTTCCATTTTATTGACAAAGCATACTATTTCTTGTATCTTGAGGACGGTCTTTCGTATACGGGTGAAACTGATCGCGATAATTGTCCGGTTATGTTGCCGGCTCGGGTGGAGGTACGGCGTACGCATGTCGCCGGTTTCGTAGCCGGGATATTCCTGATAGGATTGTTCAAGCGCAGAGACGTGTTGTCCGGCGGTAAGAGGGGATTTCGCTATCCATGATCGTTTCCTGTGAGTGCGGCGCAAAACTCAAGATCGATGATGCCAAGATATCCGGCAAGGGAGTGAAGGTGCGTTGTCCGCGCTGCGGAAATGTGATCCCGGTTCAGAAGCCGGCCCCGGCGTCATCAATGCCCTCAAGAACCATTGCAACACCAGTTCCAACCGCACCTCCTGCGTCAGCATCCGGCCCCCTGGTGCTCGTTGCGCATGACAGCGATGTTGTCAGAAAGATGGTCGCTGATTTTCTGTCAGAAGCAGGATTCCAGGTGGATACCGCGGCTGACGGCATTGAAGCGCTCAGGAAGGCGATCGAGAACAAACCTCGGGGCATGGTACTTGATGTGGGGCTGCCGGGCATCTATGGCTTCGAACTCTGCGAACGGTTGAAGAATAATCCGGAGACATCATCGATCAAAATAATATTGCTCTCCTCGGTGTATGACATGCGGCGGTATAAACGTACGCCGACCAACTTGTATGGCGCAGACGATTACATCGAAAAGCACCACATCCCGGATTCTCTGGTGAACAAGCTGCGCAAACTTATTTTCCCTGAACAGGTCGAAGCTGAATTACGCGGGATCAAAGACCATGCTCACCACGATCTGCCGGAGATGTCACGGCCTCCTGCACGGGAGTTCGAGTCAGCTCTGCTCAGTCCCCAGCATCACGCGCAGACGGAACGCTCTTTCCCTGAAGCGATTCCATCCGGGTCCGCAGTTCAGAGGACTGGATCTTCGGACGGGCTGGACGGGTCCGCGCTGTATCCCGAGTCGCTCAGTCTCGAGGCCTCGATCTTTCAGAAAGAGGAGTGCAATATTCCCCGGGTGGATGAAGCCGATCCCGAGGCCGTGGAGAAGGCGCGACGTTTCGCGCGGATCATCGTATCAGATATCGCCCTCTATAATCAGGAGGCGGTGATCGAAGGGCTTAAGAACGGGACCTTTTATGATCTTCTCAGGAAGGATGTTGAAGAGGGCAGGGAACTGTATGAAGGGCGCGTTCCCAGCCTTATCAGGATAAAGAAAGACTACTATCAAGAAGCTTTCGATAATTTTATGGCAGCGGCACAAAAGAAAAATAGTCGTTGACCCTGTTGGCATTATCGCAGCATGCGTTCGCCGTCCGGGATGAAGGTTTATTCTGCGGCAAAATAATCCGTTATTCATCTCTAACGGTGTTGACATGCGGATTTAGTTAGTATATTATGAGACGGTTTTGTCGGGGCGTAGCGCAGCCTGGTAGCGCACTTGGTTCGGGACCAAGGGGTCGGAGGTTCAAATCCTCTCGCCCCGACCATTTTTTCAATGACTGTTCGCGGGAACGAGTCAGTAAAAGGAGCACCTTGAATCCTATTTTGCACGACACGAGGTGTTCATGAGTGAGAGGGAACGGCCGGTTGATGATCTGATAGGCTCAGATCCCTACAGCGAGGAACGCGAGGACAGTAAAAATAGAGATAAGCAGGCAAGTACGGACTCCTCGTCTGATGGCGCATCCGAGATCCCGGCATCGAAGGGCCTTGATGCCATAAAGTATTATCTCAAGGAAATCCGCAAGACACCCCTCTTAACGTTTGAGCAGGAACAGGAGCTTGCCAAGAAGATCGAGAAGGGCGACCAGGATGCCCGCGCCAAAATGATCGAGGCGAACCTCCGGCTCGTTGTGGCGATCGGAAAAAAATACATCAATCGGGGTTTGCAGTTCTCGGATATTATCGAAGAGGGAAATCTTGGCCTGATCCGGGCCGTGGAAAAGTTTCAGTACCAGCGCGGTTTCAAGTTCAGCACCTACGCTTCGTGGTGGATCAAACAATCCATTGAACGGGCGATCGTTAATCAAACACGAACTATTCGCCTGCCTGTCCATATCGCCGAGATCGTCAATTCCTACATGCGCTCGGTGCGCCAACTCACACAAACCCTGGGCCGCGATCCTCAAATAGAAGAAATTGCAAAAAAAATGAAGGTCACCGTCGATAAGGTACGGAGCATCTCACAGGTAGTGCGAGAGACCTACTCTCTGGACATGCTTATCGGCGATCAGGAGGAAGAAACGCTCAAGGACATCCTTCAGGACACCAACTCGCTGTCGCCGGCGAGTGCTTCAGAGGACATCCGCAGACGGGAACATATTGATGACTGGCTTCAGCAGCTTTCGGTGAGTGAACGGAAGGTCGTTGAACTGAGGTTTGGCCTGGGTGATGGCGATCCCAAAACGCTCGATAGTATCGGCAAGGAGTTTGGTATCACGCGTGAGCGGGTCCGGCAGATCGAGACCCAGGCGCTCAACAAACTGAGGGTCATCACGAGACGGAAAAAAATCGATTTTGAGGAAATGTTGTAGAAATAAGGTCAATGGAAAATGGATAATGAAAGTTGGATGACAACGGTTAGGGTGCCGAAACAATTCCTGCATTTTTATTCTCAATTCGCCATTATCAATTTAATCACTGCCCCTGTAGCTCAGGTGGATAGAGCAGCGGTTTCCTAAACCGCGTGCCGGAAGTTCGAGTCTTCCCAGGGGCACCATTAAATAAAGCCATCAGATACTCTGATGGCTTTATTTATTTGAATCCATAGCAGTTGCTATAATATTGTCGGCTTTTCTTACATAAAGGTGATTTGAAAAGAGTAAAATAAAAATATAATATAAAAACAATGTGTTATAAAATGGCATATATACTGCAATAGTAGTAATGAAGAAATAATAATTACGTTATTGAAAGAGGATACTTCATGAAAAAGCATTTTAATTTAACACTATCGGCGCTGATACTGGTAGCTGCACTGTGTATGTCACCGACAGCTATGGCGACTACAATAAACGTCGATGATTGGATTACGCTTATTGCTTATAACAATCTCGACAATGCCGGTATAATGACCTATGCGGTGTCAGAGAGCAAAGACGGATTCGTATCAGGTTCATATGACACATTTTGCATTCAGGAACATGTGTACATCTATCCAAATACGTGGTATGAAGTAAAGGGTATCTCAAACAGGGTAGGTACCAATGGCCCTCTTCTTAAAGAATCGGTTGATTACCTTTTTTATAGGTTCGCGAGTGGAGAATACGCTGATGAGTTAAATGACAACAAGATAAATCAGGCCGATCTGCAGAAGACAATGTGGAGTCTGCAGGTATCAGGTTCTTATCATGGATTAATCGGGACTCCTTGGTCCCTTGATCTGCTCAATTATAACAATTACACATATTTGCAACATTCCTGGGGAACTCAGGTGCTCAATATTGTCGATAGTAGCAAACGTGATGTTCAGAACCAGTTGTACCATCAAGTTCCTGAACCGGCAACCATGCTGCTTCTTGGATTTGGCCTGGCTGGTATGGCTGGCTTGAGGAGAATAACAAAGAAGTTCTAATATTATACCCAATGAGCTGTCTTGGGGATACGATCAATATTGGCAATAATAAGACAAGGAGGCAGTATGAAGAAAAATCTATCGGCAGCGATAATTATGGTCATGAGTATCCCCTCACTGGCGTTAGCTGGTGTGGCTACAGTGCCTGAACCAGCATCGATGGTTCTTTTTGGCGCAGGTCTTGTTGGGGTGGGGATCATGAAAAAAGTATTTAAAGGCTAAATGAGTGAAAGACAATAAAAGCCAAAAACAGGGGTGTTCTTTCGAAGAACACCCCTGTTTTTGGTTGCTCATTGCTTGTTAGCTGCATGAACGAAGAAAGCAACGTGCTTCTCCAAAGGGTAATTGCAAACACTATATATTGATATAAAATATATTGACGCACTACATGTATTGTGTTAAATATAACAAAGTAATAATAATGATTACTCATCAAAAAACAAGACGTTAACAGAGGAATGAAGGCATGAAAATGCAGTGTACTCTATATTGTAAACTGAGCGTGTAATTCTATTTATGATCTAATTTACATGCACTGCTTTGCACGCGCTCATCGAAAACGGCATGCGTTTACTGCAGAATTTGACATGTCCACTCCTCAGAATTTAGGGCATAAAAAAGTTGTTCAACGACGAAAGCGTGGAACGTCGGAGGCAGAGTGGTGAGCGCGATTACTGAAGAACAGCTGAAAGATCTCTTCACGACCGAGACCTGGCAGGACCAATTCACCGCTCTTTCCGATAGCCTTGGATATTCTCTGAGCATCTATTCACCGGATGGGACGCTTATCTTCGCTCCAATGAATACTCCTCCCTTTTGCCAGGGGTTTTGCTTGTCTTCCGCATCATTCAAGTCGCAGTGTGAGTCATATTGTCATCCAATCATGATGAACACGATCGCGAAGGGGAAACCCGATGTCTTCAAGTGTTATTCAAAGATCATGTGCTTTTCTTTCCCTATCGAATACCTGGATGAACATGCAGTGGTAGTGGGTCATGGCTCGTTCTCTTCGTTCGAGGATTTTCGCGAATGCATGAATATCCTGGAGTCCAGCGATATCGACACGATTTCCATAACAACACCGCTCACCTTTACCAGCGCCCAGCAAACCTGGAAGGTCATGGGTTTTGTTGCCGACTCCGTGGGACGGCTTATCAATAATGCCCGGGAAACGGTTACGCTCAAGAGCAAGATCGAAAGCCTGAAAAGCATTATTGGAAAGTGGGGTGCTTCGGCAGAGGAACGGCCGGAAACGCTCTATCAAGAGATGATAGACAAGTTGTCCTCACTGCTCGACATCGAAAGCATTGCCATCCTTGTTTTTGACCGCAAACAGAAAAACTATGTCAGCCTCTATAGTCTATCGAGAAGCTGCGGGACGACCGGGGCCATTACCATCAACGAGCACGATACGATCGTGCAGGAACTCAACAGCGGAAAACCGTTTGTCCTTTCAGCAGAACCCGTAAAAGATCCCAGGGCTGACTTTCTGAACGGCATGGGTGCCCTGTATTTTTTCCCCATCATGGTTTTCAAAAAATTAGAAGGGATCCTGCGCATAACCGACAGGGTTCTCAAAGAGAGTGACAAACAGATCATTATAGCGTACTGCCAGCAGACGTCACTCTCCATGGAGAACCAGCGTCTGCACCAGGACCTCGATAAAAAATTTGACCGCTTTGCTGAAGTTTCGGAACTGACAAAGACAATAACGCACATTCGGAATTATGAAACATTGCTCCAGACGATCCTTGATAAATCCGCAGATCTGCTCAGGGCAGAGCAGGGGTCACTCATGCTTCTGGACCACGAGACCGAAGACCTTCTCGTGGAAGCGAAAAAAGGCAACATCGAAAGAGTGATGGAAAATCTCAGAATCAATCGGGGTGAAGGCATAGCCGGCAGGGTTGCCGAATTCGGCGAGGCCATCCTCGTTGAAAATCTTGAAAATGACCCGAGGGTCAAGCATAAAAACAGACAAAATTATAAAACGCGGTCATTCGTAAGCGTACCGCTCATGATCGATGATCGCATCATCGGCGTCCTCAATCTGTCGGACAAGACATCCGGCGAGGTTTTTAATGAAGAAGACTTGAAGCTCATCCAGTCCTTTGCGACCCATGCCGCTATCGTTATGGAGCGGAATGTGTTCTTCAATAGGGCGGAGGAGCTTAAAAAGTTGACAATAACCGATCCCTTGACCGGGCTTTTGAACCGAAGATATTTGAATGAACGGCTGAAGGATGAATTGGCACGGTCCGAACGGTATGGACACCACCTCAGTCTTCTCATGCTCGATCTTGACGGGTTCAAATATTGCAACGACACGATGGGGCATCTGTTCGGCGATAAGACACTCAAAGACATTGCTGAAACGTTGTTAAACACGGTGCGGTCAATGGACATTGTGGCACGGTACGGAGGAGATGAATTCATGGTGATCCTTCCCGAGACCGAGGAAACATTGGCGATCGATATCGCGGAACGATTGAGGAGCAATGTGGAGAAGTATGCGGTGCTTCCCCGGAACGCGGCAGGTAAGGGGCCGCATACGCTTTCATCCAGTATCGGCATCGCATGCTATCCCGGGCACGGGAAAACGATCGAACTTCTTCTCGAAAATGTTGACAAGGCGCTTTACCGCGCCAAGAACAAAGGGAAAAACAGGATAGAGGTGTTCTCATAACATGCCATTCAATTCTCTTCAGGAAAAGGATTTTATCGGAAGACTGCAAGAGCAGGCCAACCTCTTCAAGAGGGTGCTTCTTGCGGAGAAGGGCCAGGCGCGCAGCGCTGTTCTCTCCGGTCAAAGGGGCATCGGGAAAACGGAACTGCTCAAGCATTTATTCGGGCAGCTATTCTGGAAGCAGGACCGGGTGGTCCCGTTCTGGTACTCGGTCAATCCAGCGCTGTTGTCGGTAACAGACTTTTCAAAGAACTATCTGGCCCGGTTTATCTGCCAGCGACTCGCTTTCCCAAAAAAAGATCAAGCACTTTTTTATCAGGACGGGATATCAATAGATGACCTGTCCCTTCTCGTGGAGGAGCGGGAGGCTTTCTGGGCAAAGGAAATTCTTGACCAGTATATGCGCTGCTCCGGAGATCCCCTCGATGCGCTTCGTATTGCACTTGCGGCGCCGCATCGCTCGACGCTTTCTACCGGAATGCCGGTAGCCGTTCTGATCGATGATTTTCAACTGATACAGGGGCTCCATCTTGCCGGTGTCCCTGATCAAAGACTGGCATCACTTTTTCAAGAACCGATGACGCACAGAAAAACGCCCCATATAATCTCGGGGAACATGGCCGAACTCCAGGAAATGCCCGGCGTGAGCGGATTGGAGCGGATTCAGGTGTATCCGCTTGGACCCGAGGCGACCTCGTCGATGGTTCTTTCTCTCCTGAACGAACATGAGGCCGAAGGCAGCATGCCTCCTCTTCTTATTCGTCATCTCGGCGGAAACCCTTATTATCTCGGGTGCATCGTCAACAGGGTGTGCGAGAAGAATAATCCCGGTGAAAAGGATTTCTGGAATGCCTACATTCAGGAGATCATGGAAGGAACACTCGCCCACTCCTGGTCATCGGTCTTGAAGAGCTTTTTCCTGGATCTGGGACAGAGGAGAACCGCCCTCGCAATAACCTCGAAGATCTATCATACCTCCGAGGCGCTTTCCTGCCAGCGGATCGCGAAGGTCTTTGCGCTGACGGACAGCCAGGCGCATGCCATTGTGCAAGCATTGTATCTCGCTGGATTTATTCGCGGTGAGTTTGGTACGTTCAGGGCAATGGACGATCGGGTGTTGCGTGACATTGTCGATAGTCTCTTCATGAGGGAGATCCTGGCAAAGTCCGCCCACGATCTGGAGGGGCACTTCATTGAAGCGTTGGTACCGCAAAAGGAAACGGCCGTGTATTTTGAAATGACCTTGCCGATTGCCAGAGATGCGGAGCTTATTGTTGCCCAGAGTCTGGAGCAGATCGGTAAAAATCTGAATATCAATCAGGAAGCCATAGGTCAGCTGCAAATAGCTGTTATCGAAGCCTGTATCAACGCCATGGAACACGGCAGGGGCATGGATGATAAAGTCTATATCAGCATTACCGCTGAAGATGACCATCTTGAGGTGTCGATAGAAAGTGCCGGACAGGAGTTCATCATTCAGGAAACGGGAGAACCTTACCGGGACCAGGAGGCCGCGAAAACAACAGGAAGGGGATGGGGTTTAAAATTAATTAAACGCTTTGTCGATCAAGTCAAGTTTGAAAAAACCAAGTACGGTACGAAGATAAAGCTTGTCAAAAAAATCGAGAGATCTGCAGGCATACACAAGGAGGATACCGTAAATCATGAGTAATTTTTCTCTGTCATCCAGATCAGAACGGGACATAGACGTCATGATGCCCAAAGGGTATATCAATAACATCGGGGCAGAACGTCTCGAATCGACGAGTGAAAAGTTTATCGACAAAGGATCGAAGAAGCTTGTTGTTAATTTTTCCGATGTTCAATTTATCAACACCATCGGCCTTTCAATATTTTTAAGCATTGTGCAGAATTCGCTGGAATCGAACAGTATGCTCTGTTTCACGAATATGAAAAAAGACCATCGCGAGATGTTCGAGATGGCGGGATTGATAAAGCATGTTAAAGTCTTTAAAGATGAGAAGGACGCTCTCGATTATCTGAACGGGAGATCCTAAGATGTCCGCCGGGAAACTGCATCTCAAACGACTGTTGTTCAGTATTGCATCTCTGGTTGATCTCGGACAGGAGGCAACGTCCTCAAAGGACCTGTCGTTAAAAATGAAATCGGCACTCTACGTCATTACGGGAACGTTTTCCGTGCCGGCGGCGGCGTTGTTCGTTTATCATCCTCAGCAGAGAAGTCTCGAACTTCTCGTGGAAAAGGGTTATAAAAAGAGAGCGCTCCAGGAGATTACCTTATCTGTTTTGCCTCAGCATATTGGTCGTTTTACTCCAAACGAACCGCACTCCGTTCATGAGATGGCCAAGAGCTCATTTTACGAACGGAACGACAAGGTATTTTCGCAGCTGAATACAAAACTCTTCATTCCGCTCTTTGCAAAAGATGAGTTTGTCGGGGCTATTTCTCTCGGCAAAAAACTCGGTCGGGCCGCATTCCGTCAGAGCGAGAAAGACGTTCTCCGCGTTGTGGCGCATCAAATGGCGATAACGCTGTATAATGCGATGTTATTTTTAGAACTCACCAAAAAAGCCGTAGAAAACAAAAAACTCTATGAAAGCATGCGGCGCATTTACCATGATACCATCCAGGCATTTTCCGCCGCCATTGACGCCAAGGATGGGTATACCAAGAACCATTCCTACCGTGTGGCATGTTATGCTGTCGCCATCGCGCGGGAACTGGGATGGAAAAAGAACGAGGTGGAGGGTATCTATGTTGCCGGCCTGTTGCATGATATCGGGAAGATCATCATTGACACCAGGGTCATCAAAAAAGGAGAAGGGCTCACAACCCCGGAGATAAACGAGATCAGAAGACATCCTCAGATATCGTACGATATCCTTTCAAAAATAAACTTTCCGTGGAGAAATATTGAACAGTTTGTTCTGCATCATCATGAACGGATGGATGGGAAGGGATATCCCGATGCGCTCAGGGCAGTTGAGCTGAGCGAAGGAGAAAAGATCCTCACGCTCGTTGATGCCTTTGACGCTATGACAACGGACCGGCCGTATCGGGACAAACTGGGGCTCGATGAAGCATTTCGTGAAGTAATGAAATGCGGCGGCACGCAATTTGACGAGCAGATCACGAAGACGTTCTTCAATTTATTGCATAAAGAAATGAATGGAGAGGTTAAAAAACTGCAGATACTTCCGCATTTGCAGCAGATTGATGTAACCAGCTTCAAGGACAAAGGATCGGGCAACGGAGTGTGATCAGACGTAAGTATCCAAAAAAAGAAAATATCTGTTAAAGAAAAAACACCACGTAAGCAAGTCGAGAAAAACGCAAAGGATGAAATCAGATAAGCGCGGGTTAAAATATAACAATCATTTCTGAAAACTGGTTATATTATCTTGGAATGTCTGAAGAGGCCGATTTTCTTCGGTCTATCACGGCTCTTCTATCGTCGCCACTTCTCCTCTCAACGCCCTTGTAGCTTGGATCATAAAACTTTCTTCGATTTTCGACGGATCGTCTAAGCATAGGATGTCTTAATCGCTCCTTAATGTATGTTTTGGGTTTGATTAATTAGATGCAAATTCAATGCTATTACATAACATATTGATATTATAAATAATACATATTTATTTTCAATAGAGATATTCTATTGTGTAAAATTTTACGTCACTTTTGTCAGCCTTAACTTTACAGTTAAGGCTGTCCACTCGCGAAATGTGAATTCAAATCGCTGTTGAAGATTGTCAAATACCAGAGATATTTTTATTTGAAGCGGCGCTGTATATTGACGCAATGATGAGATGAACAATTAACTCATGAAATTTCTGAATAAATATAGTGGATAGTTGATACAAAGTCAAGAAAAGTTTAAAATCACAGTAAAAGTTTTTCAGCTCGTAGTTTTATGTATATATCCTGCCATCTTTGTTGACTCTGCCTCTCCCCGAAAGACTTCAGCGTGTGTCCATTGCTCGTTTTTTGATACATTCGTACGATGTTTCGGAAAACAAAGCAGCTCTCCTGGACACGGACCAGTCAGATAACCGGTAACTAATCTGCAACCGATCTAATCCATGTCAGCTCATAATAAGGGCGTCCATTCCCGTCATCATGTTCTCTTTAAAGGTATTGATGTTAAAAGAAAATAATGTTATATTGTTAAAATTACGAGATGGGAAAACAAGGGAGCATATTCCTCCTCCATTGGATGATGAGTAGTTACTCAAGAATCAAATTATTCTAACAGTGCGGATAAATCTCAAGCCTTCGACAGAATAATGGGATGTGCCGGATTGTCAGGATGTTAAACATGGTTACGATTTTATCCTGAGATCCTGTCCAAAAGCTTTCAGGCCTGCCCCGTCTTGTGCGGGGTGTTCCCCGGTCAGGCTGGGCATAGAAAGGGATGGATTATGAAGAAACGATTTCTGGTCTCGCATGCAGTTATTCTTGCCGCTCTTGCGATCGTGTCGTGCAGCAGCAGGCATGTCGCTGAGAAACCAGACACGACATTGCCCTCCATTATGGCAATATCTCCCGCGAATGGCGCGACTGCCGTTGATGTTGCCACGGCGGTCACATGCACGTTCAGCGAGGCCATGAACGCATCGACGATCAATGAGGCGACGTTTCTGCTGGAACGCGTGACAAGCACTGCCACGACAACGATTGCCGGGACCGTGACGTATGATGCTTTGAACAACGTTGCAACATTCACGACGATTAGCGCACTGGAGCACAACACCCTCTATACAGCGACTATCACCACGGTTGTTACGGATGCTGCAGGGAACGCCATCGCCCCTTCTTTTTCATGGTCCTTTACCACGATTCCTGCCCCCGGCGCCCTTGATACATCTTTTGGAACGGGCGGAATGGTCACGACAGCGCTTGGTTCCTCTGCGGATAAAGCATATGCAGCATATGCAGCAACTATTCAAATGGACGGGAAGATAGTCACCGCGGGATATTCCATCTTGACTATGCAGCCGAACAGTACGACTATCATTTATTATCATTATTTCACGATCGCGCGATTTCAACCAATCGGTGCGCTCGATACGACGTTTGGCTTTACGCAGAATGGCTGGTCGGATGATATTGTCGGGACAGCCAGGGCTGTGGCAGTGCAGTCCGATGGAAAGATCGTGGCGGCCGGAGATACCGGCGCAACAGAAATCTTAACGGATGTCACAACAACCCTAAACAGATATAATTCGACCTCAGATTTTCTCATTGCGCGCTACAATGCAAACGGAACACTCGATCCAACATTTGGCCCTCAATCAAGCGGTACCGTAACGTGCGACATGAGTTATGATTTTGATGTGGTCCGTTCACTGGCAATTCAGACAGATGGGAAGATCGTCGTGGCCGGTGAGGGAAAAAACTCGGGTTCGAACCAGTCTGTCTCTATTGTTGCACGCTTCACTCAGGCTGGCTCATTGGACGCATCCTTCAATTCAAACGGTAAAATTGTATCGACGCCCTCTATAACATCTTCTGCGGTTGTTGTGAAAATACAACCAACCGACGGTATGATCGTGGTTGGAGGAAACATGCAAGACGCAAGCGGACTAAAATCATTATACCTCTCCCGCTACGATTCGAACGGCGCTCCGGACCTATCGTTCAACTCCGGGATGGCGACCGCATCTCCTGGTACGGATCCCGTTCTTGCCGATATCGCGATACTTCCGGATGGAAAGATCATCGTTGCCGGTACGACAAACGAGAGCACTAATGCTGACGTGTTTCTGATGAGATTCAATGCCAATGGCACGCTGGACACGACATTCGGCACGGACGGGACTGTCATCTCGGATGACATGATGCATGGCAATGAAGTGGCTGCGGGTCTTGTTGTACAGGCGGACGGAAAGATCGTTGTTGCGGCGACGTTCCAGTCAGTCGTGGGAGTTATATTGACCACAGATTTCGCTCTGTTCCGCTATAGCGCAGATGGCGTGCTTGACACGACGACGTTTGGAAATGGCTTTGGCATGGTCACAACCGACCTTAGCATTGGAAATGACGACTCTGCTTCCGATGTCCAGATCCAGCAGGACGGCAAGATCGTTGTTGTTGGAACGGCATCGAACGCTATTGGAATGGCCCGTTACTGGCCGTAGCTGAGAAAGGGAGTTGGCCTGTCAACCAAAGGTAATTAACACTCCTTTGGCGAGGTTCACAACGGTCAGGCCCCACTCATTGAGCGGGCATTATAACCTGTAGAATGCCGGATTATTTTTTGAATTTAATTGCAAAGAGGCCAAGGCTTAAAAGGCAGATACCTAACAACAACATAGTGCCGGGTTCGAGAACACGCTTTACCATTCCGAACTCCGAAAATGGCGTCAGATATATTTTTGTTTCACCTGCGTCTTTAGCGTACGCAGTGATGAATGTCATCAAGGTAGTTATCATTTATTTATACGTGGTAGAAACCTAATACCATATTATTATTTTAGCAAGGTGAAAGAAAAAATAAACATATATTTTGGTATTGACAGCATGAATTAGTCGGCATATAATTTATCATTATTTTTAATAAATTCAACTGCAATGAAAGCCTTAATAAGCGCAATTGGCTTATAGAGAGAGTAAATGCAATGATAATGCCAAATTATATTGTATTGATATTTAATACTATTTTTAAATACAAAAAAAGAAAAACGCTGAGTGTAAAGTGCACCAACAGGGTTTGGGGGGGGGACGTCTTGTCTTTGCAGGGAGTTAAAATGTATAAATTATATTCACTTCTTATGCTATTGCTCATCCTGTTTAGCGGTTGTACGGACAAGCATAAGACGAAGGAACAGCTCGTAAATGACGGGATCAAACTAGTCCAGGACAAGAACCCTCGCGGCGCGATCATTCTTTTCAAGAATGCCCTGGAAAAAGACCAAAACTATTTTGAGGCCCGCTTCCAGCTTGCCAGGGCATATACTGCTGTTGGGAATTTTGAGGTGGCGGAAAAGGAGCTCCAAAAGGTACGAAGACAGAATCCCTCCTCCCGGGATGTTCAGATCGAGATCGCCAGGGTCATGGTGCATACCAATCGACCTGATGACGCACTGAAAGAACTCTCCTCCTATCTGAGCGATAAGGCGATTGATTGCGATGCGCTGGAGATAGCGGGATGGGCGCGTGCCATGAAGGATGACAATTCTGCAGCCGTCATGCTGCTTAATAAGGCCGTTGCGCTGTGTGGTGCAAACACTGTTTCACCCGCCCTTTCGCTCGCCACCGTATATGTCGCTATGGGGAACGCGCCGGAGGCGGAAATACAACTGGCAAAGGTCATGGAAAAAGAACCGGAGAATAGAAAGGCGCTTTTTCTGCTTGCCGATATTCAAACACGCCGCAAGGACGGAGCGGCCGCCTTAAAGACGCTGGACCGCATCATTCAGGCCAACCCCGGCGATATTGAAGCGCTGTATCGAAAGGGGCTGCTCTTTATTGAGAGCAATGACTTTGACAATGCCCTTGCCATCTCAAAGGACATAATCAAGCAATCTCCCGATTGGCCGGAAGGCCATCGTCTCCAGGGGTTCGCCCTGTTCTTCAAAAAGCAATATAGCGACGCCATTGCGCCGCTCCAAAAAGCGCTCCTTCAGCAACCGAATGCAGGGACCTATTACATCCTCGGCCTCACTCATTATTACCGGAATGAATTTGAACAAGCGATAAATCAATTCCAAAAAGCCCTTGATCTTCAGCCTGCCTTTACCCGTGCGCGGGTGCACCTCGCATTGCTTCTCTTGAACAAGAAAATGGCGGATGAAGCCATTAAGGAAGCGAAGAAGGTTCTGGCACAGGATGATGAGAACGCCCTGGCGCACAACATTGTCGGCAGCGCGTATTTGCTGAAAGGCAATAATGCGGAAGGGCTTGCGGAACTGAATAGGGCCCTCGAGCTTGACCCTTCTTTAGCGGACGTACATATCAAAAAAGGGCTCGTGGCCATGAAACGGGGAAAGAGCCAGGAGGCCGAGTCGGAACTGGCAGCAGCCGTGCGTCTCAAGCCCGAAGCCCGGGATACGAGGCATCTTCTTGCGCTGTACTACCTGAATCATAATGAACCGGTGAAGGCTGTCGAAGTGCTCAAAAAAGGTATCCAGGGCGGGCCTTCGGATGCGGTTTCGTATTATCTCATGGCAGAAGCCTATCTCCGGCAAAATAACGTAAAAGAGGCCACGGCCTTTTTCGTGAAGGCGAAGGAGGTCGATCCGAAATATGACCTTGCCTATCTCAAGCTTGCGTCAATTTTCGTTATGCAGGATAAGCATGAGCAGGCGGTCCAGGAACTTCGCAGTCTGGTGGAGCATTCACCGGACAATGTACAGGCCCTGCTTCTGCTCGCTTCTCTCGCGGAAGCAAATGGGGACGAACAAGAGGCCCGCAAAACCTATCTCCGGGCGGCTGATACCAAAAAAACAGATGGCATCGTCGCAGCGGCGCGCTATCTGCAAAGAACAAACGATACCGGGCAGGCGCTCAAGGTCCTGAATGAAGGGATCAGCAGATCCCCCGCGGACATCGGCCTCTACGAGGTAAAAGGAAGCATCCTTCTCGCGGACAGGAAATTTAAAGATGTTTTGGCAGTGGATGATGCCATTGAACGTCTCAACCCGCAGGCTGGATTCGCGTATACGGTGAATACGTATATTGCCATGGGAGAGCCTGCCAAGGCGCTGGAGAAGGTGCGGGCAGAGATCAGAAAACATCCCGAAAATCCGAACCTGAGTGCGGAACTCACGCGGATCCATCTCCGTATGGGCAACAGGAAAGAGGCGGAAGAAAACGCCCGCGAGATCATCCGGAAAGATCCGGATTCTCCCATCGGATACCTGACCCTTGCTCTTGCGTATCAGAACAGCAATGAGGTCGATAAGGGAATCGAGGTGCTGAGGAACGCAAACAAGCGAAATGACGCCTCGCTCGCTTTTATGCTCGGGGACCTGTACTCGATCAAGAAAAATTATGTATTGGCCCTGGAACAGTATCGCAAGGCGGAGAAGGCAAAGTCGGGTTCCGACCAGGTTCTTTTCCGGAAGGGGACCATCCTGCATGCCATGGGGAAGAAGAAGGAGGCTGAAGTCGAATACCAGAAGGTGCTCCGGCTGTCCCCCAACCACGCCATGGCGCTGAACAACCTCGCCTATCTCTATTTGGAAGAGAACAGGAGCCTTCCCCAGGCACTTCGGTATGCCACGCGGGCTTTTATGATCGCACCCCAGGATGATTCCATCCGGGACACGCTCGGGTATGTGCTTCTCAAGAACAACAGGATCGACCAGGGATTGAAGATGCTCAAAAAAGCGTCGGAGAGCAGCCCGAAGAATCCCAGTATTTTGTACCATCTGGCCCTCGCGTATAAGGCGAACGGAGACTCGTCCAAAGCCAAGGAGAATCTTCAGAAGGCGATCGCACTCGGGGAATTTCCCGAGGATCAGGATGCAAAAGCGTTGCTGGAAAAGATCAGGAAGAATGGAACGTCATAACAGGTTGCTGAAAAAGTCATTAGAGTGGTTCGACAAGCTCACCACGAACGGATAAAGAACAACAATTTCAATGCCCGTTCCGTTCGCCGTTCTGAGCGCTCTGCTGAGCGAAGTCGAAGCACCGTCGAAGGGTAAACGGAACGGGCATTCAGCAGCCTGTTAAGGTGCATTGAGATGCAAAAGGCGGATGATCGGGTTCCAGGTTCACGGTTCAACGTTCGAACATTTACAATGCAACCCTGAATTTTGAACCTTGAACCTGACTCCTGACTTCAAAGAAAGAGGGTAACCATTATGAAAATAAACATATTCGTTATTCTGCTCATACTCTTGTTTACGTCGTCGGCATCGGCAGCGGATTATCTTATCGGGGAAGGGGATACGCTTGTTATATCCGTCTGGGGCGAGAAGGACCTGACCCTCCCGGTGATCGTCCGCCCTGATGGAAAAATCTCGATCCCCACTGTGGGTGAAGTGACAGCCGCTAATTCCACGGTAAAGGACCTTCAAACGACGCTGACCGGAAAGATCGGGAGGATCGTAAAAAATCCCATTGTGACGGTCATGGTCACCGGGATCACGAACAATAAGGTCTATCTGTTCGGAGGAGGCGTAAAGTTAGGCGTATTTGCCCTGACCCAGCGCACGAGTCTCCTCCAGCTTTTGTGCCAGATAGAGGACGTCAGAAAGGCGGACCTGAAAAAAGCCTATGTGCTCAGGCGTGGGGAAAAGATCAAAGAGGATTTTACCAGATTGTATCTTCAGGGAGACATGACGGAAGACATCGCCATAGAATCGAACGACATCATCTATATATCGACAAATGTGAATAAGAACGTTTATGTGATGGGGGCCGTGAATACACCGAAGTTTGTCGAGTATCGTGACGGTCTTACGGTCATGGAAGCGATCCTTGAAGCAGGCGGATTCACGAAATACGCGAGCCAGAACGATACCATGATCTATCGGAAAGATGGCGCTCGTGAGGTCACGATATCCGTCAAGATGAAGAAACTGATCAATGACGGCGACATTACTCAGAACGCCCGGCTTCAGCCGGGTGATTATATTGTTGTCAAGGAAGGCATATTTTAGGAGATGGACGTGGAACAAACCCAGGAACTGGACATAAAACGCTATCTGCATCTTATTCTGAAACGGCGATACCTTTTCGCGATGACGGCCGCCTTCATCATTACCGCGGTGGTCATCATAAGTTATTTCATACCGCCGGTTTATGAGGCGAAGACCGTCGTTTCCATCGAAAAAAGCTTTTTAAACGATGTCCTTCTTAAAAATATCGGCGGCACGCAGTCGATCGATGATAAAGCCACGGCACTTTCAACGATCATGAAGAGCAGGACCCTGGTTTTAAAAGTGATCAGCGATCTTGGCGTTGATCTGCAGGGGAAGACCGAGGCGGAGGTTGAGGGCCTCATTAAGAGCACGCAGGACAAGACCCTGATCACGATCGAATTCAGCAAATCGGGCAGGAAGGACGTTGATTTTTTCACGGTGTCTTTTCAACACCGGGACCCCCGCTTTGCGCGGGATTACGTGAACAATGTGGTCAGCAAGTATATTGAGTCGAACATCGGCTCCAAGAGAGAGGAATCATTCGGCGCCAACAGGTTTCTCCTTGACCAGATCAACCAGCACAAGGAGAAGGTGGGCAAACTTGACGCAGAGATCTCGGTGCTGAAAAGAGACGAAAGTATTGTCCTGTATGGCAGATATCTTGAATTGCAAAAGCGGCGCGATGATCTTCTCGTCCAGTACACGGAGGACCATCCCGAGGTGATCAAAGTACAATCCGAGATCGAGGCGCTCAAGGCAAAATACGCCATTTCACAGAAAAAACTGGTGCGCGCTTCAAATGTGATCAACCGGCTGACCGTCCTTGAGCGCGAACGCGAATCCAGCAAAAAGATATTTGACGAATTGACAGCGGCCTACGGCAAATCCGAGGTGTCCACGCAGGCAGAGTTGCAGGACAAAGCGGGAACGTTCAAGATCGTGGATCCCGCGGTGCTTCCCATCGCGCCGGTCAGCCCGAACCGCTTTATGATCATGCTGTTGGGGATCGTTGGGGGGCTCGCGGGCGCAGCCGGTCTTATTGTGCTCCTCGATACCTTTGATGATTCCATTAAGAACGTTGATGCGATCAGGAGTTTAGGCGTCCCCGTGCTTGCAATGATCCCGCATATTCAGGACCCCCATGCATTGATCAAGTCGAGGAGAAAAGACATCTTCTTATACACGTTATCCGGGTTGTACCTCGTGCTTCTGGGTGCGGTCATCGTTCTGGAAAAACTGGGAGTGATCGCCAAGATACTGCATGAATAAAAATCGTAACTATTAAGATTGGCCGCAAAAGAACCCCCGATAACACATTTCGAGGGCAGGCTCCAAGAACTCAACGAAAAAACCAGGAACCAGGTATTTCAGTTTTAATGCTCTCTGCGTTCCTTGCGGGCTTCTCGAAGTGGCCGGTTCATTTTACAGGCCATTCGCGGCTAAAAGATATTGACCTGAGTAGATACTAAAATACTTCTCCAAAAGGAATGACGATGCATCCAAACAACCCCTGTATCATCACGAATGGGAATCCTGACTCACCCATTGCCGAAGAATATAGAAAATTGAAAACCGTAATTCTGCGGATGACCAGGGAGGAATTCCGGAATACGGTCATGGTGACCAGCGCGGTAAGCGGCGAGGGGAAAAGCCTGACCAGCGCAAACCTGGCCATCATGCTGGCCAGGGAATACGGACAAACGGTGCTGCTGGTCGATGCCGATCTGAGAAGGCCTTCACTCCATGAGTATCTCGGCATGGGGTCCCACGTCGGACTTGCCGACTGTCTTGAAGACAGGATAGATGCCGGGAAGGCCATGGTGAAGACCGGGATACAAAAACTCTCATTTATGTCGGCGGGGAAAAAAGTGGAGAACCCCAGTGAGCTTCTTTCATCGCAGCGGATGAGGGAGTTCCTGCTGGAGCTGAAGCACCGATACCAGGACCGGTATATCATTATTGATACGGCGCCGATCCTTCTGTTTGCCGAGACCCAGGCCATGAGCATGCTTGTCGACGGGGTCCTCGTTGTCGTAAAAGAGGGCGGTGTTTCTCTGCAGGGCCTTACCCAGATGTTCGAGGTTCTGAAAGGCGCAAACGTGCTGGGGATGGTGTATAACAATGCAAGTACCACGAGCCTGGGGGGGAAGTATTACGAACACTATCAGCACTACTACCATGACGATCGCCATGGGAAAAAACAGAAGAAACGTTGAGCCAGGCCCGCCGGCAAGGAGGGCGTGGAGCGATCGCTTAATTCGATGATGACTCAAAACTGGTATGCACTCCGGGTACGATCGCGTCATGAATTTGTTACGTCCGAAGAGCTTGGGCGGAAGGACATCGAGAACTTTCTCCCATCCGTTTCAAGAGTGCGTCAATGGAAAGACAGAAAAAAAACCGTGGATTTCCCGCTCTTCCCCGGATATGTGTTTGTTCACCTTGATCCGCTCCCCGGAGCATTTGTGAATGTCTTGAAGACGCGCGGGTCCGTGAGTTTCGTTTCGCTGGAGCCCGGGCAGCCGACTTCCGTGTCACCGGAAGAGATCGCATCTCTCAGGGCAATGCTCATGAGCGGTGAGCAGCTCGATGTTTTCCCGGCATTCAAGGAAGGAACGGCCGTGCGGGTGAAACAGGGCCCGTTGCGCGGCACGGTTGGTATCCTTGCAAAGCGGGAAGGCCGCCAGATGTTCCTTATCAACATCGATATTCTCGGCAGGAGCGTCGGGTTGAAGATCAGCGCCGAGGATGTTGAACTGGCCTGATGCTGGTTTGTCGTTCATCTGATCGATGTCAGGCAGGACAGCTTTGCCGATTTAATCCCCTTGGTTCGCTGTATGTAACTGAGAGGGCGAAGCATTGCCGAATGCATGGGAAGTAACCGTGAACCGTGAACCTTAAACTATCTCTCATTTGGATCTCGGCGATCATCCTCGGCGCAGTGTCGATCATCGCTCCCGCCCATGTCGAAGGTTCTGAATTCCGGGTGCAGCCGAGCATACTCTTGAGTGAAGAGTATAATGACAATGTTCTTCTGACAACGGAGAACCGGTACGATGATTACATCACCAGGACCGCCCCCTCACTTTCCGGAGAGTATCTGGCGCCCAAATGGGAATGGTTTATCGCTGGTAATTATAATTATCTCAACTATGAAAAAAGGACCGTCCGGAATGGCTCCTATTACACGCTGGATCTTATGAACAAGAACAGGATCATGGCAGATGTTCTTTTTTTGGAGGTGAAGGACCAATACTCGAGAGTATCACTGGATGTTTTGAGAGACTACACGCAGGAAAGTAATTTTGTGAACCAGTCGGACAGGAATCTTCTTACCGTACATCCTTATCTTGTGCTGAAGCCGTTCTCCCAGATGTCCGTTACGACGGGTTATTTCTACCTCGACACCTGGTACAAGGACCCGCTCGCCATAGACCGGACAGATCATATCGGCTATGCCGATGCCACGCAGGAGTTGTCACCGCGGTCAGCCGTGCTCGCCGGCGTCAGGCATACCCTGGATATAAATACGATTGAGGATTACACGCAGGACGATCTGTATCTGGGACTGAATTATGAGTACGCGGAGAATTCCACGGTCACGTTCAAGGCCGGCAACAGCTGGTTCGACTACGCGGGCAAAGGCAGGAGCTCCCAGCTGTTCTGGGATGCCATACTCACGCAGCGGTATCCGACCGTTACCATAACCTATGAGACCGGGTTGCGTTTTGTCCCGGACCCCCTTCGCAATCTGCGACGGGAGGACCGGTATCTCGCGACTGTCAGAAAAGATGTCGAGCGGTTGTCCCTGGTTGTTTCCGGAGGATTCCTGGAATATCGCAATGCGGAAAGCAAACACCTGGAAAACACGACGTACCGGCTGACAGGAAAGCTCGGTCATGCCATAACGGCGAAATCAAAGCTCACGCTCGATCTCGCAGCGGAGCGGCTGGACGATAATCAAGCGGGCACGGCCCTGGAAACATATCGCACCGGGGTGGTGTTTGAATATGTAGCCAGGGAAAAGCTGACACTGGCCCTTGAGTACCGGTATACGAATGTCTATTCGCCGGATACTGCTTCGGATACCTACGATAACAACCGGGTCACCGTGTCATTGCGGAAGGTTTTTTAATTTTACTACAGCAGGTTCAAAGTTTGAGGTTCACGGTTCAATGTTGCGAAACCATAAAAACGAACGCGTTGAAGCGCAAAAAACCGTGAACCGTGAACCCTGAACAGGAATAAAATCTCAGCATTAAGGAAATAACCAATGAAAATCCCAGCGCGTAAGAAAAAGCAGGTCATTCTTCCTCAAAGCTCCGAGATGCCCGGTGATGACGAATACAGCTGCTATGAAGAAGATTTCTTTCTGGAGTTTCTTATATTCGAGCGAAGACGGAGCGAACGCTCGGGAAGGCCGTTTCTGGTGATGACCATGGAATTTACCAGGATCCTCGATCTGGAGAGCAGGCGTGAATCCGTCAGGTGGGCAATGCAGACGTTGTCGGTGCTTACCCGGGATACCGATATCAAGGGATGGTACAAAAACCCTATGGTTCTGGGCGTTATCTTTACTGAAATGAACAGCCTTGAAACGGAAACTTTACAGAAAAAGATCAACGAAAGTCTCTCCGCCCGGCTGTCGGCCGAACAACTCGATGACATACAATTATCTTTTCATCGGTTTCCCGAGGATGGAAAGCCGAACAAACCGGGTGGCCCGATAAGCTTCACGTTCTATCCTGAATACCCCAAAAAAGAACGGTCCCATAAAAACGCGCTCAAGATGAAACGGATGATCGACGTTCTCGGCGGTATTGTCGGTCTCCTGATCTATTCTCCCTTTTTCCTGTTGATCCCGCTCTGTATTAAACTGACTTCACGAGGGCCGGTTCTGTTCAGGCAGGAGAGGATCGGACAATACGGAAAAAAATTCATCTTTCTCAAATTCAGGAGCATGTTTGCCGACAATGACGAGGAAGTTCACAAACAATATGTCCAGGACCTGATCGCCGGAAAGGTGTCAGGCGAAACCGGCGATAAAGGCGTCAAGCAAAAAGTGTACAAGATCACGAACGACAAAAGGGTGACTCCTCTCGGGAATATCCTGCGGAAGACAAGTCTGGATGAGCTTCCTCAGTTTATCAATGTGCTGAAAGGAGAAATGTCCCTGGTCGGGCCGAGACCTCCCATTCCGTATGAACTCGAAAAGTATGATACATGGCACCGGCGCCGCGTCCTGGAGGTCAAACCGGGAATCACCGGGTTATGGCAGGTCACCGGGCGAAGTTCAACAACATTTGACGAGATGGTGCGCATCGACCTCCAGTACGCGACAAACTGGTCAATATGGTTTGATGTGAAGATACTTCTGAAGACCACGTGGATCGTTATAGCGGGGAAGGGCGCGTACTAAAGAACAGTGCCTAAAATTCATAAAGTGTCTAAAATGCCTAAAGTTAGAAGTTCACTTTAGTGCACTTAAGCGCACTTTTCTCACCATGCACCATGCGCAGTATTTATCGATCAGGGGGAGATTATGATCAACATAGGAATCATAGGATACGGTTACTGGGGACCGAACATCGTGCGGAATTTCAGCGGAATTGAGGGGGCACGGGTCGCTACGATATGCGATGGGAACCAGCTGTCCCTGAACCGGGCGCGGAAATCCTATCCGAACAGCACGGTAACGCATGACTGCAGCGACGTCCTGAACTCGACCGAGATCGACGCCGTGGCCGTCATCACGCCGGTGTCGACCCATTTTGAACTGGCCAAAAGGGCGCTCGAAAACGGAAAACACGTGTTCGTGGAAAAACCCTTCACCGCGACGGCGGCGCAGGCCGAGGAATTGATCGCGCTGGCGGAGCGGAAAAAGCTGACCATCATGGTGGACCACACCTTCCTGTTTACCGGCGCGGTAAAAAAGATCAAACAGCATATTGAAAAGAAAACACTGGGGGACCTCTACTATTACGATTCCGTCCGGGTGAATTTGGGGCTGTTCCAGCATGATGTGAACGTGATATGGGACCTCGCGGCCCATGATTTCGCCATCATGGACTATCTTGTCGAGGAGCGGCCCATTGCCGTGTCGGCCTGCGGCAAGGCGCATGTAAGCGAGATGGAGGATACCGCATATGTAACGCTCCAGTTCAAGAACCAGATGATCGCCCATTTCAACCTGAACTGGCTGTCCCCGGTCAAGGTAAGGACCACCCGCATCGGCGGCGAGAAAAAAATGCTGGTATGGAACGACCTTGAGGCGGACGAAAAGATCAAGATCTACGACAAGGGCGTGGAAGTGAAGAGCAAGGAGGCGACCTATAAGATGCTCGTCAATTATCGCTCCGGCGATATGCACGCGCCGCGGGTAGAGCAGGTAGAGGCTCTCAAGATGGAAACAGAGTATTTTGTGCAGTGCGTGGAGAATAGCGAGACGCCGATCAATGATGGACATGCGGGCTTGCGGGTGGTGAAAATGCTTGAGGCCTGCAATAAATCGCTCAAAATGCACGGACAACAGGTGATGCTATGAAGTTTGTCTCTATCGCGGACGATGTAAAGCTCGGGAAGGACGTAAAGCTTGCCAACTTTGTGAACCTGTACGGGTGCACCATCGATGACAATACCAAGATCGGCACGTTTGTCGAGGTGCAGAAGAATGCGTTCATCGGCAAGAACTGCAAGATCCAGAGCCACACGTTCATCTGCGAAGGCGTGACCATCGAGGACGAGGTATTCATCGGCCATGGAGTGACGTTCATCAATGATACCTTCCCCCGCGCGACCACTACCAAGGGCGGGCTCCAGACAGAGGCTGATTGGCGGGTGGAACCGACGCTGGTAAAAAAAGGCGCGACAGTCGGATCAGGGGCGACCATTTTGAGCAAGGTGACGATCGGCGAGAACGCCATTGTAGGGGCGGGAAGCGTGGTGACAAAGGATGTTCCGCCGAACACCATTGTCGCGGGAAATCCGGCGAAGGTGGTGAGGAAGATAGAGTAAGTGAGAGAAGTGCGCTAAAGTGAACTAAAGGGATCAAAGTTAAAAGTGCCTAAAGTGCGCTAAAGTGACTAAAGTGAGCTAAAGTGACCAGAGTTAAAAGTGACCTAAAGTGACTAAGATGGAGAATAAAGAGTTTGCAAAAGCGTTGGAAAAAAGAACGAGGGAATTTGCTGTTAAAATAATTCGTTTGTCTGCCAAGCTGCCAAACACTGCTGAAGCAAAGGTCATAAAAAATCAAATCACTAAATCTGGAACATCTATTGGCGCTAATTACCGTGAGGCCAACCGTTCCAGAAGCAAGGCGGATTTTAAGAGTAAGATCAGAATTTGTGAAAGTGAAGCCAGCGAAACGCAATATTGGCTGGAAGTCATTGTCGATGCAAACATGCTTCGTGTGGAAGATGTGAATGCAGAATATGTCGAATGTGGAGAATTACTCGCTATTTTTACAAAGATCGCCAAAACGCTTTCACTTTAGGCAATTTAGTCACTTTAGCGCACTTTAGGGGTCACGTTAATTTACTTTAGGCAATTTAGTCACTTTAGCGCACTTTAGTCACTTATATATTATCACTTTAGTCACTTCACTTACGGGAGGTTCCCCTTGTCCAACGGCAAAATCCCTTTCCTCGATTTAATAACGCCGCACCGCGAGATGGAGGAGGAGTTGGTAGCGATCGTCCGGAAATCCTTCCAGACAGCCGGTTTTATCGGCGGCCCGATGGTTGAAAATTTCGAACGCGAGTTCGCGGCATACTGCGATATACCATACTGCGTTGGGCTGGGGAGCGGTACCGATGCACTGCGATTCGCGCTCATGGCCCTTGGGGTAGGGCAGGGAGACATGGTGATAACCGTGCCGAATACGTTTATCGCCACAACCGAGGCGATTTCACAGGCGGGTGCTTCAATAGCCTTTGTGGATATTGATGAACGGACGTATAACATGGATCCTGGAAAACTCAGGGAATTCATTGAAACGCAATGCACCCGGGGGCCGAAAGGGAGGCCGGTTCATAATAAAACCGGCAAGACGATAGCGGCAATAATTCCCGTCCATTTGTACGGCCAAATGGCGGATATGGACGCCATCATGGAAACGGCACGTGAGCACAGCCTCAAGGTGGTAGAGGATGCGTGCCAGGCGCATGGAGCAAAGTATTTTTCAAAGAAGGAAAATCGCTGGAGGATTGCCGGATCCATGGGTCATGCCGCGGCATTCAGCTTCTATCCCGGGAAAAACCTTGGGGCCTGCGGCGAGGCGGGCGCTGCCACGACGAACGATGAAGCAGTTGCAAAGACGATCAAAATGATACGGGACCATGGCCAGGCCCGGAAGTACTATCATGATATCGAAGGATACAATGGAAGGCTTGACGCGATCCAGGCCGGGATCCTCTCAGCCAAGTTGAAGCGTCTGCCGGCCTGGACCGAAGCGCGCCAGAAAGCGGCGGCCCAATATAACGATTTATTGAAAGGTATTTCAGGTATTACACCTCCGTACGAAGGAGAATGGTCGAAGGCGGTGTATCACCTCTATGTGATACGAACACAGCGACGCGATAAGCTCCAGGCGTTTCTCGACGCGCAAAATATAGCCACGGGACTTCATTATCCCGTTCCATTGCATCAACAGAAAGCGTACATCGGCGCACAGGTGACCTATGGGAAATTGGACGTGACAGAGAAGGCTGCGCGGGAAATCCTGTCTTTGCCCATGTTCCCGGGGTTGACGGAAGAGCAGCAGAAACTGGTGGCCCGGCAAATCAGAGAATATATCAGTTCAGGTGCAGGAGTGACTACCTCTGGCGGAGACGCCGGATGAAAAGAATCCTTTTTGTAGGCGCTGTAGACCCATATTCTCAGGAAGAAACCCATCTTCGGCCTCTTTGGCCGGCATGTCTCGCCGCATATGCGGAAAATAAATTCGGCGAGGGCGCGTTTGAATTCCGCTTTGTAAATGGACGAATAGAAGAGGGAATAAAAGCATTTCAGCCGGACTTTGTAGCGATCAGCACGGTCACCAAGAATTATCCCAACGCAGTCCAGTCAGCGGTAATTGCCAAACAGCATAAGCTGCCGGTGGTGATCGGGGGCATGCATATCACTACCGTGCCGGGCTGCCTTGATAAAAATATGGATGCAGGATGTATCGGCGAAGGAGAACAGACATTCGCTGAACTCCTGCAGATCTATCTTGAGACAGGTTCATTGCAGCCGGCCCGCCTGGCTGGAGTCAAAGGGATCGTCTATCGAAAGAACGGCGAACTGACCATAAATGAGAAAAGGCAACCCCTCCCGGATATGGATCAGATGCCGCATCCAAAACGCTCTGTTGTCGGTTATGGAAATCGTGACTATTTGTACACGGCGCGGGGCTGTTCCAGTAATTGCGTTTTTTGCTCCTGCACCCGCCACTGGGGGACCGTTCGATATGCGTCTCCTGAGTATGTTCTTGAAGAGGTCAGGGAGCTTATCGAGAACGGAGTAAAAATAATCAGATTTAACGAGGATAATTTTGCTTCAAATCATCCGCGCCTGCGCCGTATTTCCGAATTGATCGTTGAAAACGGCTTTCACCGAAAAGCCAGATTCAGCTGCTGGTGCCGCGCAAACTTTGTGACCCCTGATGTGGCCAAATCGCTCAAGGCAATGAACGTTGTTTCCGTTAAAATGGGGCTTGAAAGCGGATGTGACAAGACCCTGAAGTTTCTCAAAGGCGGCGTCACGGTAAAAGACAACTGGAATGCGGTGAACCTGCTGAAGGACGCCGGAATGCAGGTGAATGCCGATTTCATCATCGGCGCTCCTGAAGAGACACGGGAAGAGATGATGCAGACATATGACTTTATAAAGAAATCGCGGGTCGACTTTGTCGATGTGAATGTCCTCACCCCTCTGCCAGGCACCCCTCTCTATGACTATGCAGTAGCAAAAAAGCTCATCACCGATGACACGGATTGGAGCAACATCAACTTCAGTTCTCAAAAAGAATATCGCGGCCCTATTCTTTCGGAGACCATTGACCGGGAACAACTGAAGGCCATCTATGATAAATTCCGCCGTCTGCGTCTTTACAAAACACTTAAGGCTGTGCCGCGGAGTCCATGGCTCGGCGAAATTCCGGGGATTCTTGTCCGTAGGGTGCTTGGAAAGGCCGTTAAAACAGTCAGGCAGATGATCAGGTAAGCGGTTGTAATATTCGCCGGCAGGAATAATGCAAAGTGAAATACAGATAATAAATCCCGCTGACGAAGAAGGTTGGAACACGCTTCTCAGAACAAGTGTGCAGGGCTCTTTCTATCATTCATCAAACTGGGCAAAAGTATTGGCAGAATCGTACGGATACACACCCATGTATTTTACTATGGTAATGCATGGAGTTTTGAAAGCATTGATCCCCGTCATGGAAGTCAACAGCTGGATAACCGGCAAGCGGGCGGTATCGCTCCCGTTTACGGATTATTGCGAGCCGATCATGACGGAAAACGGGCTCTTTCCCGATCTTATGGAGGCATTGCTGTCGCAGGGAAGGAAGGCAAAGTGGAAGTCGATCGAACTGAGGCCCGTGAACGCCCTGCCGGCGCAGTATCTTCCCGCTTCTGTTTATTTCGGTCATGTCCTGGATATCCGCCGGAGTGAAGATGATATTTTAGGAGATCTTCGGGACAGCACAAAACGAAACATCAAGAAAGCAACGAAGGAAGGCGTGGAGGTAACGTTCAGCGAATCAATGGATGCTCTGAATGAATTTTGCCGGCTGAACTGCATCACCCGGAAAGATCACGGACTTCCACCGCAGCCCGCGGTCTTTTTTGGAAAAATTCACGAACATATTCTTTCAAAAGGGCTTGGAACTGTCGCGCTGGCAAAGCATCAAGGTAAATATATCGCCGGCGCCGTCTATTTTCATTTTGGCGATCAGGCTTTCTATAAATATGGGGCATCGGACAAAGCGTACCAGAACATCAGGGCCAACAATCTCATTATGTGGGAGGCGATACGATCGTATCGCGCCAAAGGATATGCGGGCTTCCAGTTCGGTAGGACAGAACCGCAGAACAACGGTCTTCGTCAGTTCAAGACAGGGTGGGGAGCCCGGGAATATCCGATCCATTATTATAAATACGATCTGCGGCAAAACGCATTTGTGAAGGACGCCTTGAAACTGACGGGGATACACAACCAGATCTTCGGCAATATGCCGATGCCGCTGCTCAAAATCGCGGGGTCCCTGTTGTACAGGCATATGGGGTAGAGCTGTTTTAAGTGCCTAAAGTGACTAAAGTGAACTAAAGTGACTAAGATAACAAGTGCCTAAAGTGAGCTAAAGTTAAAAGTGCCTAAAGTGCACTAAAGTGACTAAAGTGAACTAAAGTTAAAAGTGTCTAAAGTTAAAAGTGAATAAAATGCCTAAAATGGAATTTCTAACTTTAGCTCACTTTAAGTACTTAAGGCACTTTAGTCACTTTAAGTTACTTTCTGGAAGTTATTATCGATGCAAACATGCTAACTCGAGATGAAGTCAAAGTAGAATACGACGAATGCAGCGAATTACTCGCAATTTTTACCACAATCGGCAACAAAGTGAACTAAAATGCCTAAAATGGAATTTCTAACTTTAGCTCACTTTAAGTACTTAAGGCACTTTAGTCACTTTAATTTACTTTAGTCACTTTAGTGCACTTAATTAAAAAACCATGAAAAATATATTACGAGTCTATTACTTTATTAAACCAACCATTCCCCGGCGGCTGCAGCTTCTCATCAGAAGGCTGATCGCGCAAAGAGTGAGGATCAAATACGCGGATGTATGGCCCATCGATGAAGGGGCCTCGAAGAAACCTTTAAACTGGAAGGGATGGCCGGATGGGAAGAAGTTCGCGCTGGTGCTGACCCACGATGTTGAAATGGTAAAGGGGCATGATCGCTGCATGGAACTTATGCTTCTGGAAGAGGAACTCGGTTTCCGTTCTTCCTTCAATTTTGTGCCTGAGCGCTACCGGGTGTCGCCTGATCTGCGTTTTCATTTGCAGGAGAGAAACTTCGAAGTTGGCGTGCACGGACTTCTTCATGACGGGAAATACTACAGTTCGAGGGAAGTATTCAGAGGGCGGGTGGAAAAGATCAACAACTATCTCAGGGAATGGCATGCCGTGGGCTATCGCGCTCCATCCATGCTTCATAAGCTGGACTGGTTCCATGATCTCAACATAGAATACGATGCCTCAACATTCGATACGGACCCCTATGAGCCTCATTCCGAGGGCATGGGAACGATTTTCCCCTTTCTGGTCAAGGGGAAGATCGGTGAACGAGAATATATTGAACTTCCCTACACGCTTCCGCAGGACCACGCGCTTTTCGTGATCATGCGGGAGAGAACCATCGACATCTGGAAAAAAAAGCTGGACTGGGTGGCGCACAATGGCGGGATGGCCCTTGTGATCACTCATCCTGACTATATGAATTTCAATACGACATGCGGGCTCGAAGAATATCCGGCAACACTCTACCGGGAGTTCCTTGAGTATATTCGATCACGGTACGAAGGGCAGTACTGGCACGCGCTTCCAAAGGAAATAGCGAAGTTCTGGAGAGAAAAGGATTTATAAAATCAAAAAACTTTGTAACTGCTCAGGTCAAAATCAGTTAGCCGCGATAGAACCCCCGACAAGACATTTCGAGGGCAGGCTCCAGGATCGCAGAGAGAACAAAAACTTAAATACATGGTTTCAGGTGTTTTTTACTTTGAGTTCTTTGCGATCTTTTGCGGCCAATCTGAGTAGTTACAAAGATTTTAGGTTTTCATCTAAAAATGAATAACTCGCACGGATTAAAAAACTCAATCGAATTCCCGAAGAACATCGCGGACAGGGTCGCTGTTCAATTTATCGAAAAGGAGAAGGGCTATCCGGATAGATTCCCCTTTGACCCGCCCGCGCGATATCCGGAATATACCGGGACGGAACTGGATCCGAATAATCAGGTCTACAACGGCGTCAGGGAGACGTTTTTCCGGCTCGGCCTCGACAAGGCGCATTTTAATACAAAGGACTGGAATCCTTTTGGTGATTTTATCAAGCCCGGCATGACCGTGTTCATCAAGGCGAACACGGTGACGCATGAGCATGAGCAGAACAAGGACGTTTTCTCGGTGATCGTCCACGCCTCCGTGCTGCGGCCGGTGCTCGATTACGTCTGCAGGGCGCTTGATAATGACGGAAGAATAATCATCGGCGATTCTCAGTTGTACTACTGTGATTTTCAAAAGGCAATGGTCGTCTCCAGGATAGGAAAACTTCTCGAATGGTATGCGGAACGGACCAAAGTCCAATTCGAATGTTTCGATCTCAGGATCAACAAGGCATATCGAACGTGGCTCTACGGAAGATGGGGCAGGAAAAAAGTCGAGCAGGACCCGCGCGGATATCGCTTCGTGGACCTCGGCAAGGAAAGTTATTTCAACAGCATAGACCCCACGAGGCTCCGGATCGCCATTGCCGGGCATAAAAACATGTTCAAGCACCATTCGGGAGGCAGGCATGAATACCTCTTCCCCGGATCATTTCTCCAAAGCGACGCGGTGATCAGCATAGCGAAGCTGAAGACCCACCGCAGGACCGGGGTAACTCTCGCGCTCAAGAATTTCATGGGCATCCCGGCGCTCAAGGACAGCCTTCCTCATTTCATGACCGGCTCAGTGCAGGAGGGCGGCGACCAGTACATTCATCCTTCGCGCAGAAAACGGATCGTCACACACCTGCACGACGTCATCCAGACAAATCCATCCATACCGGTGAAATTTGTGTGCGCGATCGCAAAAAAAGCCCTCTGGAATACGCATAAGATCATTCCGTTCAAGGACGACGTCTTTGAGGCAATGTGGCATGGCAATGACACCCTGTGGCGGACCCTGCTCGATCTCTGCAGGGCGGTCATGTATGCGGACAGAGAGGGTAAAATAGTTGATTCCCCGCAAAGGAAATTGTTCTATCTTATCGACGGCATCGTTGGCGGGGAAAAGGACGGCCCCCTCGTGCCTGATCCGGTAAAGGCTGGGGTGCTGCTTGCGGGGTTCAACGCGGTAACGATCGACGCTGTTGGCGCCACGCTTATGGGATTTGATATTAACAAGATACCTCTTATTAAAAAGGGACTGGATGACAGGACGCACATTCATCCCGTGTATGACGGGACGCCGGAAGCCATAAGGGTCCTTGAGGGAGACAGGGTATACGGTCTTTCTGAATATGGAAGCCTGCGCAACCTCGGATTTGAGCCTCATCCTCAATGGAAAGGCCACATTGAATCGCGATACTAGTTCGATAAGCTGTCGAACGGCGTCTTCCCCGGGAGCACGGCAATTGCTCAGGAAGTTTCTGCGCAATTATCAGGACTACGGGCTTCAGGTGAGCCTGCGGAAGAGCCTGCAATATCTCATGAAGCCGTTCTACAGGAACATCACCTACAGGATCTACCGGGTGGACCTTACCGCGGTCCCGGCCCAAAAGTCCGGCGACAGTACATTACAATTCAGGCTCATCACCAGGGATGATGTCGGGCTGATTCGCCAGATAGAGGCCATGACGGAATGGCTGGAGGGCAAGGTCGCCGACCTGATCGCTTCCGAGGGATTATGCCTCGCGGCCCTTGACAACGATACGGTGGCCGGCTTCAATCTGGTAACGTTCCGGGAAGGATGTCTCCTGCTGCTGGACTACAACAGAAAACTGAAATCGAACGAAGCATGGTCACAACAGATCACGGTCCATAGCGCATACCGGCGCTTGGGGCTGGGTACGGAACTTCGCTACCGGGTGTTCGAAGAACTGCGCAAAAGGGGATTCAAAAAGATGTACGGCGGCACCCGCATTGATAACAAGGCGAATCTGGGCCTGACCAGGAAAACGGGATTCAGGGAAATCGCCGATGTCAACTATTTCAGGTTATTTCAACGTTCAAAACTCCGGTTCAAACGGGTCTGACGTGATGCGTCTTGAAGATCTGCGCGACAGATTCATAGGCACGCTCGTGTTCCCGTTCACCAGTCTTCTGATGAACCGGCGGGGGATCAACCGGATGCACCGGGCTTTTCTCGGATCAGAGCATTATTCCGTTGAACAGGCTCGCGAAATCCAGCTGATAAAGATGAGGCGCATGATCACTCACGTCGATGCGTGGGTGCCGTACTACACAAAGAAGTTCAAGACGCTCGGTTTTGCGCCGGGTGATATCAAAACGCTTGAAGATATCAAGGCGATCCCCCCGGTTAGCAGACAGGATGTCATCGACCATCACCGGGACATGGTGGACAAACGGCTGCGGTCGTCCGTCGAGAAGGCTGATGCGCGCACCCGGGGACCGGGCGAGCCCATCCCGTTCGCCTTTTTCCGCAGGCATAAACTGGTAAGGAACACCTCGAGCGGTTCAACAGGCGCCCCCACGGTTTTTTATGAAGACGGTTCCACGACGGCCCGCAACTGGGCGCTGGAGCTGCGGTTGAAAAGCTGGTATGGTGTGGGGCCCGGCGCGCGTGAGGCGCGCATGGCGAGGCTTTCAACCGCGTATGACCCCGCGAGCACACAGCTGAAATTAAGAAGCGCGCTCTGGAACCAGCTTGTTCTGCCGGGAGTCAACCTCACGGACAGGGACTGTGAGGACAGTCTTCACCGGCTGGCGGCCTTTAAACCAAAGGTCCTCTGGGGTTTTACCTCCGCCTTGACCGCGCTCGCTTCCTACGCGCAAAAGAGCGGAAAAGCAGCGCTGCTTCCCCGTATTCAACTCGTCATCGCCTGGGCCGCGCCGCTCTATGATCACGAAAAGGAGCTTCTGCGTGAGGTCTTTCAATGTCCTGTCACAAATATCTACGGGGCCCGGGAAGTGGGACACATAGCCGCGATCTGCCCGGAAGGGTCCTTCCATATCAATGATGAGAGCCTGTATGTTGAAACCGCGGGTCCCAATGACGGGGCAACGGAAGGCGAGATCCTGGTGACCACGCTTGAGGATTCGCCGATGCCGTTCATCAGATATCGCACCGGAGATCTTGGTCGGATTTCCGAAAGCAATTGCGCGTGCGGGCGGACGCTCAGGGTATTCGACAGTCTGCTGGGGCGCACCGGAGAGGTCTTCATCACGAAGGACGGGCGCATGATATCGCCTAATTTCTGGTGCCGGACGTTCATGGACAGAAAACTTGCCGGCGCGGTGGAACGCTTTCAGGTCGTCTATCAAAGTCCCGAAAGCATGAAGATCAGAATTGTGAAGGGCAGTACCTATACCGAAAAAACCGAAGAACACCTGAAAGCGCATCTGAAGAACAATTTTCATTCTTCCATGAAAACACAGTTCGAGTATGTCGGTGAGATAGAACCGCAAATATCGGGTAAATATCAGATGGTGATAAAGGAATCTCGATAAGCTGAAATATTAAAACCGCACTGGAATTTGAACCCGGAATTTGTAAATGTCCGGCCGTTAATCCCGGAAACGGACGCAAGGCGGTTCTGTCGGCAGAAAGGAAATAACGATTGAAAACGGTCATTATTGATGAATCAAAAAAAAGTGAGTGGGAGCAGTATATCTATGACAACCCCAATTCGGTGCCGGGTCAGAGTTACGAATGGAGCTCCCTGCTGAGACGACATTATAGTTTTGACTTCTATCCGATTGCGGCGGTTGAAGATACGAAAATATGCGGTATTCTGCCGCTCTATCACCTTACAACGGCCTCCGGAAAAGACGTGCTGATATCGGCGCCGTACGCGGTTAACGGAGGGATCCTGGCCGACAATGAACAGGCTGCACAGGTGCTCTTCGAAAAGGCAAAAGAGATATCGAAGAAACATAATGGGTGTCCAATTACACTCAAGCAATATAAGATCCGAATAGCGGGGGACATGAGAATAGATGACAGCTATTATAATCGTCAACTGAATGTAGCAAGAAATTCATCCGACATTTGGAAAGAGATATCTGAACAGAACAGGCACAACATCGAAGAAACAATGAAGCATGAGCTCGTGCTTGAATATCCTTCGCGGGACGTAAACGGTTTCTATAAATTACTCTTGCGTTACCACCATAAAAAGGGTGTGCCCTGTGTCAATCAAAAATGGATCGAAGACCTGATTGAATATAGAATGTCCTCCATTGCCATATTGAGGTCCAATAATCATATCGTTGCGGCCACCATGGTCAAGGATTTCAGAGACTGGTTCTCATTCCCGTTTACCTGTGTACCGGATACCACCGATAAAGCCACTCTGTTCGCATACGGCCTTTACTGGCAGCTTATTCTTCGATTTACCACCGAGGGAAAGAGGATCTTTCATTCAGGAAGAATTCCCAATACTGATCAGACCGATATATATCGACTCGGATGGGGCGGTACGAGATACGATTATTGTTATCACTATTATCCCAATACGACGGTGAAAACGGATTTTACCCGGAAGCGGGGCTGGAAAAGGGACCTCTTTGAAAAGCTGTGGAGGATGGTACCCGAACCTGTCGCCGGTGCACTCGGTCCATCGATCGTAAAAAGATTTCCGTGAAGAGTAAGGAGTTAAAGCGTGAAAGACAAAACAGCGATAAAAGAATTTATTAAAAAGGACCTTACTCGGGGCAAAGGGATTTCCGATCTGGGGGATACGGATAACCTGATCGAATCCGGCATTATTGATTCTCTGGGGATACAGCTACTTGTTTCTTATCTGGAAAAGAACTTCTCGATCACCATTGCCGACGATGAACTGATGCCGGATAATTTCGAAACCATCGATGCTATCTGGGCCTTGATAAACAGCAAAACGAAATGACCATGTATTCACGTAAGGGTTCATCCAGGGGAGACTAGTGATCAACCGGCTTTCCATGCGATTTCTGCAAATTTATGAATCTGTCAAGCACACGGGTTTGTCATCATTATTGCGGCAGATCGTTTATTTTAACAGAGTTGCCATCGTCGTTGAGAAAGATCTCCTTGAACTTGAAGCAATGAAGGAAAATCCGGCACAGGCGCCCGTTGAAATCATTGAATTGCGAAAAGACCTCCTGAATAACCATGATCTTCTGTATCCCCTTAAAAATAGATATTTCAAGGCAGTTCATTATCTCAAAAAAGGATATGGCGGTTATGCGATCGCAAAAGGGAAAACGATCGTTGGAGATATCTGGTTCTTTGCGCCGGACAGCAGCAACACGGCTCTCCGCCATCCTGACTGCCAATGGCTTGGACTGCAGTGCGAGAACGATCAAGCATATACCTTTGATATGTTTTTGAATCCCGAAGAGCGCGGAAATAATCTGGCATCATTTCTGCAAACCAGTGCGTTGCGGTCACTCCATAAAAAAGGTTTCACAAGGGCCTATGGATACTACTGGGGTGATAATATCCCGGCGCTTTGGGTCCATCGGCTGGTGAAGTGGAAGGAAATGAAACGGCTGAAAGTACATCGCTTTATCTTTATGAAGCACGTCGCGGGCGTGACAGTACGAGCAGAATTCACATAAAAGGCGTTTCTCCCGGTAGAAGGAGCTGAATATGCAAGCCAACAGGAAAGATATGCCGATGGTGCCGAATAGAAAGGCATCTCTGCCCGTCGTATATGGAGATACCCCGTCTTTTCTTGGGGCCGATGTACTTGATGTCCGGTCGCTGGTGAAAGGATACGATGTCATCGTCGTCGGCGTGCCGTGGGAGGGGACCATAACGTGGGGGTCGTCCAGCAGCTGCGAACAGGCGCCCCGTACCATCCGGCATGCCTCCGCGCGATATGGCGGATTTCTACCTGAATACGAGATCGATCTGTTTGACCATCTGAAGCTCGGCGATATCGGTGATATATCGGTCAATTCAGGAGATCCCGCCGCGACCATGAAAAACGTATTTACGGCAATGGATTCGATCTATAAAAACCAAAGCATCCCGGTCGCGCTGGGAGGGGACCATTCCTTTACGCAGGAGATCGTCAGGGCCCTCGGCGCCAATCATGGGGGTGATATCGGAGTCATCCATTTCGACGCCCATTTTGACAATAGTCCCAATTTCGGAGAAGATGAATTCCCCCGGTGCGGCCCGATCCACCGAATATCCCAGCTGGAAAATGTGAGAAAGGAAAGCATAGTCCATCTCGCTATCCGGGGGCCGCGAAACTCTCCGTCGCAGTTTGCATACGCGAAAAAAATGGGCGCAACGATCTTTAACATCAGGGATATCAGAAAACACGGAATGGACAGCATTATCGAGAAGGCGATTACCATCGCGCGGAAAAATACAAAACATGTCTTTGTTTCGATCTGCAGCGACTGTATCGACGCCGCGTTCAATCCCGGCGGTCCCGCGGATTTCAACGGACTGTTCCCGCACGAGCTGTTTTCCGCTCTATATCGGCTCGGCGAAGAGGGCATAGCAGGCCTGGACTATGTGGAGGTCTATCCCAAACAGGACCCGCAGTCTGTCTCCTCTCACCTGGCGTCATGGGCAATAGTCCATGTGCTCGCAGGCCTGGCATCTAGGAAGAAAAAAACAGGAACGCACCTGTCACTTTAGCCACTTTAGGCATTTTAGTCACTTTAGCGCACTTTACTCACTTTTCTCACTAAAGGAACTCTATGGACTTTTCACTCACCGAAGAACAACTGGATTTCAAAAAGTCCGCGATAGAATTCGCCAAACGCGCGCTCAATGAAGGCGCGAGAGAGCGCGAAAAGAAGAGTGAATTTAACCAGGCCGGCTGGGAAAAGTGCGCGCAGTTCGGCATCCAGGGCCTGCCCCTTCCGAAGCGCTATGGAGGGCTGGAGTTGGACATTCTAACCTGCATCGCGGCGATGGAGGGGCTGGGATACGCGTGCAGTGACGGCGGCCTGCTCTTTTCGCTGAATTCCACGATCTGGACCTGCGAAATGCCCATTCTGAAATTCGGGACCGAGGAACAAAAGGATAAATATCTCCCCGGTCTTATTCAGGGAACACTAAAAGGCGGGCATGCCATGACGGAACCAAATTCAGGTTCCGACGCGTTCAGCTTGAAGTGCAAGGCTGAAAAACGCGGAGACAAATATATCCTGAACGGCGCCAAGGCATTCATAACGAACGCCCCCATAGCGGACGTTCTGCTTGTTTTCGCGGTAACGGACGCGAGCAAAAAATTCGCCGGAATGTCCGTATTCCTGGTGGAAAAGGACTTCCCGGGATATTCTCTGGGTAGACGGGAAGAATTGATGGGGCTCAAGACATGCCCGCTCGGAGAGGTGATCCTCAGGGACTGTGAAGTGCCCGCGAAGAACCTGTTAGGGAAGGAAGGGGCGGGCGCGGCAATATTCAATTCGGAAATGGATTGGGAGCGAAGCTGTCTGTTTGCCACCCACGTCGGCGCGATGGAACGCATGCTGGACGAATGTGTCGAATATGCCAAAGTGCGGCAGCAATTCGGGAAGCCGATCGGAAACTATCAGTCGATATCGCACAAGATCGCGGACATGAAGGTCCGTCTTGAGCTGTCACGGCTCGTCCTCTATCAGGCCGCCTGGATGAAGGCCCAGGGCAAGCGGGCACAGATGGAGTCCGCCATGGCAAAACTGTTCATCAGTGAAAGCTATGTGCAGAGCAGTCTGGACGCAATACAGATCCACGGCGCGTATGGCTATTCAACGGAATTCGATTTTGAAAGGAACCTTCGCGACGCCATCGGCGGAAAGATCTATTCGGGGACCTCAGAGGTCCAGAGGAATGTCATCGCTTCCTTCCTCGGGCTGTGACATTCAGGCGGAGTTCCAGTCAATGCAGAGAGATGGAGGTTCAAGTAGACATGAAAAGACGGTTCACGGTAATTATTGCAACGTACAACCGGGAAGACTACCTTCGGCAGGCCATAGAGTCGGTGTTAGCACAAAAGTTCACTGATTATGAATTTATTGTTGTGGATGATGGTTCCACGGACAGAACACAGGAAATAATTCGATCCTATGCAACAAAGATCAAAAACATACGGCAGGAGAACCAGGGATCGGAAATGGCCTACAAAACCGGGGTCTCTCATGCGGATGGCGAGTATATGGCATTCTTAGACAGTGATGACTACTTTTTCCCAAATGCACTTGCTATATATGATAGGATAATCCGGAAACTGGACTCGCCCCCGTTAATTATTGGGGCAATGATACGTTTTTGGGAGGGTCAGAATGCACCAACTGAGATCGGAGAATCATCGGTAATAGAGGTGCAGAAATACCGCGACTATTTATCAAAGGATGTGTTAATAGGACTCGCGCAAAGCAGAATCGTCATGCAGAAATCTCTCTTTGAAAAAGCCTATGGTCCTCAAGGCAACACGACTCCTTGCTTGCTGAACGATTATAATCTCATGCTTCAGGCCGGGATATATGGGCCATGCGTGATAGCAAAGCAACCGGTTACCATAGCTTACCGGCAGCATACGAGCCAAGGTTCAAGGAATATTGAAAAGATGGCCGAAGGTGTTTTGTCTTTGGTTAACATGGTTCGACGGGGGCACTGTTCAGGTGGACGGTCTCGCTTGTTGGAAAAGTATGCGTTCTTAGGTGGTCCGGTGTATGAATGGGGCAGTAAAGCTCTAAAAACTCATCGTCCGATGTTAGCATTCAGAGTCCTAATCAAGGGCGGGCCAATGGTGATGGTTGCAATGTTGAGAAAGTTGTCTTTTCTCTTTCGCCGTTATGCTGCTTCTATAAGCATAGCAAACGATTAGAAAGCCGACTTCTTTGCAAAAATCATTCTATTAGACGTAAACGATAAATTGTTTGAGTAGAATAAAAATGCCATTATTACATCATCTTCTCACGGAAGGCTCGCGGAAACATCCTGACAGGATTGCGTTGATCTTCAAGGATGCCTCCATGACCTATGCGCAGGTTGAAGCGACCAGCAATCAACTCGCCGCCGTGTTGTTGCGTCAAGGCGTCAATAAGGGCGATCGCGTCGGGATCATGCTTGGCAAGTCGATCGAGTCGGTCATCACTCTTTTTGGCATACTGAAGACGGGAGCTGTTTATGTGCCGCTTGATCCGCTCGCGCCGGTCAGCAGAATAGGAGCGATCATTCAGAACTGCGGGATAACCTGCCTTGTCACATCAAATATCCATGCAGCAAACATGCTTGCGGAACATGGGCCGGACCAGCCTTTAAAAAAGGTTATTATTACCGATACTGCTATCACTCCGGGAATGTTGAAGAACAATGATGTGGAGATCACGGCATGGGTGGAGGTCTTGAATGAAAAGGCCGCTCAGTTCGAGGGCGTCGAATGCTCGGAGAATGATCCGGCATATATTCTCTATACGTCCGGCTCAACGGGCACGCCCAAGGGGGTGGTGATTTCACACCGGAATGCCCTTGCGTTCGTGAACATGGCGGCTGATTATTTTACTATCAGCGCGAGCGACAGACTCGCCAACCACGCGCCGCTTCATTTCGATCTCTCGGTCTTTGATGTCTTTGTCGCGATACGGCAGGGGGCCGCGATCGTCCTGATCCCGGAGTCCTTCGCGGCATTCCCGATGGCATTGGCGGAATACATCGACAAGCAGAAGATCACTGTCTGGAATTCGGTGTCTTCCGTTCTAACGATGCTCGTGGACCGGGGAGCGCTGGACAAATATTCCTTCAGCTCGCTCCGCATCGTCCATTTCTCGGGTGACGTTCTTCCCGTGAAATATCTCCGCAAGCTGACGGATAAGATGAAGAACGCTGTTTTCTATAATATTTACGGCCAGACCGAGGCGAATTCATCATTGTCCTATCGAATAGGCGTTATACCGGAAAATGAACTCTGGAAGGTCCCGATCGGACGTCCGTTTCCGGGTTTTGAGGTCTTTGCCTTGAACAGCGGGAATGAAATTGTCCGGAACGCCGGTGAAGAAGGCGAACTCTACGTCAAGGGAGCGACCGTTGCCCTCGGGCACTGGAATGACGAGGAGAAAACACGGGAGAAGTTCGTGCAAGACCCGCGATCCGGTACGGATCAGGCAACGGTCTATAAGACGGGCGATATCGTCCGCAGGGAGCAGGACGGTAACTATTCATTCGTCGGCCGCACGGACCACATGGTAAAGAGCAGAGGGTATCGCATCGAGTTGACCGAGATCGAGCTGGCGCTCAGGAGCCACCCCGCGGTGAGACAGGCTGCGGCAATCGCGGTCCCGGACGAACTGATCGGAAATAAGATCATCGCGTATGTGACGACCGTTGAAAATGAGCGTCCGGCGGTAAGCGAGCTGCTCGATCATTGCGCTGGAATATTGCCGAAATACATGCTGCCGGAGGCGATTGAGGTCCGGGAATCGTTTCCCGCAACGTCGACCGGCAAGGTCAACAGAAAAGAACTTGAACGGTTCGCACGGCTGAACTACGGCTCATTGATATGAGAGGTGCCTGATTTATGAGAATATGTATGCTTGCGTATTCATTTTACGAGTCCGACAACCGCATCATGCGTTATGCCGAGGCGCTTGCCGGTCGGGGCGACTACGTGGATGTTCTGGCCCTCAGGAATAATAATGCGACATACGAGAACATCAACGGCGTGAACGTGTACCGGATCCAGAGTCGCGAAATTAATGAGCGGACAAAACTATCTTATCTGTTCCGAATTATGCGATTTATCGCGCGGTCAGGCTGGCTGCTCACGAGAAAACACCTCAAAGATCCCTACGACCTTATCCATGTGCATTCCATACCGGACTTCGAGGTCTTTGCCGCTCTTGTCCCAAAGCTTCTCGGCGCTAAAGTGATCCTCGATATTCACGACATCGTTCCTGAGTTCTACGCAAGCAAGTTCGGCGTCAGCAAAGGGTCCGTTGTTTTCAAGGCACTCAAGCTCATCGAACGGTGGTCCACGAATTTCGCGGACCACGTCATCATTGCCAACCATCTTTGGGAAAAGGTGATCACTGCGCGTTCGGTGAAGCAGGAAAAATGCTCCACTTTTTTAAACTATCCCGACAGCAGCATGTTCAATACCGCACTCCGCACACGGCATGACGATGGACGCTTCATCATGATGTATCCCGGCACGCTTAACTGGCACCAGGGTCTGGATATAGCCATAAAGGCCATGGACCTTATCAGGGACAAGGCGCCGGAAGCGAAGCTCCATATTTACGGATACGGCAGCGCCAAGGAGGATTTGTCACGACTTATAGAAGAAAGGTCTCTGCAGAAGCAGGTGCAAGTATTTGACGGCCTACCCATCAAAATGATCGCCGGTATCATGGCGAATGCCGACCTCGGCATAGTTCCAAAGCGGAATGACTCATTCGGCGGCGATGCCTTCAGCACGAAGATCTTCGAGTTCATGGCCCTCGGGGTACCTATTATCGCGGCCAACACGCGGATCGATCGATATTATTTTAATGATTCCATTATCAAGTTCTTCGAGCCGGGTGATGAAGAGAGCCTTGCCGAGGCAATGCTTATCATGATCAAAAACCAGCGCTTGCGGAAGGAACTGGCCGCCAATGCCCTAACTTATGTGGCACAACAGAGCTGGGACATTAAGCGCAAGGATTACTACAACCTGGTGGACGGTCTGGTCAAGGGGAAATCCTGATGTTTCGTCTTGATCGGTTTATAACGCTCAATCTTATTGAGCCATTGGCCAGACTCAAACAGAATACAGGTATTCGCATCCCGATCCTCATGTACCACAGCATATCCTACGATGACGAGCGGCGAGTTCCGCCGTATTTTCGCGTTGCGACATCACCTGAGGTGTTCGCCCGGCATATGGATTTCCTCGCGAACAACGGATATCGGGTCATCGGGCTTGAAGCGGCAGTCGAGCGCCTGCGCACGGGCGGCGAAGGGGAGAACAGCAGCGAAGAAAAGGCCGTCGTCATAACTTTTGATGACGGCTTTCTTGATTTTTATACCGACGCTTTCCCTATTCTTTCCAGTCATGGATTTACTGCGACGGTATATTTGCCCACATCATTCATAGACGCGGTGAACAATGTCATAATTGGAAAACAGTTTCTCTCATGGGATCATGTGAATGAACTTGTCAAAGGGGGAATCACCTTTGGCTCCCACACGGTTTCGCACAAATACCTGGACCTGATACCCCATGCGGATGTGGAAAGGGAACTCCGGCAATCCCGGGATATCATCGAGCAGAGGACAGGAAGCCGAGTAAGGACTTTTTCTTTTCCCTATGGCTTCCCCGAACATAACAAGGAGTTCGTAACTTTTCTAGCTGATACCTTACACGCTTGTGGTTATATTGGCGCTGTCACCACAAGCATCGGAACGGCCAGGCACGAGAAGGATTCTTATTTTCTCAGACGAATTCCGATCAACACGGATGATGATATCGAGCTGTTCCAGGCTAAACTAAACGGCAGTTACGACTGGCTGCATGCGCCGCAGTATTTGGTTAAGGCAACAAAGGGCGTACTGGGCATTAGAAAAAGAAGAAAGGTCGTGCAATGGACCGCCCCCTGACCCGCTGCCGCGCTTCGCGGCTCAGTTTCTGTAAGTCCCTGTCATCCACCATTGAATTCAGACGATTATGAACAGTCAGCAGATGAATGAAATAAACGAGTCGAGGGCTCAGCATTGAGAGTCGTTATCGTTACACCGACAAGGAACGAAGAAAAGACCATTCAAACCACGATAGAATGTATGCTCAAACAGACTGTCTTGCCCGTCAAATGGGTGATCGTCAATGACGGCAGCACTGACAGAACGGAAAAAATAATCCTGCAATACTGCAATGAAAACAACCCGTTTATCGAATATGTATCAATTCCCGATAGAGGTTATAGAAACCCGGGAAAAGGCGTAGTGGAGACATTTTACGAAGGGATGAAAAAGATTGGCAATATCGATTACGATATTGTTGCAAAATTCGATGCGGACCTGGACTTTCCTCCGGATGCGCTTGAGAAAATATGCCAGGCGTTCAAAGATAATCAGCACCTGGGCATTACCGGTGGTGCTATTTATGAAAGAAAAAATCAGCAGGGGCCTTATGAAAAGCTCTATTATCCAGAGGGCTATGTTTGCGGACCCAATAAATTTTACAGGAAAAAATGTTTCGCCGATATCGGAGGACTCATTGCGCGTGCCGGGTGGGATGGGGTAGATATCATTCGGGCCAATATGAAGGAATGGGAAACCGGGACTCTGGAAACACTCACTACACATCATTTAAAAAATACAGGATCAGCTTTTGGCGAAGGACTGATAAAAGCCTGTGAAAAATACGGTGATGTCAGTTATTACATGGGCGGTTATCTGTGGTATTTTGCCTTAAGGCTTGTGGGGCGGTCCCTCGAAAGCAGAAATCCGAAGGTGGGTTACTATATGCTCAAGGGCTATGTAAATTCCTACCGGGAGAAAAAGGCAAGAGAACCGGAGGATTTCAGGGCATTTTTAAAGATAAAACAGAAAGAACATGTGTTTTCCCTGTTGGCAAAAATATCTAAAATACGAAGATAGCCTGTCGCTCTGAAGAGGAAAAGGGGCGACGTGCATTCAATTCGCGATGATGCTTAAGTACCTGGGAAGAAAGGCTGTGTTTTAACATTAATGTGCGGAATTTGCGGCATATATCATCTCAATGAAAAACCGGTTGATCGTGACCTCCTCACCAGGATGATGAATATCATTCGTCACCGGGGTCCGGATGGGGACGGAAGTTTTGTTGCGCAAGGCATCGGCCTGGGCCATAGAAGGTTGAGCATCATCGATCTCGCGGGCGGTTCTCAGCCGATATCAAACGAGGATGATAGTCTCCAGGTCATATTTAATGGAGAAATATACAACTTCATAGAACTGCGCGAAGAACTTCTTGCTAAAGGCCATACATTTAAAACGCGCACTGATACCGAGGTCATTGTTCACGGATATGAGGAATGGGGACCGGACTGTGTAAAACGGTTTAACGGAATATTCGCATTCGCCCTCTGGGACGGTAAGCTGAAAAGGCTGTTCATGGCCAGGGATCATCTGGGTGTCAAACCGCTCTACTATACGGTGATCAACAACACGCTTTTATTTGCTTCCGAGATCAAATCGATATTGCAGGAGAATAAATTCGAGCGAGCAGTTGACATCAAATCACTGGGGGAGCTTTTTACGTTTCGTTATGTCCCTTCTCCCAACACGCTTTTCAAGGGCATTCAAAAACTTCCTCCCGGACATTTTATGATTGCCGGTCCGAACGGTTTGAAAATTGAGCGGTATTGGAACTGGACGCCGCGGATCAGGCAAAGTTACCGGGAAAATGAACTGATAGAGGAATATCAATCACTTCTGGAAGATACCGTGAAGATTCAAATGAGGAGCGACGTCCCTGTCGGCCTTTTTCTTAGTTCGGGGCTCGATTCGGGAGTGCTGCTCGCTCTCATGAGCAAGATGGTTTCACAGCCCATTCACACGTTTACGATTGGTTTTGAGGACGGGGAAAAAACAAACGAAACCACCGATGCCAGGGACATGGCCGCGCGATTCGGCGCCGATCATTCGGAAATGATCGTGACCTCGAAGGATTATGAAAAATATTACGAACGATATCTGTGGGACCTGGAGGAACCGGTCGGAAATGAGTCGGCGGCCGCCTTCTATTTTGTAAGCCTGATAGCAGGCAAAAAAGTCAAGGTTGCGTTGACAGGACAGGGCGCAGACGAACCCTGGGCCGGATATCACCGATATATCGGCGTCAAACTGTCCGGAGTATACAGCAAGCTGCCCTCATTTCTTACTGACCGGCTGCTGAAAAAAATCGTGCTGAGCCTTCCGAGAAATGAGAGATTAAAGAGAGGCGTCACCGCGCTTTCTGAAAAGGACATCCTGACGCGGTTTTCGAAGATCTATTCATTTTACAGCGCCGAAATGAAGTCGGAGCTTTTTCAGGATTGGGTAAAGGAAGAGATCAGGGCCAACGCGTACGAAGCAAAGGATGCGCTGCGCCGCCTGCAGTCAGATGTCGCTTCATTGGATCCCCTGACTCAGATGCTCTACATAGACACCCGGGCCAATCTTCCCGATGACCTGCTCATGGTCGGCGACAAGACGTCGATGGCAAACTCGCTTGAGGCAAGAGTGCCGTTTTTGGATTATCGCATGGTGGAATTTATTGAAAGCCTGCCGCCGCAGCTTAAGTTGAAAGGGTTTCAAGGAAAGTATTTACACAAAAAAGCCCTCGCGAAATGGCTCCCGCCTTCGATCGTTCACCGGAAAAAGAAGGGTTTTGCGAACCCGGTGGACAAATGGCTGCGCGGTAAAATGCGCCGCTATATTGATGAGAGTTTATTGAGTAATGATTCGGCGGTAAGTAAATATTTCAACAAGGCATACATAGAAAACCTCGTGAGACTTCACGAAAGTAAACAGGAAGATTACATGCGCCAGATTTATCTGCTGATATCATTTGAATTGTGGCATAAGAAGTTTATCGGATAACTAAAAATGGACATCTCAGTCTGCATAGTCAATTGGAATACCAAAGAGCTGCTGGCGAATTGCATAAATTCTCTTCAGGAAAAAACAGCGGGCGTCAGCTATGAGGTTATTATAGTTGACAACAACTCCGCTGACGACAGCGTTGACATGATCAGGCAGCGATATCCACAGTGCAAGATCGTAGCATGCACGGAAAACATCGGCTTTACAAGAGGGAACAACCGATGTCTTCAAGAAGTTACGGGGAAATATGTTCTTTTCCTCAATCCCGACACGATATTGGCAACAAATGCCTTGTACGGCATGTTTCAATTCATGGAATCTAATCATGATGTCGGCGCGGTAGGATGTAAACTTCTCAATCAGGACGGGTCAATTCAGTACGTCGCTGCTCGGACCTTTCCCACTCTCTGGAACCAATTCTGCTATTTGATGATGCTGGACCGACTGTTTCCCACATTAAGAATGTTCAGCGCGATTGAATTGAGCTACTGGGACCATCAGGACAGCAGGGAGGCAGATTGTCTTACCGGCGCTTGCATTTTTACTAGAAAACAGGTTATGGACAGACTGAAGGGGTTTGATGATGCACTATTCATGTATGCGGACGATGTCGATCTCTGTTTTAGATTAAAAAAGGAAGGGCTGAAAATATATTATCTCGCAAGCGAGGCAATTTACCATCTCGAAGGCCAAAGCTCAAAAAAAAGGTCGGAGATGTTTTTTTCATCACTAACTCAGAGAGAATCAAATCATTACTATTTTCTTAAGCACCACGGGAAAATAAGTGCATTTCTTTATCGGCTGATCATTTTTCATGGATCCTTATTTAGATTGATAATAACCACTGTGAGTATTGTTGATTTGCGAAATAACAGGTTATGCAAAGAAGATAGACAATATATTAGTAAGAAATATTTGAACTTGATATTATGGTCCCTCGGGCTTAAAAAAGCGCAGACATCCTGATTTACAATCCCAATTGAAGCAGATATAGTCTTGTACATTAGAGCGAATACTAGGGACACAGAGACATAGCCAATAATCGTCGCTTCTCGACTATTTATGCAAATGGAGATTTGTTGTGCTTCAGAATGCGATTATAATCATTATTGTTTTGGCTGTGCTGATTCGGCACTATGCCGTAGATTATGATAAAGGGGTCAGGAGTTCTGTTTTTATTTTACTGCTAGCACCTCTCGGCCTGTCTCTTGAAATCGGCGAAGCCTTGCCAGCATTGACTATCCATAGATTCATTGTTTTATTAATGGCAATAGAATGGCTTCACAATGGGAAAGTGCCAAAAAGAGTATTCGGAATACCCTTTGGAGGGCTCATCCTTGTTATAACATTTTTCACAGGAGTCTCGGTTTTAATTTCCTCTAATGTTCTTGTCAGTATAAAGCGGTATATGTATTTCCTGTTCGAGTCAGTACTTTTCTTCTTCATTATTGCGAACAGTATCAGAAACAAACAAACCATGATATCTCTGATGAAGACAATAGCTTTATCTCTTGTTGTAGCTGCCATGCTTGGTATTATAGAAAGATATACGACATTCAATCCAACGGTATTTTTAGGTGCAAAACATTCCACTGAGTTTGAACATATAGAGTTTTCAGGAGCCAAAGACGTAACTGTAACCTATCTCCATCGGATCCTGTTTGGATTAGCCATGGCTGTTGGATCTCTCTACTCACTTTTTTTGCTTGATAAAAGCGAAAGCCGCTGGCAGAAAATCAGTTTTAGGATCGCAGCTCTCCTGTGTATTGCAGCGCTCTATTTCGGCATGAGCCGAGGACCATGGCTTGCATTTGGCGGAGCAAGCGTCATCATGATGTTATTCGGCAGAAAATCATTAAAAAAACAATTCATTGTCATTCTGGCTCTTACTGTATTGGTATTTATTATAAGACCTGGCACGCTGGAGACCCTCGAATCTTATTATAGTAGTACCTTTCAAGCTGAATCCATAAAAGGCGCAAGCTACGAATGGAGATACATGGTATTGAACATGGCTTATACAAAAGTCACAAACGCGAATTCAATAGTGAACTTCCTTTTCGGGTTCGGGCAGGGCAGCCACTTGTTTCTTGTATTTCCCAGAATAGAATTAGCCACAGGACAATCCACGGAATTTTATAGCTGGGACAATGAATTCGCAGTTATCCTTCTTGAGCACGGATATGTCGGCATTTTCTTATATGCAGTTTTCTATTTTATAATTATAAAGAGGACTGCGATCTATTGTATACGAAAGAAAATAAATTGGGAGTGGATGGTTCTTCCCATGACGACAGTAATGGCGCTTGTCATCATGAAAAATGGTGTAAAGTTTTTCGCGCCACAACTGATCTTTCTGGAGTTTGCGAATATAGCATTCGCGAGTGTTATATTGTCAGATTTCTCATTGTGGAAAGAACAGGTTGTTTCACGGCCATGGATAAACCAAAAACCAGAAGAAATCACGAGATAGATTTTGTAAAAGGGGTCCTCGTTGTGGGGATGGTCATTTACCACAGCCTAGATTATTTTTATGCCACATCGGGCATTATAAAATATGTTCGATTCATTTCAGGCGCTTTCATATTAATGTCTGGGTTTCTCATTTCGGCGATTTATATAAAGAAGTACAGCGTGCAAACAAGCGAAATCAGCAAAAGACTCTATGTTCGCGGCTTCAAATTGCTTATTCTTTTCATTCTTCTTAACGCGGTATTGTATTTTATAGGATGGCAATCTATTCGGAAAAAGGGAATCGACATCGGATCGATCAACGATACGTTATATATAATATTCGTTTCTGGTACTCACAAAATAGTTGCTTTTGACATATTGGTGCCAATTGCCTACACTTTGAATTTTGTCGGTCTTCTTATATTCCTATTCAAAGAACGCGTCAGGTTGCATGTGATTTTCACAGGTATGGCGTTGCTGTATTGTTCTTTGATGTTATATGGCAACCAGGAAGGGTATAACCTCCGATATATGGTAATCGGCATCTGTGGTTTTGCCCTTGGGTTTGTTGACATGAAGAAGTTAAGAGATATTTCCCGGTACTCAGTATGGATCTTCGTCCTCTTTCTCATCTATCTAATTGGTTTGCAAAAAATCAGCCTGTTTTATCCGCAATACGTTTTGATAACGATATTTAATCTCCTGGTAATTTTCACGGCCGGAACCAGGTTGTCTCCCGATAATCTGATCGTCCGTAAAATCGATCTCCTTGGCGAGTATTCTCTCTTGTCTTATTTAGTGCAAATTGCCATTTTGCAGGTGCTGGTGAGATTGTTTCGATTGGATTCTTTCAATGCATTCAGGGTCCTGATCATTGTTATTATCACTAACGCACTGATGATGCTTTGTGTCGAGATCGTTCGCCGTTTAAGGACGGGTTCGAAGTCAATCGACAGATTATACAGGATCGTTTTTACATAAGCTTCCGGTATAATAAAGGAAAAATAATGAGCTATAAAGTCTGCTTAATGGGGGCCTCGTTTGAAACAGGCAACAGGGGTGTTTCGGCGTTGGCCGCCTCATTTATAAAGAACGTTATCTCAATAAAAAACGATGCCGAGATACTATTTTTCATGGGGAACAAGGCACCCAAACATTTTGAGATAGTCTTGCCGGGCGGTAAGGTGAAGGCCCGCATTGTCAATCACCGATTGTCACCAAATGCAAAAATTCAGGAGCATTTATTCTGGATTTTCTTCCTTGCAGTCGTCCAACGGCTAATTCCATTCATATTTATCAGTGACAGGCTGGTGCGATCAAATGAATTTTTGTCAGCCTTAAAAGATGCGGACTTCGTAGGCAATATTCACGGCGGCGACAGTTTTAGTGATATATATGGGGTAAGACGGTTCATCATCACCAGCCTTGATGATATAATCGCATTGCTCATGAGAAAAAAATTGGTCTTGTTGCCGCAGACGTATGGACCCTATAGTCATTATCTTTCGAGATGGATTGCATCAATTATTATAAAGCATTCATATAGACTGTATACAAGGGATGTGCAGAGTATAGGTGTTGTAAAAGAACTGTTAGGAACAAATAATGGGAAAAATTCGCTTGCCTTTTGCCCTGATATTGCTTTTACTCTCGATTCGACTGAAATGGATATGTCAAGGGTCGAACCTCCTATTATCCGCGGTAAGGATGCGCCATTGGTTGGGTTGAATGTCAATGGCTTGATGTATAACGGTGGATACAGCAAACAGAATATGTTTGGCTTGAAATGTGATTACAAGCTCTTTCTCGCAGATCTTGTAAAGAGATTTATGGAGGAAACCAAAGCACATATATTATTAATACCACACACATTCGGCCCCGCCGGAAATATTAATAGTGATCCTGATGCAAGCCGTGATCTCATGGAGCATTTTAACAGGATCTATCAAGGAAGAATTCATATCTCAACTGGCGAATATGGTCAGTCGGAAATAAAGGGGATTATCGGTCTCTGTGATTTTTTTATCGGATCGCGAATGCACGCATGTATCGCGGGGCTGTCTCAGGAAATCCCGACGGTCGGCATGGCTTATAGTCTGAAGTTTCAGGGGATTTTCGACACCGTTGGTGTGGGAGAAATGGTAGTAGATGGCCGCGCGCTGGAAACGGAGCAGGCCGTTGATCGCGTTATTTGGTGTTATCAAAATCGGGAACAGATGAAAACCAAACTCAGGAAAGAATTAACTGACGCTAAGAACAAAGTAATTGCTACCTTCAAGGAAATCTTGTCTAACGGTGAATCCCGCTAATTTCGAGATTAGCTCTAAGTATTAAGATCGAAAGAAGAAATCTATGAAAAGAATATCACTTTGTCTATTAGTTGCTTTGGTACTTTTAATTATTGTCAGTAATTCTGCATATGCACTTCAATATAAATACGATATGACAGACATTTCGGTGTATTCTACTCTGGAACCTGTGATATCGAATACGGGTTACTTAATTTCAGGATATATGGATATTATTCCCGATTGGACTTTAAATTATTATGGATCACAGTATGAAGTGGCGCATGATCCATACCATGACTGGGTATATGGCGGTACAATCCCAATATTTACATTTAATTTAGTTGATCCGAGCGGAGTTACAATTTTTAATACTATTTCTGCTCACGATATCATTGTTAATATCTCTTTAGATTTAGCGACTGCGGAAATTGTCGAGTCATCATTTATCCAAAGCGATCTGAATGGAAGCGGTTATTATGATTCTATGGCATTTCTTGAAAGTAATAGTATATGGGGTTATGCTGGCGGTCCTTATGGTGATACGATGTATGCTTATAAGGGGACATGGAACCGAGTACCGGAAACAGGTACACTGCTGTTGTTGCTAAGTGGTATTGGCGGACTTATTGGTTTAAGAAAGTGGTTGATATCGTGATGATGAGTGAATACTCTGCGCGGTTGAATACTGCATCTTACGATCATCTGGTTTAGGATGTAAAATTATGCTTCGGATAATTAATAAAATAAAATCTCATAAGCTATTCAATGCTGACGGCCTGAAATCGCGGTTGCTTAAGGGTGGTATGTGGCTTGGCGCTGGCGGGGCAATTGAGCAGGGACTCAGACTTGTGCGAAATATGATTTTGACCCGCATTCTGATACCGGAAGTATTTGGCCTCATGGCTATCATACTTGCCATAAATGCAGCCCTTGAGTCATTCACACAAGTAGGTATAAAAGAAGCCATAATTCAAAATCCTGATTCCGAGGATGAGACTTATTTAAACGGCGCATGGTGGCTCTCTTTTGGACGTTCAATTGGCTTGTTTATAATGGGCGTTGTAGGATCACTGTGGATAGTTGAATTTTATCACATTCAAAAGGATCTCTTTACACTTCAAGTATCATTTCTCGTTATTCTCTTTAATGGAGCTTTAAGCGCCCGTGCGTACATAGCCCTGAAAAAAATGGAGTATAAAAAATGGGTCTATATCTATAGCGGGGGCGGTATTATAGGTATCGTTGTTTCAATAATCCTCTCTTTTATATTTCATAATGTCATGGCGCTAGTTATCGGTTTTATATTTGAAGCCGGTGCACGGCTTGTTATATCGTTTATCATGTGCCCCTTTATTCCCCGGTTAAAATTCAAAGAAGAACATCTAAAATCACTTTATGCTTTCGCACGAGGGATGTTTGGATTGCCAATATTATACTTTATCTATGCTCAGGCGGCTATTTTTGTAATGGGCAAAACTCTTACGAAGTCGGAAGTAGGTTTGTATAGTATGGCGTTTTCATTGGCTCAAGCTCCTTCGATGCTTATTATAAATATGCTGAATCAGATTCTGATGCCAGCTTTTTCTTCACGACAAAAAGATAATAACTGGCTAAATATAAATACTCTAAAATCGACGAGATTATTTGTCATCCTGGGGATGCCTGCTTGCTTTTTTGCTGCATTGTATAGTCGAGAAATCTTATCAATTATATACGGTCGTCAATATGCCGTTATGTCCATTCCCTTTGCAATATTATTTACTACTACACTATTAGGGGCCTTTAGTTCTCCCATGGTGAATGTCTACATGGCTATTGGCAAGCCGAGTCTTCAACGTCTTTTCTCAGGTATCAGGGCGGCTTTGATTATCGTTTTAATTTATCCGGCAGTAAAAGAATTCGGATCAATTGGGGCGGCTTCAGTAGTTTTTCTATCTATGACAATAAGTTATATATTTCAAGTAATACGAATGAATAAGTTAACTGGTCTTGATATAATGAAATATTGGAAAATATTCATACATGGAACTGGCATAGCTTTTATCGTTATCATAATGTGGTTGTTGACCTATAATGTATTTTCGCGAAATCCTATTAATAATTTAATATTTGGGTTCATAGGATGTGTTGTGGCGTATGGTATCATCGGCATGGTTTACTTCAAATCGGGTCGGACTAAAGAAGTTATCACCTAATACAAACGTACTAAGTAATGTTAGAAAGTCGCCTAATTATGTGTTTAAGGTCAGGAGTCAAACGTTTTCTGGACTATATATAGCCCATGATCAAAGGGAGGCATTAAGTGTTATTGAAAATAAAACAAAAGATAAAGAAAATAATACCTTATCAAATTTATTCACCGATATTAGATTCTTATCGTTATATTAAATCGATAAAATATACAGGCGATGAATTTGAGTGTCCCTTCTGCGGAGGAAAATTCAACAAGCTATTGCCTGCGGGCTTCGAATTCCCTGTATTAAAAGAAAAAAAAGTTGTTGGTGCGTACTATCGGTTGAACGCGACATGCCCGCGGTGTTTTTCCGATGATAGAGAGCGCCTGCTCTATTTATATCTTCAGAAAAAAAGACAGGATATTTTTGAGAAAAAAATAAAGATACTTCATATCGCTCCGGAAAAGCAACTTAACAAAGTATTTATGTCTCAATCAAATATTGATTATCTATCAGCAGATCTTGACTCACCTCTGGCAGCAGTAAAAATGAATATCACGAATATAGAACAAAAGGACAATACGTTTGATTTCATTATGTGCAATCACGTGTTAGAGCATATACCAGATGATGCAAAAGCTATGTCAGAAATATACCGAGTTTTAAAGCCCGGAGGCACCGCTATTTTACAAGTACCGATTTCCTATACTATTCAAAAGACCATTGAGGATCCCTCGATAACGGCTCCGAAAGATCGGGAAAGATTTTTTGGTCAGCATGACCATGTACGGATATATGGGCAGGATTATAAAAAAAGATTAGAGCGAATCGGTTTTTCTGTCATCGTTGATGATTTTATCACCGAACTTGGCCAGAGTAATGCTCATAAGTATGCGCTGTTAAATCACGAAAAAATTTATCTATGTTCAAAAATATAATATTTTCTTAAAGTTTAAGAACAGACGTAAAAAGCCGTGTGATTTTAATCACTTTACTTTATTATTTGTTATGTTATCATTTGTTCATAGCAAGCAGGAAGGAAAATATAAAAATGAAAAGGTTACTACTGTACTTTTGTATAATATTGTTACCAAGTGTTTGTTTCGCTGAAGATATTTACATTTCCCAGATAGCGCAAGGTGCTGATTCTGGGTCAAACTGCTCAAATTCCCACAGCCTAACATGGTTTAACACTTCGGGCAACTGGGGTGGAAGTGGAACGGATGGCAAAATCAGCCCTGGCGATACCGCACATCTCTGCGGGACTTTTACCAGCACGGCAACTGTTCAAGGAAGCGGCGTTGCCGGGAACGTCATCATCATCTTATTTGAGTCAGGTGCAAAGTTTTCTAAGGCAGCATGGGGAGATTCAACCAGTTCAGCTATCTATTCTTCGGGCAAGAGCTATCTTGTTATTGATGGTGGAACAAATGGAATCATTGAAAGCACCGATAACGGAGATAGTATGAGTGGAAAAGGCATCTCGCAGATAGCGGCGGGCGTTTACCTCATTGGAGCTAGCTATTCTGAGATTAAAAACCTGACTGTTCAGAATATGTATATGCACACCGAGGGAACAACCGGAGGTATGACAAGTGGCGGGTGTATTTGGCTTACTGATAGCAGTAATGTGGAAGTCCATAATAATACTTTAAATAATGACTATTTTGCTATTCATGCTACATCATTATCATCGTCAGTATCTAATGTAAATATATACAGCAATACGATCTCCGCGTGTTCAACGGGAATGGTTGTTGCAAATAACCCAGGACGATCAATCAGCGCGGTCAATATTTACAGTAATAATATCTTAATGGGGGATAATTGGGATAATGCAAGTGGCGATAATCATGTGGACGGTATTCACATATGGTCAGTTTACAACGCGGCGGACACAATTACGGGCCTGAAGATATATGACAATTATATTCACGGCGATGTAGGGATGACACAATCAACAAAATGGTCCTCTGGATATATCTATATGGAGTACGATATTATCGATCCACTTATCTACAATAATATACTGGCCTGTGAAAGTGGTCAATGTCCCTCATTGGGAAACATTGCCATAAAAGGACGCACCACTTCACCTGGGGCGTCATCTCCCAAAGTTTATAACAATACAATTATAGGTGTAGACGGCACTGGATCAAGTGGCTCGGGAATTTATCTGGGGAATGATTCTAACATGACGCCTATTATCATCAACAATATTATTAAATATCAATATATGGGGATTAATGATGCAGGAGGCTCGGCAACGATTACCTCAGATTCCAATGATTTTAATGGGAACAACTGGGTAGGGCATAAGGGTTCGTACTACACAACATTGGTAAACTGGCAGGCGCTTGGATCCGATTTACATAGTACGGATGCAAATCCTCAACTGGATGCCAACTACAGGTTGACAGCTTCAAGCCCTGCCAGCGTAACTGCTGGTGGAGTGAATCTCAGCAGTTTATTTACAATTGACAAGGATAACCATGTGCGTCCTTCAGCACCTGTACCATGGTCTATTGGAGCGTATCAATATTTAGGCAGGCGGCCGACTGCTCCGCCGAACTTACGTTAAGGTAATTAATTTCTAATAAGTTACCTTTGGAACATTATCAGCTATGCCCTTTGATTTTATCAGTGATTGAATCTGGACTGCCGAAGAGTAAATAAATAACGATGCCATAGATAAATGCCTATGGCTGTTCCGCTGCTGTTCGTAATAACGTCAATAAACTGTGACGTCCTTTCCGGTAAATAAGCCTGAACGATCTCAATGAAAAGACTGGCGCCGATGCCAAGCATCAGGACAATGATCACAACGCGAAGTCGAGAAATTCCTCTTTCCGAAAGATACCAGGCAATATAGAACCCGAAGGGAATAAAACCTAAAATATTGATCGCGACATCTCTTGCGTATTTCAGTGTTGGTTGAAAATCCTCCCAGGGCGGGGTCAACATTTGGCGATGAAGCGGTGCAAAACGTTCCGGGATGATCAGATCGTTACCCTGTCCGGAATGGTCTTTGATGACTGAACCGGCTCTCTCATCAAAGCGGTAATAAGCAATCGGCACTCTGTTCCCTGCAGGTGAAAGATCCTTTGTATCACGCCAGGCCGTATAATCCCGCAGAACTTCTTCAGAAGATAAAACCTGATCATGGATCGCAAGCGTTGCTGCCGTGCCTTGCCATGAACGATTGCCGGTACTTGAATTACCCAGGATGAGACGCCCGGAAAGCACCTCTCCCGGCTTGAGTATTGAAAAGTGTTGATACTTTTTAACCATTGCGCCGGCAATAGAGAGTGTGGTTCCGTCTTTTCCCGATGCAATAGTGATGAATTGCGCTTTTCCCCTGGTTAGCGCGTTTTCGAGAGAGATCTCAGCATAATTTCCTGATTGAAAACAAGCATTATTACGGCGGCTTCTGATGATAAGGTGCTTTTTCCACTGGCCGATCAGCAAACGCTCGCAGGGTTCTCCATCGTCAACAGCAAGAATGATTGGCAGGGACCGCCCCCACTCTTTATCCGGTTGAACAGCCATCTCGATGGTAAGAGAACCTTGTGCTGACTCATCATTTTGATGCCGGTATACCACCAATGGCGGTGAATAGAGGATGCCCCTGCCGGAAAAGCGGATGCCTTTCCCGTCTGCAAGCAAGTCGACCTGATTTTCAAAATTGAACTCGCGCGGCCAGAGTCCGGCAAAGAGAATAATTGCAATGACGCAGAGACAGATGATCCCGAGATAATGCCGGTTGATATCCAGTAATTGCGAGTCTTTCACGTATGAAACCTCACGAATGAAGTATTAATCGACATAACTATACAGCATCAAATGGAGCGGGGCAAGAAAGAAAAGGAAACGTGCCTAAAGTATATTAAAGTGCTCTAAAGTGAGCTGAAGTGAACATCCGAAATTTAGGCATTTTAGTCACTGTACTTTGTTCGGAGTTCGGAGTGCGGAGGGATGAGGGACCACGGGAAGTGGGACAACGGATGAAGTGATTGGCTAAAAATATCAGCTCATTAAATCCAGTAAACGTTATTTCTCATTTCCTCGACCGAATGCGTAAAGAGAAACTTCGTGAGGTGCTTGACTGTTTCGCTGACGGGGAGTTGCTTTGAAAGAAGTATGCCGAAATGATCCTTTCCGTTCCTCAAATAATCCTTATGAAGTCGATCAAAATCACCGGCATTAAAAGTAAATATCGCTCGATGTTGCGCGACAGCATATTCCATTTGCTGGATGTCGGTAAGGCTTTGTTTCTGTACCTCATGGGCGCTGAGAACATCGTAGCCCTTCAGACGCAGGGCCGCAGCGACCTTCTTGTGAACGTCTTCGTCGAGGTACAGTTTGATCATCAGGCAAGCTCGCTGTCTATCTCTTCCTTGTTGTCGAAGTAATAGCTGAGGGCATCGAAAAGCTGGGCAGGGGTCAGAGTCGGATAGCCTTCGAGGATCTCCTCGATGCTCATCCCGGAGCGGTAGTGATTCACAATCGATGCAACGGGAATTCTCGTGCCCTTGATGACGGCCTTGCCTTCATAGGTGGAAGTGCTTTTATCGATATACAAGTGTTGTGTTTGTATGGTTGACATGACTTATTCTCCTGCGCGAACTATAGCACAGAGCCTGGCTTCGTTCAAGGATATTTTTGCGATTTTTGCAAAGCTTCGTTTAATGAATATAATGGAAAAGGCGTATCGAAGAAAACAGCACTGTATAAAAATAAATGTTCGCAGTTACCCGATGGTATTGACAGCGGGTGCGATATGGTGTACACTGGTAGTCACTTGAGGAGGTGGCGGTGATGTTCAAGACAGGCATTAAAGAAGCGCGTCAGCACTTCACGGAATATCTCTCCAGGGTTGAAAAAGGAGAGGAAATCATAATTACGAAAAGGAACGAACCGATCGCAAGGATCAGCCCCATGAAAACGAAGAAGGGGGGAGTGTTGGCGAGCAGGAAGGCGCTCAGAGAATCTCTGCGCGCCAAGGGATTGGCATTGTCCGAAATTGTGCTGGCATCGAGAAAGCGGGAGGCCTGGTAAATGGCGCCTCTGTATGTTGACACCAGCGCACTGGTGAAATTTTATTACCCGGAAGAGAACAGTGACAGGGTGGAAGAACTTCTTCTCAAGGCTGATCGTGTCTATATTTCGGATTTGACCATGGTCGAAATGGCGTCAGCGCTGACCCAGAAGGTGCGCACCGGCGATTTGAGCAAACGAGCGGAAACGGTGATCTGGACGGCATTTCTCGATGACATGCACGTCGGTACGGTGGAGATGGTGCATCTTCTCGAAAGACATCATTTCAAGGCGGTCGATATTATCCGCGAGTTTGGCGGGAAACACGGGATAAAGACCCTGGACGCACTTCACCTGTCCATAGCACACGGTTTACAGGATGCTTCTTTTCTTTGTTCGGATAAAATCCTTCTCCGTATTGCCGCTGCAATGGGAATAACAACCGCACACTTGTGAGCGTGGGCGGAAAATATATCGGCGCCACTGCAAGTTCGGAGTTGGGAGAAGGGGAATGGCTTGCAAGCCTGCAAGCTTTCACGCTGACAAGCAACTGATGCGGCTTGGCGGTTAAAGATAAGTTTACAACGAGATCGCGAAGTCAGTTCATCCGGCCCAAATTAACATATCACCTATTGACATATCACTCAATGTGATATATATTAAATGTCATGAAAACGCTTAAGAAAAAACCGATTCAAATGTATATCGAACCCGGGCAGGATGCGGCCCTGACGGTCCTGGCAAGGAAGCGGGGCGTGTCCAAGACCGAGTTGATAAGGGAAAGCATCCGGAAATATCTGACTGCGCTCCCGCTTGAAGAGGACCCGGCCATGGGCCTCGTCGGCCTCGGGAATTCCGGCAAAAGCGACGTCTCAGAGCTGCATGATACCTACCTTGTCAAGTACGCCAAGGCAGTCCGGAAATGATGTCCCTCGAAGTAATATTCGTGGACGCCAGCGCGTGGATTGCTCTGGCGGACAGGGACGATGCAAATCACAAAAAAGCCGCGGCTGTTTATCCATCTCTTCTCACAGAGAATATTCGCTTGATAACGAGCAATTTCGTGATTGCCGAAACCTATATCGTACTTTTGAAGGAATTGGGCCACGCGGCGGCCATTTCTTTTCTGGAAAGGGTGAAAACGAGTCCGAGAATAACGCGTGTTTACTCGACCGAGGACCTCGAATCGGAAGCCCAGACTATGCTGGGCAAATACCGCGATCAAGATTTCAGCTATGCAGACGCGGTCAGTTTTACCATCATGAAGCGGCAAAAAATAATAAAAGCCTTTGCTTACGACAAGCATTTTCTTTCCGCGGGTTTTATTGTTGTTTCGTAAAGAGCGGTTCCTCGCCTGATAAAATGGCCGGTCCCTTATCATTCTCGGGCAGGCTCCGGCTCACGGGAGCAATAGATTACTTCATTCTTGAATTTCACGTAAATACGTGATATCGTATTTTTCATGAGTGAAGAAAGGAGCAGGTATCCATGGAAAGACAGAATGTGACGCTTTCTCTACCCAAAGCGCTTCTGAAGAAGGCAAAGGCGTTTGCGGCAAAAAAAGACAAGTCTCTCAGCATGCTGTTAAAAGAATCCCTTGAAGACAAGATAGGAGAGGCTACCGGTTATAACAAGGCGCGAGAACGACAGCTGGGCGTGCTTCAGCGTGGATTAGACCTCGGCACAAAAGGCCGGATATCGATATCCCGGGAAGAACTGCATGCCAGATAGCAGGATCTTTCTCGATACCAATATTCTCATTTATGCGTATGACGTTTCGGCAAAGAATAAACACGAAGTGGCGAGGGATATTCTGCTGGATCTGTGGGATTCAGGTCGCGGAGTTCTCAGCACGCAGGTCCTTCAGGAATTTTATGTCATGGCAACGCAGAAAATCGCATTGCCATTGGATGCAAAATCAGCGCGAGAAATCGTGGATGATCTTTTGCGCTGGGACGTCGTGGTAAATGACGGAGATATTATCAGGAAGGCCATTGATCTTCATGAACGGCATAAGCTTTCTTTTTGGGACGCGATGATCGTTGAGGCCGCGCATAGAGGAGGCGCCAGGATCCTTTTGTCGGAGGATCTCTCACATGGCCGGACCTTGAGTGGCGTTAAAATACAAAATCCCTTTTTAGCGTCTGTATCCCGATGATTCCGCGCTGCTTCAGACAGCCTTGGAATATTCCTTATATACCACTCCTCAACGAGAAGCGTTCGTTATTACTCAAATGAAAGATATTTTTAGCCACTCAATAAACACATTCCACGCAAAATGGGGAAAATAAATCTCGCCGCGGCCTATGAAAGAAAAGCGGCCACTTGGGAATTCCGCAGAGCTCGCAGAGAAAGGCCAGATCATGAGGATTTAACTCAAGATCAAACCTTAGCGTTCTTTGCGAGAGACGCCTCTTATCTCGGCCTGCCCCGTCTTCAGCGGGGTTTATCGGATAAAGGAAGGTACAAGGTAGAATAGTATGAGCAACAACCTAAGCAATAATACGTTACCTCTCAATGAGAGGTGGTATTTGAACAGAAATTGGCAATTTCTGTTATTCAATGTAGCATTCATGATCACATTCTTTGGTCCGCTTCGGGAACTTGCGCTGACTTCCTGGCGAAATGAATATTATACCTATATCCCGTTCATCCCGTTCATCAGCGCGTATTTGATCCATGACGACCGGCAAAATATTTTCTCGCGTCAGGAGTACTCGCTTATCCCAGGGCTCGCACTCATTGGCATCAGCGGCCTGCTTCTGTATGTGGTTCATGCCCATGCCTCTTGTGCGGGGAGCGATGACCGCCTGTCGATCACCACTTTTTTATTGATTATGCTCTGGACCGGAGGGTTCACGCTCTTCTATGGGATTGGAACCCTGAAGGCGGCGGCGTTTCCGCTGTTGTTCCTGCTCTTTGCCGTGCCGATCCCGAACATTGCACTGGAGAAAGCAATTTCCCTTCTCCAGATAGGCTCCGCCGAGGTCGCTTACTGGCTCCTGCACGCGACCGGCATGCCGCTCGCGAGGGATGGTTTTGTTTTCCATTTGTCGAAGATGGATATCGAGGTCGCGCCGCAATGCAGCGGGATACGATCATCGCTTTCCCTTGTTATTACCGGCGTCCTTGCGGCTTATTTCTTTCTGAGAACAGGCTGGGCAAGGGCCCTCCTGATGCTGTCGTTAGTGCCTATTGCCATTCTGAAGAACGGGATCAGGATCGCAACTCTTGCCATCCTCGCGATCTACTGGGACGAGAAGATCCTCTCGAGCGATCTGCATCATAAAGGGGGAATTGTCTTTTTTATCTTTGCGCTTCTCATAGCAGGGGCGGTCATTGTATTGCTCAGAAAAATGGAGAGCCGCAAAAAATGAGTTAAAATTGAAATTTAATGCTTAACCACAGAGAACACAGAGAAGAAATCTCAATATTCTAATAGCTCTGTGAACTCTGTGGTAAATATTAACAAAACGACACTATAATAAAGGAGATTCGCAATGGTACTTCTGGACAAAATCAAAAAGCGCAGCGCAACAGTGGGTGTTATCGGACTTGGCTATGTCGGCCTCCCGCTTGTCATCCAGTTTGTGAAGGCGGGGTACAAGTCGATCGGGTTCGACGTTGATTCTGAAAAGATCAAGTACCTGGATGCGGGGAAGACCTACATCAAACACATCCCCGTTGAAGAGGTAAGGCTGCTCAAAGGGAATGCCGGTTTTACAGCCACGACTGACTTTTCATTGCTGAGGAAGACGGACTGCATCATCATCTGTGTCCCGACACCGCTGGGCAAGCATCACGAGCCGGACCTTTCCTTTGTGCTGGACACGACAAGGATGGTGGCAAAGTATCTCCGCAAGGGCCAGCTTATCGTGCTCGAATCAACGACCTATCCGGGAACGACGGATGAGGACATGCGGACGATACTTGAACAAAAAGGGCTGAAAGCGGGAAAGGATTTCCATCTCGCGTTCTCACCGGAACGGGAAGACCCTAATAATAAAGAATATTCAACCAGCACCATCCCCAAGGTGGTGGGCGGTTTTACGCCATCCTGTCTTGAAGCCGCGAAGGCCCTGTATGACTCCGTTGTTGTCCGGACCGTGACCGTTTCATCAACAAAGGCCGCGGAAGCCACGAAACTGCTCGAAAATATCTACCGCTCAGTGAACATCGCGATGATCAATGAGCTCAAAATGATCTTTGACCGGATGGGCATCGACATCTGGGAGGTGATCGAGGCGGCGAAGACCAAACCGTTTGGCTTTCAAGCTTTTTATCCAGGCCCCGGACTGGGCGGACACTGCATTCCCATAGACCCGTTCTATCTTACCTGGAAGGCCCGGGAGCTGGGTCATCATACGAAATTCATCGAACTGGCCGGAGAGATCAACACGCACATGCCGTATTATGTGGTAGAGAAGGTCACTAACGCGCTGAATGACAGAAAGAAGACCATCCGTTCATCCCGGGTCCTGGTGCTCGGCCTTGCCTATAAGAAGGACATTGACGACACGCGGGAGTCGCCGTCCCTTAAGCTTATCGAGCTTTTGATGGAGAAGGGCGCGCAGGTTGATTTTAATGACCCCTATATCCCGCGTACGAAAAAAATGCGCCACTACGATCTCAAAAAGAATTCCGTTCCGCTGACCAAGGAATCGCTTAAGAAGTATGACTGCGTTATCATCGCCACGGATCATTCCTGCTACGATTATGATTTCATTCTCAAACACGCGTCGCTGGTCGTGGACACCCGGAATGCCACGAACGGTTTTAAAAATAATCGATCAGTGGTTAAGGCATAACCATGTTCGAGATGGTCCTGTCATATAGCGCAGTGCTGTTTCTGGCGGCATCCGGTATCTTTGCCCTGGTAAAGCATAGAACGACAGTGAATGCTGTTCTGCTGATCACGGTTCTGCTCCTTGCGGGCATTGTCGTTTTTGATCAACTGTCTCTGCAGTCATCCGTTAATTTTGCGACATTCAAACAGATATCGCTCTACCTGGAGGCGCTCCTGCCCGGTTCGGTCCTGTTTCTGGCCTTTATCTATGGCCGCCAGAGGCCGTTTAACGCGCTGTCGAAGGTCCGGATCGGATTCATGGCCGCCCTGGTTATGTTCCCGCTGGCGATCGTGGTCCTTGTGGGAAGCGATCTGAGCTATTCCCCGGACTTTCAGAACGAAAGGATCCTGTTCCTCGGGAATCCGGGGTATTGGTATTACATCGGCATCATGGTTTCGCTCATCGTTGCCCTCGCGAGCGTTGAGATCACCCTTACCGCGACGCACGGAATTTCCCGGGACCGGATGAAGTTCGAGGCCGTCGGGATCATGAGCCTGTTGGCGGTCCTGATATTTTATTACAGCCAGGGACTTCTGTACCGGACCATCAACATGAACCTCGTTCCCATACGGTCGGGCGTATTCATCATTGCGGCGCTCCTGATCATCTATTCGCATGCATTCAGAGGGAGCGGGACGCGCGTTTCCATCTCACGGCATATCCTGTACCGTTCCATTACCCTGCTGGTCGTAGGCATCTATCTGCTCGGTCTCGGGCTTGTCGGCGAGGGAATGAGGTATTACGGCGGGGCGTTCGGCAGGGACCTGACCATAATTCTGGCCTTCGTGGGAGCCATCCTGCTGCTGACCATGCTTTTATCTCAACGAGTGCGAAGAAGGGCAAAAGTCTATATCAACAAACATTTTTACGCGGGCAACAAGCATGACTACCGCGAGGAATGGATCAAACTTACCGGCCGGTTTTCGTTGTGCGCGTCGCTCAGCGATGTTCAGGACGCAATTCTTACGGTTTTCACGGAGACGTTCGGAGTGTCAGGCGCTTCGCTGTATCTCGAGAGTAGGGAATACAGGCGCTATACTCGTGTTTCCGAACTGTCCATGCCCATGAGCCCGGTCGAGATACGCATCTCCGAGGAGCTCTATCATTATTTCGCGCAGCGTGAGCGTGTTTTGAATCTCACCGACGGGGAGTTTCAGCTGTCGGCGACCGAACTCTTGACCTTGAGCAGGGCCGGAGCATGGCTGGTCATCCCTTTGATCAGCAATAAGAAGGTCATCGGGCTTGCAATGTTCAGGGGACAGATCGTTCCCGAGCTGCTTATCTATGATGATTTTGACCTTATGAAGGTCCTGGCAAGACAGGCGGCGCAGGCGATCACGAATCTCAGACTTTCTGAAGAGATCATCGAAATGCGGGCCATGGCCGCGGTATCAAAAGTATCCACCTTTGTCATTCATGATCTTAAAAATCTGACGACCAGTCTTTCCCTTTGCCTGGATAATGCGGAAGAGCATATTGGAAATCCTGATTTTCAGAAAGACGCCATTTCGACGATCAGAAATACTCTTTTCAAAATGAAAAGCCTTATGCAGCGCCTGAAGTCAATACCCGAAAAGATCATGCTCGACTCGGAGGTGAAAAATATCGACCGTTTGTCCCGGGATGTCGTTGCTGAGTTCCTGAAGGTAAGGCCAAAGCGCATTCTCTATAACGGCGAACCCGCATTTTCACGCGTCGATGGAGAAGAGATAAAAAAGGTCATCGTGAATCTCATCCAGAACGCTCTGGATGCAAGCAATGAAAAGGGGATGGTGAAGGTGGAAACGCTCAAGGAAAACGGTAGTGTCTGCATTCGGGTTTCCGATACCGGCACGGGAATGACGGAGGACTATGTAAAGAACCACCTGTTCAGGCCGTTCAGGACCACCAAGGAAACGGGACTGGGGATCGGACTTTACCAGTGCAGACAGATCGTGGATGCTCATGAAGGCAAGATCGAAGTCAAGAGCGAGGTCGGCAAGGGGACGGTCTTCACGATTTGCCTTCCCGCCGCGGAGACGGGCAAGTAACGTTTAACAGGCTGTTGAATAAGACTTTTTGTGGTTCGACAGGCTCACCACGAACGGATAAATACGAATAAATTCAATACACGTTCCGTTCTCCCTGAGCCCTGAGCTTGCCGAAGGGTCGAAGGGTAAACGGAGCGTTTTTCAACAACCTGTTAAATTTCACAAGAACGTCATTCCCGCGAAAGCGGGAATCTCCGCGGCTCAGCGCCTCGGCGGCGGATCTCACGTATTTCTACTTTATCATGCATGGTCAGGACCAGAAAATGCGATGAGATCATTTATCTTTGCCCTTTGCTCACTGCTCTGGATGTACGTGATATTTTATCTGTCTTCCATTCCGGGAGATCAGCTGGGTCCGGATACGCTGGTGATCAACATGGTCAAGAAAGCCGGCCACGTTATCATTTTTGGCGTCCTTGCTGTTTTGTATCTGTACGCGCTCAAAGGAAGACAATCGCTCAGGGAGTCGGGGGCCGGCATTTTTCTGATGAGCCTGCTCTTTGCTCTTCTCTATTCCGTCAGTGACGAGTATCACCAATCATTTATTCCCGGAAGGCATTCGTCCGGGACAGATATATTCATTGATATCTGCGGGGCGCTCACGGCTCTCGCCATACTGTATGGAACAAAAACCGGAAAAAAATGGGAACACTAAGGGGATCATTGCCATGGAAAAACTGATGATAGTCGATGACAGCGAAGAAATACGGACACAGCTGAAATGGGGCTTTAACAAGGAATACACCTTGGTCCTTGCCAAGGATGGAAAGGAAGCGCTTTCCCAGTTCAAAAAGAACGCCCCCCGAGTGGTGACCCTGGATCTGGGACTTCCTCCCCACGAGAATGGGACCGAAGAAGGATTTCGGTGTCTTCATGAAATGCTCAAACTTAATCCCGCGGCAAAAATCATTCTTATAACGGGCAATGATCAGCGGGAAAATGCCCTCAAATCCATTCATATGGGAGCGTATGACTTTTATCAGAAACCGATAAACCTGGAAGAGCTTAAGGTCATTGTCCGGCGCGCATTTCACCTTTCCTCCATTGAAGAGCAGAATCGCTCGTTGTACAATGCCCTTGAACGACAGACCGCCCAGTTCGGCGGCATGATCGGCCAGTGTCCGGAGATGCAATCGGTGTTTTCCACCATGCGGAAGATCGCATCTTCGGAAGCCGCTGTTCTTGTCCAGGGAGAGAGCGGCACCGGAAAGGAACTGGTTGCCCGGGCGATCCACGCCATGAGCCTGCGCAAGGACGGCCCCTTTGTTCCCATTAACTGCGGTGCGATCCCGGAGACGCTTCTTGAAACCGAGCTCTTCGGTCATGAGAAGGGATCGTTCACCGGGGCCCATGCGCAGGTACAGGGTAAGGTGGAATATGCCCAGAATGGGACCCTTTTTCTTGATGAAATTGCCGAACTTCCCGCACTGCTCCAGGTAAAGTTGCTCCGCTTTCTTCAGGACAAGACCATTCAGCGGGTAGGCGGCCGGGAAGATATCACGGTCAACACAAGGATCCTTGCCGCAACGAACAAGGACCTTGCAAAGGAAATACGATCGGGGAAATTCAGGGAGGACCTCTACTACAGGCTTGGGGTGGTCTTGATAAAGGTCCCGCCGCTCCGGGAACGAAAAGGCGATATCATGGTCCTCGCGACGTTTTTTTTGAAACGATATTGCGATCTGTATACGAAGAGGATCCGGGGTTTCAACTCCACTGCCCTTGAGAGCATGGAGACGTATGAGTGGCCGGGAAACATACGGGAACTGGAGAACAAGATCCAGAGAGCCGTTCTTTTATCAGAAGGACCCCTCGTTGAACCCCATGATCTTGGGTTTGACGCGAAGTTGATGACCCATCCGACGATCCATTCCGACATCAGGACGCTGAAGGAAGCGAAAGAGAGAATAGAAAAGGAAATGGTAGTGTTCGCGCTCGACCGGTATGGTGGAAACATTGCAAAATCGGCGGAAGAACTGGGGATCAGCAGACCGACCTTGTATGACATCATGAAGAAGCATGGATTGTACAATGGGACGTTGCAACCGGAAAACGTTGACTTAAAAGAGTTGAAAGACGGTTCTTAGCGGGCTGCTGAAAAAGTTATTAGAGTGGTTCGACAAGCTCACCACGAACGGATAAAGAACAACAATTTCAATGCCCGTTCCGTTCTCCCTGAGCCCGTCGAAGGGTAAACAAAACGTTTTTCAGCAACCTATTAGAGGGACAATTCAGGTAAACAGACTGTTGTAATAATGCCATCAGCACCGTATATTGTTCTGCACCTTTAGTTGTAATTCTTAGCGCAGCGAAGAACCGCGTTCTTGATCGTCGCAGGATTAAACTGCTTGAAGAAAATGGATTTATTGCCCAGTTGCGAGACCTTTTGCTTATGCTGTCAAGTTGTAATTTTATGCAACAACCTGAAAAGTTGTCAGATAAATTTACATATTATAACAATTATTATTTGTGAACCACGTTAATAATACACCATTTTTTGTTGTGATATATTATAATTATTAATAATAACAAATACATATATTATCATTGATCGCTCAATATTGGGCTAACTGATATCAATATAGCGAAAAGCATTTATTTACATTTTTATATTAACGTAATTAAAACTAATTAATACAATAAGTTATAAATAGGCATTGATGTTGCAATATATAACTTCAAATAATTATACCTATTGAAAAAATGAGGGTTTACTATGAAACGTACAATTGTTATGCTGTTTGCATTATTTTTAATACTTGCACTGGGACAGAGTGCACAGGCCATTCCCAGTTTGCAGCTTGATATTGCCGGTGGTTACTATGGTCCTGACGAAACGATTTATTCCAGCGGTACTGATTTTACCTTATATGCTTATCTGCTTCCGGATGCGACTACTCCACTGGATGACTGGTATTATATTTCCGCTGCAGTCACGCCAAAGGTTTCCTCGCCAGATACCTTGGGTTCCTTTTCAGTTAACGGAAATCCCATTAATGTGACGAGCGGCATGGTTTATGGAACGCCTCCAATTGAAACCTTCGAGACTCAATTGTTTGAAAACGGCGACCTGGCAAAGCATGATATATTTAACACTTACTTTATTCAATTTGCTTTTCAATTCGATCTAAATAATAAAGCGACAGCGTATAACACTCAAGACTATGCAGGTTCTGGGCCTACGCCGAATGCAAATGGCACCATGTATTACCATGCCTTCACGATAGATACTTCAGCCCTTGATCCGGGTTATTTCATCCATTTTGATTTGTACAATTCTTTGACTACCCCGACCAGGGTATGCACTGGTCAGGGACAAAACAGGATTTGTACTACTGTTAGCGATATTGACATCAATTCCTTTGCTCCCTTCTCGCACGATGCGCAGAGCAATGGTCACCAGGTTCCCGAGCCGTCATCACTCTGGCTCATGGGCATGGGACTTTTGGGATTGGGGTTTTTGGGAAGAAAGAATAGAAAGACTTTGTAATATAAATTAATACAGATAATACAGGTTGTCTTATTGAATTAAGACGGCCTATTAAAAAAGGTTTAGGAGATGCTTCCTAAGCCTTTTTTGTTTGTTGTTGGAGCGATCTGGAAAGCGTTGCGAGTAGGAAGGCAGGAGCCACAGTAAACGATGGACGAGGGTAGAAGTAAGAAGTAGGGCGCGGGAAGACGGACGATGGACGATGGATGACAGACAGTTGATAGGAGACATGAGACAGGCGGTACCGATGGACGAAGGACGCGAGGAGGTGGAGCAGGGAATCAAGGTATGGGGTCACTGGAAGTTCCTGCTTACTTCATTGGAAATATCACTTTCCATATTCGTAGTATCCACCGCGGTCACAACAAAATAATATGTTCCTGCCGGCTGTGAGATGATTTCTGTTACCGTGACGCTCGTTGCCGGAGCGAGCACTATATAGTAACTGCCGGTCGAGTAGCTGCCGGGCTGATTACTAAAATAAATTCTGAATTCTTTTAGATCGCCCGATGCAAGCGTCGAGCCGTCCGTGTACGTTGTAGGCGCATCCCATGTCAACGTCAGGGTTGTTGTAGGGGTTGATGCGAGTGCTGATCTGGGATCAAAATCTGCGTCTTTATTAGAGCAACCTGAAATACTGACTGAAAGGACGACGCAGAACAGTATAACAGGAATGACATTTATCCGGGATTTTTGATACATTTCAGTCCTCGTGGGGAAGTGAATAGAGGTTATTCATAAACCGCTTGATAGTAATGGTTACATACTATTCAATTAATACGAGGATGTCAAATGGTTTTAATGATATTTTGATGCTCTCCTTGCGAATATGTTCTGCATTGACAAAAATGCATGAATATGTTTTACTGAATGAACAATTTATATATTCTTTGACCAATCATGAACTACGGACCGCTTACAATGATCATACAAACAATACTGTTGCTCCTTCTTATGTCAGGAGCATCTCATGCTGCGCTTGCCGGTCCCGTTGAAATCCAATCCATTCAGATAGTCCCCACTGAAACAACGATCGGGAAGCATCCGGAAATTACCGGAAGTATTAAAGCGAATAAGGATAATAAGCCCGGTGAAACCGTGGGAATGATCGTCATCGCTGCCGTGGTCCTGCCTGACCATGTCGTAAAATCGTGGACATGGAAGAAGGTAAACATGAACGCCGGAGAGATCAGATCTTTTACCATACCCAGGGAATACGACATGAAATCGGCCGGGGCCTATAAAGTGGATTTCAATGTATATTCCAGGGGCATGAGCCCGTTGCATAGTCTCTCAAAAACATTTGTTGCTGTGGATCCATCGCTTCCTCCCGAGAAAACGGTACAACCGGAAGTGAACGTTTCGCGTACCAGGGTAATTCCCTCGGATCAGGAAGACAGCTATCCAATGGAATCAAGACATCTCGGCCTCGGTGTTTGCGCGAATACGGTGAATGGTTCCGGTGGGGCAACGGTTATCCTGTGGCCGTTCACCTCTGTTGGGTTTCAAGGCAGTTACACCGTAGGGTCGTTTACCATCGCTGAAGCCCGTCTTCTCGTGAGGTCTCCTCGCCCCTCGGGGATCAATCCGTATCTGGGTGTCGGGTATTTGAATGTCACCACGGAAAGGTCGGTGGAGGTCATCGACGTCAAGACCAACTTCAAGGGAAGCGGGGTGAGCGGTGTGATCGGCGCCGAGATCCCGCTGAGCAACAGCCTGTTCGGCTATGTCGAAATAAGCGGGGCGTCAATTGACCTGAAAAAAGAGGTGACCAGTGGATCGGTTGCCGGGACCGCTTCTGTTAAGTATGCCCCCGTCACCATCGGGATAGGTGTAGTTTATTTCCTGTTCTGATAATTTAGCCATGAAGGATCGTGATATTTTCATGGATTTGATCCGCCTTTATTCCCATCAAGGATTTTGGCCCGATTTATTATTGATTCGGGCTTGTCGCTGATCAAGATAATGCTATGAACCGACTGTTTGGCGGGTGTTCATCTCTCGATAATCATTTGTTTTATCCAGTCTTTCTGCGAAAATCTATTTTCAGCCGTTGTTTCTGTTGGTATAAATTAATTGGTCAGGAAGTTTTTATCCTTGACAAAACCTCTGAAATTTCATACAATTCGCTGTTGCAAATATTAAATATAGGCTCGTAGCTCAGGGGGAGAGCGCTACCTTGACACGGTAGAGGTCGGCGGTTCGATACCGCCCGGGCCTACCATGATTTAATTACTGTTCTATCATCTATGTTATCAATCTTATGAGTGAAATACAGCTCAGGCTGCCTGACGGTCAGGACAGAAAGTATGCCTCTGGCATCACCGGTCAGGAAGTTGCCGAGAAAATCGGCTCTCGCCTCGCTAAAGACGCGCTTGCCATTAAAATTGACGGTCATCTTCAGGATCTCACCATCCCGATTGAACGAAGCGCCGGAATTGCGATCGTGACCTTTGATGTCCCGGAGGGTCGTGAAGTGTACTGGCACAGTACCTCGCATCTCATGGCGCACGCCGTGAAGCAGCTTTTCCCCCAGGCAAAGCTCGCCATCGGTCCGGCAATTGAGGAGGGGTTCTACTACGATTTCGATATCGAGCGTCCCCTGACGCCCGAAGATCTTGTCAAGATCGAAAAAAAGATGGCAGAGCTGGTCAAGGCAGCCACAGGAATTACCAGAAAATCACTTTCCAAGGCTGAGGCCCTGGCGTTCTTTGATAAAAAGGGTGAGTCTTACAAGGTAGAGCTCATCAACGAACTCCCTGATGGCGAAACGATCTCGATCTATGAGCAGGGCGATTTCGCGGACCTCTGCCGCGGGCCGCACGTACCGTCGACGGCAAAGATCAAGACTTTTAAGCTTCTCTCGATCGCGGGAGCCTACTGGCGCGGCAGCGAAAAGAACAAGATGCTGCAGCGGATCTACGGCATCTCGTTCCCGGCAAAGGACGCGCTCGACGCTCATGTCGCGAGGCTCGAGGAGATCAAGCGCAGGGACCACCGGAAGCTCGGCAAGGACCTGGACCTGTTTTCCGTGTCCGACGAGGTCGGCGGTGGACTGGTCTTGTGGCATCCACGGGGCGCGCTGATACGCAAGACCATCGAGGATTATTGGCGCGACGAACACCAGAAGAACGGCTATGATTTTGTGTATTCTCCTCATGTGGGCCGCGCTAATCTATGGGAGACCTCTGGTCATCTCGGCTTTTACCGAGAGAACATGTATTCTTCCATGGAAGTGGAAGGGCAGGAGTACTATGTAAAACCGATGAACTGCCCGTTCCACATTATGATCTACAAGAATAAGCTTCGCTCCTACCGTGAACTGCCGCTGCGGTACGCTGAACTCGGTACGGTGTACCGGTTCGAGCGCTCAGGCGTTCTGCACGGGTTGCTGCGCGTTCGTGGTTTTACGCAGGATGACGCCCATATTTTCGTGGCGCCGGAGGATATGGAGACCGAAGTTATCCGGGTCATCGGTTTTGTCGTAAAAATGCTCAGGACCTTCGGGTTCGAGGATTTCAAGGCTTATATTGCAACGCGACCGGAAAAATCGGTTGGTGATAATGCCGTGTGGGAGCAGGCAACGCAAGCCCTCAAGGTTGCCGCTGAAAAGGTCAACCTTGGATACGAGATGGACGAAGGCGGCGGAGCATTCTACGGCCCCAAGATCGACATTAAGATCAAAGACGCCCTTGGAAGATTGTGGCAGTGCTCAACGGTCCAATTCGACTTCAACATGTCTGAAAGATTCGACATGAGCTTTATCGGTGTTGACAATCAGGCGCATCGACCGTATATGATCCATCGGGCTCTGCTCGGGTCTATTGAACGCTTTTTTGGCATGTTGATCGAGCATTATGCCGGTGCGTTCCCGGTCTGGCTGGCGCCGGTGCAGGCGAAGGTGATATCCATTACCGATAATCAGCTCTCCTATGCCAGGAGCGTGAGGGATCAACTGCTCGCAGCGGGCGTCAGGACGGAACTGGATGCCCGTTCGGAAAAGATGGGATTCAAGATCCGCGAGGCAGCGATGGAGAAGGTGCCGTACATCCTCGTAGTGGGGGACAAGGAAGTTCAGCAGAATATGGTTGCGGTGCGCGAGCGGGGCGGCAAGGACCTCGGCGCAATGCCGCTTGCGGAGTTCATCGATAAGACGCAGAAAGAGATCAGTGAGAAACGGTAACAAATTATAAATTTAAAATTTCCAATATGCAGTTCACTAGTTGTAATTTTCCGCAAGGCGGGATCAAGGGGGTGATTGTTTATCAGTAAAATTACGACAAGAATCAATTTTATGATCAAGGTGAAAGACGTCCGCGTTATTTCCGCGGAAGGCGAACAGCTCGGGATCCTCGATACCCGTGAGGCGATCAAAAGGGCTGAAGAGGCCGGGCTTGACCTGGTGGAAGTAGCGCCCACGGCAAAGCCTCCGGTTTGCCGTATCATGGATTTCGGTAAATATAAATACGAGATCGCCAAAAAGGCACATGAGTCCAAGAAACACCAGAGCGTCATCGTCGTTAAAGAGATCAAGATGAGGCCCCGTACTGACGACCATGATGTGCAGTTCAAGACAAACAACATCAAGCGCTTTCTTGAAGAAGGCAACAAGGTCAAGGTGACCGTCATGTTCCGCGGCCGGGAGATGGCCCACACGACGCACGGCAGGGCATTGCTGGACCGCATCCTGGCCGATCTGCAGAACGATGCCGCCGTGGAACAATCTCCTCGCATGGAAGGCAGAAATATGACGATGATGCTTGGGGCCAAGATAAAGGAAGCGGTGGCAAAAAAATAGTTCTCAGCGATGAACATTACGTGATGCCGCGGAAGAATGTTTTTCCGTTGTTGCTATACAGGAAGCAGCAGAACCTGATATCTCGGAGGGGGAAAGAAATGGCAAAGTCAAAAGCCAAGGTCAAGGCAAAGATAAAGACAAAGATAAAATTGAAGACCAGGAAGAGCACGGCCAAGAGAATGAAGATCACGGGCACGGGCAAGGTCATGAGACGCAAGGGATGGAAGGGCCATCTGTTGTCAGGCAAGAACGCCACGCGAAGGAGACGGCTTTCCGGCGCGGTGGAGCTTACCAAGGATAATCTGGAGAATGCCAGACAGATGCTTCCGTACGGTGTTAAATAAATAATCAGAAGACAGAAGACTGTCTATCAGACAACAGACGAAAGAGAACAGATGGTCAGACGGCAGGCCATGGATACAAACGGTAGTGCTTTCATGATAAACAAGAATATCTGCATATCTGACGTCTGAAGGTCTGGATTTAAGGAGGAAGATAAAATGCCGAGAGCTAAAGGCGGCCCCAAGACGAGGGCCCGAAGAAAAAGAGTACTTGACCTTGCAGAAGGCTACTGGGGAGCAAAATCGAAACTGTTCCGCAGTGCCACCGAACAAGTGGACCGTTCGCTTAAGTATGCGTATCGTGACCGGAAGGCACGGAAACGGGATTTCCGCAGACTCTGGATCGCGCGCATCAACGCCGCGTCCAGGCTGAACGGGGTGACGTACAGCAGGTTCATCGCCGGCCTGACGAAGTCCGGTGTGGCGCTGGACCGTAAGATCCTTTCGGACCTCGCGATCACGGACCCGACGGGTTTTGCGAAGCTTGTCGAGATGGCCAAGGCAGCATCATAAGGAAGTTCGCTTCGTGACGTTACAGGCCCCGGATACCGGGGCCTTTTTTTGTTGACATATCCCCGCAATTCGGTTAAATAACATCAGGAAAACTATGATGAAATGCGGCCGTTCCTGTATCGCGGCCTTCATGGCTTGCGCCTTTCTACTGATCATTACCGCACCTGCATACTCGTCCTATAATTCCGTGGCCGGGCAGAAGTATAATATCGCCCACCAGCGCCTGGAAAGTCTCAGAAAATCCAAAAATAAAATGAAGTATCGGTCCTATTGGGTGGACTGCATCAGGACCTTTGAACTCGTGGAAAAAAAATATCCCAAAAGCCCGAGTGCGGGGGACGCCTGTTTTGATAAAGCCGGGATCTATCAAGAACTCCATCAGTACAATAAGTTTTCGAAGGATGTCGGAGAAGCCATTCAACTCTACGCGGCGTGCCAGTCCAGGTATGCCGCGCATGCCAGGGCGCCTGAAGCGCTTTATCATGTCATCGAACTGTCTCTGAAGTATAAGAAAGACAACGATCTTGCGAAGGAAACCTATGCGAAACTGTCCAAGTCCTATCCGGACAGTTCCTGGACCGATAAGGCAAAGACGCAACTCGGCCTCGTCGTAAGAACGGTTCGGAAGAAAGGCCGGCAGGAAACGATAATACGAAAGATGCCCGTGCCGGTAATAGCGGCCATTGGCAAGGGACAGCCCGCTGGTGTGGTGCACGGTATAAGATACTGGTCGGGCGGCGCGTATACCCGCATTGTCATCGATCAGGATAAACCGCTCAAGTTTCAGGCCCATGAACTCAAAAAACCGGACCGCCTGGTCTTTGATCTTCTGGACACGCAGCTGGCGGCTTCAGTTGAAAAAGATCCGCTGCCCGTGAATGACGGGATCCTGAAGCAGGTCCGGTCGAGCCAGTATAGACCGGATATCGTACGGATAGTTCTCGATCTTGCGAGTATCAAGAGCTACTATGCCTTTCCGCTCCATGATCCCGAACGTCTGGTGATCGACATTACGGGTGAGGGCGGCAAGATGTCCGTAGCCGATCCATCAACCGCAGTGTCGGGTTCTCGCCATAACGAAGAATTTGCAGCAGATGCAAGTCCCCGGGCAAAAGTCGAGCCGCAGAACCCCATTACTACGCTTCCCTCAAAGACGCATGATGGCAAAAATTATGCCGACGATTCGCTTTCCCTGTCCCGTCAACTCGGGCTTAAGATAAAGACCATTGCCATCGACGCCGGACACGGTGGTCATGACCCTGGAGCCTTGGGCAAAATGGGCCTGAAGGAAAAGACCATTACCCTCGATATCGCAAAGAGGCTGGCAACTCTGGTCAAGGAGGGCCTCGGGTGCACGGTGGTCATGACCCGGGACAAAGATGTGTTCATCCCGCTCGAGCAGAGGCCATTCATTGCAAAATCCAAGGGCGCGGACCTTTTCGTTTCCATCCACGTGAATGCAAGCCGGAAGCGCAAGGTACGCGGGATAGAGACGTACATACAGAGCCTCAGGGCATCGGACCGCGATGCCATGGCGACGGCCGCGCGCGAGAACTCCATGTCAACCAAGCGGTTGAGTGAACTGAAATCGGAATTGGACAGGATCTTTGCCGACTTGGCCAAGGATGATAAATTGGAGGAATCTCTCCAACTGGCGCATGCGGTGCAGGGATCTCTTGTGGACACCATGAAGCCGATAAAGGGGCATGTCGTAAACCTGGGCGTTAAGCGCGCTTTTTTCTACGTGCTGATCAACACGGAGATGCCGAGCATTCTCGCCGAAGTGGGATTTATCAGCAATATCGAGGAAGAAAAGCTTCTTAAAACAGAGGAGTATCGGCAAAGCATTGCTGAGGCGTTGTACCAGGGCGTGAAAAAGTATGTTGAGGCGCGGTCTCCCCAGATGATGGGGATTTGATGCCAGTGCGGCGTTTCGAGTGCGGAGTGCGGAATATGAAAAGTGCCTAAAGTATATTAAAGTGCTCTTAAGTGCACTAAAGTGAGCACTCCCAATTTTAGGCATTTTAGTCACTTTATGAATTTTAGTCACTGTTCTTCGTTCGAATTATCGTCACTTTAAAGCACTTAGACCCTGAACCCTGCTCCTGCTCCCGCGATCAAATAGGCATCGATGAACTGGTTGAGATCCCCATCCATTACGGCGGTCACGTTTCCGGTCTCCGCGCCCGTGCGGTGGTCCTTCACCAGCTGATACGGCTGGAACACGTAAGACCTGATCTGACTTCCCCAGGCAATGTCCTTCTTCTCGCTTACCAGCTTGCCGAGCTTCTCATCATGCTCTTTCTTCCTCAGCTCATACAGCCGCGAACGAAGCACCTTCATCGCCACGTTCTTGTTCTTGAGCTGCGATCTCTCGTTCTGGCACTGCACCACGATGTTCGTGGGCAGGTGGGTGATCCGCACGGCCGAATCGGTCTTGTTCACGTGCTGGCCGCCGGCGCTCGATGAGCGATAGGTATCGATTCGGAGTTCCTTTTCATCGATAACGATATCAATATCGTCCTCGACCTCGGGGTATACGTAGACCGAGGCAAAGGATGTGTGCCTGCGCTTGTTCGTGTCAAAGGGTGAGATGCGAACGAGACGATGAACGCCGGCCTCCGCCTTCACCTTCCCGTAGGCGTAACTGCCTGAGACCGTGAAGGTGACGGACTTGACGCCTGCCTCTTCGCCGTTCTGGTAATCGAGGATATCGGTCTTATAGCCCTGCGACTCTGCCCAGCGCAGATACATGCGCATCAGCATCTCGGCCCAGTCCTGGGCCTCGGTACCGCCCGCGCCGGGGTGGATCGAGACGATGGCGTTGGTCATGTCCTGTTCGCCCGAGAGGAGCGCCGCGATCTCCGCAGCCGAGATGTCCTTCTGGATGGATTCGATCTCGCGCTCCAGGTCAGCGCGCATGGCCTCGCCTCCTTCTTCCGCCGCGAGCTCCGCCATGGCTTCGAGATCGTGAAACCGTGTCGAGAGCGAGTTCCAGTCTTTGAGCGAGCGCTCAAGCATGACCTTATCCTTCATGAGCGCGTTTGCTTTGTCTTTATTGTCCCAGAATCCCGAGGCTTCCATCAGGTGGGTAAGTTCGGTCAGTTTTGCTTCCTTGGCAGGGGTGTCAAAGATGCCTCCGCAGGGTCTCTATCCTGTTCTTGACTGCGATAAGCTTCAGTTTCAGGTCTTCCAAAAGCATGTACATCTCCATTCACATTATTAATCTGAAATCGAGCAGATTATACCATAGAGAAAATGAACAATCAAAGACAAATAACAAAATCTATGATACTTGGCAACCGCTCATGACGTCAGGTTCACGGTTCAAGGTTCATGGTCTAGGCTGAATAAACAACGTCAAAACTCTGAACTCATTATCCGCAATTTTGAAATTCTTTCATCGATGACCGACTCTTCAAATAGTTCGATCTTCAACGCTTTCCAACCTTGAACCGTGAACCTGGAACTTTGAACATGAGTAGTTACGTTTAACAATTCGTTGAAATCCCGCCATTTTTATGAGATAATCGCATCTCGTTATGGCCAACCTGCGTACTGCTCGATATAATTATCTCAATCTCTTTCTGATACCTGTCTGGGTTGGGCTGCTTGCGCTGCCTTTTACCGGCATCAGCAGCGCATTTCGCGTTTCAGCATCGGCCATTCTTGTAATGCTTCTCTGGAGGGTGCTCAGGATCGATTCGGTCATGGCTGTCCGTAACGCGGTCGCTGAAAGGCTCTCAAAAGCAATTGCGGCCTTTCCTCCGATCTCCCGATATGCGTCCGTTCCGCTGACCTACGTGTTCATCGTAGTTTTCGTGATCATCCTTCCTCTTTTCCTGAATGATTATTATCGCGACATCATGACACTGACAGGCATGTACATTGTTCTTGCCCTTGGTTTGAACATCGTGGTAGGGCAGGCGGGACTGCTGAATCTGGGATACGTCGCGTTCTACGCGATCGGCGCCTATACCTATGCTATCCTTTCGACAACCTTCGGGCTTCCATTCTGGTACGGACTTGTTGCCGGAGGATTCGTGGCCGCGGTATTCGCGGTCGTTCTCGGTTTGCCGACCTTGCGTTTGCGAGGCGACTATTTTGCGATCGTCACCCTGGGGCTCGGTGAGATAACCCGCATCATCCTGAACAACTGGGACAGTATGACCGGCGGTCCGAACGGCATCTCGAAGATCGGCAGACCCATTATCGCCGGATACGAGCTCCACACAACCCTGGATTTCTATTATCTCATTACCGTGATCGTGATCATTACCGTATTCGCCATGCACCGGCTTATCGCGTCTCGCATCGGCCGGGCATGGGTGGCGATCCGCGAAGACGAGGTTGCCGCGGAGGCCATGGGGGTCAATACCTATCGGATGAAATTGCTCGCTTTTGTGCTGGGATCGGCATGGGCCGGCATCGTCGGGGTTTTTTTCTCTGCCAAGATGGCCTTTGTCTCGCCGGAGAGTTTCACGTTCTTTGAATCGGTCATGATTCTCTGCATGGTTGTCCTGGGCGGCATGGGGAGCATCCCCGGGATCATCCTCGGCGCGCTTCTCCTGATCACGATCCCCGAGATCTTCAGGGAGTTCCAGGATTACCGGATGCTTGCGTTCGGGATAGCGCTTGTCCTGATGATGGTGTTCAGACCGCAGGGGCTTTTGGGAGCGGTGAAAAATAAGGTTAGATCGTCCGGATAGTTTAAAAGGCTTAAAAGGATCATGTTATTATTTGAAACTAAAAATCTGGCCAAGCACTTCGGCGGGCTCAGGGCTCTCGATGGGATCAACATGCGTGTTGAACGCGAGAGGATCGTGAGCATCATCGGACCGAACGGGGCGGGGAAAACCACGTTCTTCAATTGCATCACCGGCATGTTCCAGCCTACCATGGGAAAGGCCATATTTTGCGATCGGGACATCACGGGTATGTCGCCCCACGATATAACGTCCATGGGAATTGCGCGTACGTTTCAGAACATCCGTCTTTTCAGCGGGATGAGCGTGGTCGAGAACGTCATGGTGGCGGCACACTGCCGCACACGTGCCGGGGTGTTCGGTGCGATCATCAGGCCCCGGCGGGTAATAAAAGAGGAACGGGACATGGAGTACCGGGCCGTGGATATTTTGAAATTCGTGGGGCTCGATGCAAAGTATGATTCTCTTGCGACGAACCTCTCTTATGGGGAGCAGCGGCGGCTGGAGATCGCCCGGGCGCTTGGGACCGAACCGCACCTCTTGCTCCTTGATGAACCTGCCGCCGGGATGAACCCGCTGGAAACGATGGACCTGATGACGTTGATCCGGAAGATCCGTGATAACGGTGTGGCAATCCTCCTGATCGAACATGACATGAAGGTCGTAATGGGAATCTCGGACCGGGTGGTTGTGCTCGACCACGGTGTTAAAATTGCCGAAGGCCTGCCGAAAGATATTCAGCAGAACACGGATGTGATTGAGGCGTATCTCGGCAAGGAGAGTCTGCATCATGCTTGACGACTTCGTCAAAAGTCCATCTGCGGCGTTGCGCGGCGTCCTTCGTCACTGCGGCGTACGGAAAAGTACGCCTCATTCCTCAGTACTTGCGCGCCTTGCACCTGGAGCTTTTTACTTTGTCGTCTATCCTCCATGCTGCCTTCGTGCTGCGGCGCATCTCGGTGGCGTGTATGCTTGAGCTGCGTGAGGTGACCGTCTCCTATGGAATGATCGATGCTCTTAAAGGCATCAGCCTGAGGGTGGAGCGAGGGGAGATCGTAGCGCTGATCGGGGCGAACGGAGCAGGCAAGTCAACGACCTTGATGTCCATCTCCGGGGTTGCCGCACTTCGGTCGGGCATCATCCTGTATGACAATTCGGAGCTGTCGGGCCGTCCCGCGCATGAGATCGTGCAATTGGGGATCTCGCAAGTGCCTGAGGGAAGGCGCATCTTCGCGAGGATGACGGTGCGCGAGAATCTGGAAATGGGCGCGTATATCAGGGACAAACAGGAGCTTGCCAATGACCTCTCGCGGGTATTCGAGATATTTCCCACTCTTGCTGACAGGAATAAACAGCTCGGCGGCACGCTCTCCGGAGGCGAACAGCAGATGCTCGCCATCGGCAGGGCGCTCATGTCCCGTCCCAAGCTTCTTCTTCTTGACGAACCATCGCTGGGTCTCGCCCCCATCATCGTGAGCAGGATATTCAAGATCATCTCAGAGATCAACCAGCAGGGGACGACCATCCTCCTCGTGGAACAGAACGCAAAGGCAGCGCTTCGGCTCGCGCACCGGGCGTACGTTATGGAGACAGGAACAATCGTGCTCCAGGGACAGGCATCGATGCTTGAAAAAGACCCCGGGATCAAAAAAGCGTATCTGGGAGAGTAACCGAGTGCGGAATGGTGAATGCGGAATGAAACGAAACATCAAACTTATCCTTGAATACGATGGCACGAATTATCATGGCTGGCAGTCGCAGGCGGCAAGCGGGACGGCTACAATCCAGGAGACCCTCGAAAACGCCATCAAGGATCTCACGAAAGAAACTACCGTTACCTGTTCCTCGGGAAGGACCGATGCAGGAGTGCATGCCTTTGGACATGTCGCTCATTTTACAACAACAAAGAGCATGCCTCCGGAAGCCTGGGCTCCGGCCTTAAATCGTTTACTGCCGCATGATATCAGGATTTTGTCATCCGAAGAGGTGCCGGCGGAATTTCATGCACGATTCAGTGCTTCTGGAAAAACCTACAAGTACATCATACTGAACCGGCATGCGCCTTCCGCTCTGTATCGGAACCGCGCCTGGCATATCGACCGCAAGCTCAATCTGAGCGCTATTAGGCGTGGGGCCGCGTTCCTTGTCGGCAAACATGATTTTTCATCATTTCGGGGTGCGGGGTGCGGAGCGAAGACGCCTGTCCGGACCATCACCTCTGTCTCAATCAGGAAAAGAGCCGAGGTTGTCGAGATTTTGGTGGAGGCGGATGCCTTTCTTATGTATATGGCGCGTAACATTGTCGGTACTCTTGTGGAAGTGGGACTCGGCAGGTTTAAAGCCGAAGAAGTAAAAGAGATACTTGATTCAAAGGACCGGAAGAGGGCAGGCAGGACGGCACCGCCGCAGGGACTTTATCTCGTGGAGGTTTATTACCGGAAAAAGAAGGAGCGAACAGCAAAGACGCGAAGGCCGCAGAGCGGTTAATATCTGCAGTTCATATAGTGTGCCCGGTATTGAAGGGTCAGGTGACATGAACAGAAAAGGGACCGGAGTTTTCCGGTCCCTTTTCTGTCTGAACTACTGGGCATGACATTTGGCGCATTCCGTGATGTCGGTGGCAATCTTGCCGTTATGGCACTTGCCGCAGAAACCGCCCGAATACATGGAGTCCATCTTCATCTTGCTGCCGCCTTTTTTCAGGGCGAACAGGCCGGCATGGCAGTCTTTACAGGAGAATGATTGTAAATGTGACTCGTGGCTGAACGTGACCGCCCCGGTGTCCTTGAGCTTGTACACGAAAGTCTTCGGCGCACGTGAAACTTTGGGAGAAGGGTTCTTTTTCTCCTTCTCCAGAGCAGCGTCATATTCCTTTACGCCGCCATGGCAGCGGGCGCATTGCGTATTGGAAGCAAAGGCGATTTTGCCGTCATGGCAGGCTCCGCAATATTTCCCCTTATACAGCGAATTCATGGTGAAGTCGGTTTTCTCCTGCGCGGCCAAAGCCTGCATGTCAAAGAGTTTCATGTGGCACATATCGCAGGTGAGCCCCAGTTCATCCGCGTGCAGTTTGTGGCTGAACAGAACTGATTTCAGCGGTTTTGTATAATAGATCTCTCCTCCTCCGCTGTCTGCAAACGCCGGTCCGGCAATCATCATAACCATCATTACACTACTGAACAGCAGGGAAAGTCGCACTTGATTCATAGATCACCTTTCTGAACGGGATTATCCCTTCATGTAAAAGACGTTCGGGAATGCGCCGACCTCGGGACGTAAGACCCACACCGGCGTCTCGAGCTGATGTATGAGCTTGTAGACATCGCTGGTCGTATCCGACAGATCTCCGAAGATGCGCACGCCGGCCGGGCACGCTGCGGCACACGCGGTCAGTTTCTCACCTTTGGAAAGACGGGTGTCGATGCAGAAGTTGCATTTGTCGATGGCGTGCTTCTCTTCATTGAAATACCGCGCGTCATAGGGACATGCCTGCATGCAGGACTTGCAGCCGATGCATTTATCATAATCCATCATGACGATGCCGTTTGTTTTGTCTTTCGTGGTCGCTTTCGTCGGGCAGGCCCGTACGCACGGCGGATTGTTGCAGTGGTTGCACAGCACCGGGATGAATTCCCGTTTCCTTCCGATGGCATCGGGAACGTCCCGCTCGAATATTCTCGTCCGATAGCCGTAGTCCGGTACTTCGTTGGTCAATTTGCACGCCTCCACGCACCGTTCGCAATCAATGCAGCGGGACTGGCGCAGAACCATGCTGTAATGCGGCTTATACGGATATTTTTCCGTCATTTCGTCAGATGAGGCGAAAACCCGGTCGATAGTCGACACCGCGGAGAAGATGGTACCGCCTGCAAATACCCCGGTTATGACCAGTCCGATCTTCAGGAACTCCCTCCGCTCCATCGGTGATACAGAAGCCAGGCCCTCGTTTTTCAAATCGTCAAGATTTATTTTCAGTTTCTTCATAATAGACTCATCTCCGTTCAGATCTTAATGGATCTCGCTCTTATGTCCCTGGAATACCTTCTCCCCAAGAATAAACGTCGTTATCGTCATAGCCAAGCCCATCAGAACGATGAGGATCTCATGAAAGGACGGCATATAGGGAAGAAGACCCTTGTATTCATTTACCCCTAATTCATGAAACTGCGGTACGACCTGGCCAAGGACGATCAGATCATAGCGCATGAAGAAAATCCCGAATATCATCATCGACGTGGCCAGAAACATGGAGTTCAAATTCTGCCACCGGGAAGTCAGGAGAATGATGAAGGGGATAACGAGTCCGACGCCCATTTCAAGTACCCAGAAATTGAACGCATACGGCCCGGTAAGCATGGCCTTCAACACCTCGATCTTTCCAGGACCGCCCGCAAAGCCGGTAATGATCTTCCATATGATCATGAAAAGCACCATTGCAATCATGAGCGTACAGAGCTTGGCGACGACTTCCATGGAGCGCACCATCGGCCGATCCATTTTCTCATTAGTGATTTTATGCCCCAGCCAGGTGAAGAAGATGATTGCAGCGCATCCTGACATCAGCGCGGAGGCAATGAAGTAGATCGGCAGGAACGGACCATACCAGTATTCCCTGCCGTGAAGCATGCCAAAAATGGCCCCGAGATTGCTGTGAGCGATGATGCCGGAAATCAGCCCCGCGAGGCCCGCATAGGTGGCATACTGATGGTTATCCAGTTGCAAAAAAATGAATTCGACTATCATAAAGACCATGTACGCGCCGTAAAGCGTACCCATCCACCAGATATTGGATGTCAGTCCGGGAGAAAGCACATTATAGATAGCCATCCGGAAGGGGTTCTCGATCTCAAAGGCAATGATGGTGAATCCGGCCATGATGGTCACAATAGAAAGAAAGACGGCCCGTTTTGCGATCGGCATAAAGTCTTTCACGCCGAAAACATGTCCTATGGATGAGACAATGCAAAGGCCGGTGGAGGTCACCACGAAGAAAACATAGGTCGAAATGAGTATGCCCCAGGAGACTTCCCGGGTCACTCCATAAGCGTGCCGGTACCCGATGCGGACCGCGTCAAATGCCCCCATGGCGCCGGCGTAGATTATCACGAGACCGACTACCAGCACAATGTAGAACGATTTAGTGCCCGATAAAAAACCGACCAGGGTGGTATACCAGTCGGTCAAAAAAGAGGCCTGAAAAGACTCTTTCAGGTCCTTCACCATCTCAGAGGTGTTCTTGGATTTTTTCACATCCTTGGATTCGTTCAACGTGGTTTCTCCTTGACTCGCAGAGGTATTCTAACAGGTGACGCATATTTGTCCGTAAAATACTACTTCCTCGTATCCCTGTTTAGCAAGTCTTTTTTTTGCAAGGGATGCGAGGATGTCCTTGACTCTTTCCTTGCTGTCTTTTACCCCGTTAGAGAAATCCGCAACGCCTATGGCGTGGTACGCATCATTCCTTAGATTGTGGTTCAACGCCACAATCTTATATCGTTAGAAATTGAAGTTCTCTAACGGGGTTTAGGCGGCAGAGAAAGCCCCGTTAGAGAATCTGTGTTTTCTAACGGGGCATTACGTCATTCGTTGGAAATGAAGGTCCCAAACCACCAAAGAAAAGCGTGAGAGAACAGCGTTCTCTCGAAGAGATCAGTGTCCTTTTGCCGGATGGGCGTGCGGTGTCTCCACACTTGCTTTTGAGGTTGCGTCAAATATGAAACCCGCAGTCCAGCCGAGAAAACCCATTCCGGCTATGAAGATCACGGCCGAGGCGAACACGCCGCCTATCATGGAAATCGCCACGATCGCTCTGGAGAGCAACGCCCCTTCCAGCGGCGCTCCGAAAATGAGCCCTGCCAATTTCAGTCCGATCAGCCCGCCAACGAGAGATCCGGAAAGCAAGCCAACCATGACAAAAAGGATAAGCCCTATGCCGGTACCTATATACAATCCCTTTTTTGATGTCTCTATTTTATCCATTGTCTGTTCCTCCTTAATTCCGGATTATGTATTGATTTGGTTTATTAGTTTCCCTTTGTTGTGTGTTGCAGAATAATTTCTTTCTGTACTTCCTTATACGGAGAACTGTCGGAGATCACAATATCACCATACTTGTTCTGGAATGACAACAATTCTTCAAGACTGTTAATATCAACGACCCATTGATTCACTTTTACCTTCTTATCGCTTACAATTATTCCGTTTTCTTCTCGATGATTTTCACCATTATCGATCCAGTTTTTATACCATATTTTCCCTTTGGCTTCTTCAAGGGTCTTAACATCTCTGAAATCCAATGGTGTCAATCCGATTTCATTCGCCTCATTGCAGGGTTTTTTACTCTGTGTAAGAGAAACCGATTTCGTGCTGACGATAAATTTCATGATTGACACTTCTCTCCTTTTTGCAGACGGGATACTTTATTTAATTTTTGTCATGATACACTATTATCCTAATTGCTGTCAACCGTTGCTTCTTTTTTCATTATTTCAACTGTCCTGCCGGAATGAAGAGCATCAATAATATAACCGATACTATAACCGCTTAACCAACCCAGAGATGAAGTAAACATCAGTAAAAATAATCCGGATGCCACGATCCCCGAAAACATGGAGATTCCCACGATCAATCGCGGCAGAAGAGAACTCTCAATCGTTCCGCCAAATACATTCTTCGCAATTTGCACACCGACAGAGCCTCCTATGAATGAGCCAGGGAGCAGACCGCTGATTACAAAGAGAACTAATCCTGCTCCTATGCCCATATATAATCCTGTTTTTGATATAGTTTTTTTCATTTTATTATCCCCCTTTCTATGATATGTATTATGCAGATTATGTGCCATGCCGTAACACGTTGATATTATACAGAATTAAATAGAACTAACGTTGCATGCATGCAAATCATAGATTTAACTTTTGCATTAGTGCAAACGATATCGAGGGATAAAGAGTGATATATATCTATGAAAGGTTAAGCAGGAGAGGTGAAGGGCCTAATTGAGTTGTTCCAGGACGCCCTGTTTCATTCTGAATCGTGTTGAAGCGCGGAGGGCGATCTCTGAACTGTGAGTTACCATTATCATGGTAACATGCTTATCTTTATTGATTTTTTTGAAAAACGCCATGATCTCCGCTTCCGTTTCCTCATCCAGGTCGCCGGTTGGTTCGTCTGCGAGGATGATCTCCGGTCCGTTGATGAACGCTCTGGCAATCGCCACCCGTTGCTGTTCACCGCCCGAGAGCTCAGACGGGTAACGGTCGGACTTGTCGCCGAGTCCTACAAGCTGGAGCAGACCCGCGGCATCGGCTGCTGATTTGCCTTTACCAAAAACGGTTGGAAGGAGGACGTTTTCCGCAGCAGTAAGGGTGGGTAGGAGGCTCGCGAACTGGTACACAAATCCGAACTTCTCATTTCTGAGCTTTGATCGCTCCTTATCATTGCAGTTCCAAAGGTCATGATTATCTATACTGACCGATCCCGTGTCGGGCCGGGCAATGCCGCCGATAAGGCTCAGGAAGGTGCTTTTACCGCTTCCCGAATGTCCCACGATGGAGACGAAATCTCCCTGCTGCACAATAAGATCAAGAGGCTGGACAGCCTTGATGGTTTTTCCTGAAATAGAATAGGTTTTTGAGAGCCCCTTCAGTTCGATCATGAACTTCCTTTCTTTAGAGAGGACCTGGCAATGCTGAAAACAACTCCGATCATGGTAAGGATGCCGATAATGGAGAGAAACCTGACAGCAGGCACCATACCGTAATTACAAGGCATTCTCGGGCTCAGGCAATAACCGAATTTATCGGGAAGCCAGAAGGCAATACCGAACACGATTGTCGAAATAATGGCGCCGACAAGCGGCATCGATGTCGATTTCACAAAGAAGGTAATGGCGGAGACCACTACCAGCACAGCGCCGATGACCTGTTCCGCCTGCGCCGTATCGGAACAATGCATCCGGGAGTAGCCGGCATATTCACAGGCAGGAAGGACATATCTCGGGACCAGGAGAAAGAGTATCCCGCAGACAAGCGCCGTTATCACGACCACCATCTTCACTTCCAGACCTTTGCAGTGCTCTCAAAGTCCATGACATTGCCTGATTGGGCTGCTTGGTTCTTATCTTTAAAGGCCGCAATGCCCCAACCCATGGGAGTGTTGAATTTCTCGGCTGATTTGACATAGAATGCCTTCCGGGCATCGATCCACTCGCCGCTCGTGTAATCCTTGACCTCGATCCTGGCGTCTTGTACGTTCTTTTTCTTGAGATAGGTGAACAGGTCCCCGATATCACAGAAATAGAAGGGTGCATCTCCCCGGGTGATCTTTGAGGCAAATTTTGAATCCATCATGACCATCATCCCGCATTCCGTGCACCTGGTTTCCCTGGCGTGTACGGAAGACAGGGATATCACGATGAGCGCTATGGCAATTCCTATGATCGGCAATCTTTTTTTCACAGCTTATTTCTCCTTTTTGTCGATTTCTTTTTTGAGCGCCGTTGCAACGCCCGCGTCAAATTTGTCAATCTCATGGTACTGGATGAGCGCTTCCGAACGCTTTCCCTTTTTGAGCAGTGCAATACCGAGATTGTACCGGGCGGTCGCGTATCGCGGCCGCAGCGTGATGGCCTTTTGAAGGGTCATGATCTCGTCGTCCGCTCTTCCGACCTTGCCGTACGATATTGCCAGGTTGTTATACAACACCGGGTTTTTAGGGAAGAACGTGATCGCTCTCGTGTAACTCTTGATGGCCTCCTGATACTGTCCGAGCCTGTTATAGGTGTTTCCAAGCTTCACCGAGGCGTATCCCCGCTGCGGGTCGATGGCGATGACCTTGTGAAGGGCATCCGCTTCTTCGCGATACATCGCGGAGCGTTCATAGAGGTCGGCGAGATGATACCAAGCTTCGGGGTCTCCGGGATTTTTGATCGTCTGTGTCTTTACCTCTTCAAAGAGGGTTCTTTCCGTGACCGGTTCTTGTTCCGCGGTTTTTTCAGGTTCTTTGCTGCACGCCATGATCAGCAGGGATGTCATGAGCACCAGTATCAATAATCTCATTCTGAACTCCTTATGGCTTCATAGGGTTCCACGTGCAAAACCGTGAGCGACGGCAGCAGCGCGGCGATGAGGCCTGTTATGATGGATAACAGGAAGGCGCTCGTCGTCAAGGTGATCAGCTCGGGGGCGGAGGGGAAGAGATAGGGGAGTTTAAGGTAATGGAGCATCAGATTCTTGAAGCTGAAGAGTATCCCGTATCCGAGCAGTATCCCCGCTGCACCGCCTGTTGCCGAGAGCAGGGCAGCCTCATTCAAAATAATTGCTGCGATATGCCCTCTGTTCGCCCCCATGGCGCGCAGGATGCCGATCTCCCTTCGTCGCTCATTCACGATCATATAAAAAGCAAATGCCATGATCAGGAGGACGATGAACCAGAGAATAAAGCTGATGACCAGAATAGCCCTGATAAGTCCTGAAAGCTGTTTCCGCACGGTGCTGATGATGGTATCAGAGACCAGCGCCTTGACGCCGCTGATGTCATGTTCGATGCGGATTGCGGCGCGGTCCGGTGTAAAATCGTCTTGTACCTGCACCAGGACGGTGGAGATCTGGTCCCTGCCGATCTCAATGGGTTGAAGAGACCTGGTCTTCGAATTCTCGGCCATCAGGTATGCGGCATCAAGGCTCATGAAGACCGCACGGTCGAAAAAATCCATCCCGGTCGGTTCCATGGTCCCCGCTATCGTGAAGGTCGTTCCGAAAAAGGGTATTTTATCTCCTGTGATCACCGGAACGGACCTGCCGGTGATGATCTCGTTCAGTCCGAGCTTTCGGTTGAGATTCCTCTCAAGCCAGGGCTTGACCGTGAAGTCGGTCTCCGGATCAAAAGCCACGAGGAAGACATCAACATTGAAGCAGCAGGTGAAGCTGGTCGGTTTTACGAACAACTGAGGCGTTGCGCTCTTGACGCCATCGATGGTCCTTACCCGGTCGAGAATGGCCCGGTCCATCAGAAATTGCGTGGGCTCTCCGGAAAGCAATGCCGTTTGGGCCCTATCTTTTGCGCTCTCGGGGACCACAAGGATGTCGGCGCCAAGCCGATAGGTCCCGATCATGAGGGCGTTGTTGATGCTCTTCAAGAACAGCGTTGCCGAAAAAAGTGTACAGGACACCACCGTGACAATGGCGAACAAAAGCCAGGTCCTGGTGAGCTTTCTCCTGAGATTTTTCAAGGCAACCGTGGGTATGTTCATAGTGATATGCGATTATCCCTTCGAGTCCGACTCGTTATTGATAATAGTATAGCTGAAGATACATGGACAGTAAACCTCGCCAGAGAATAAGTGCTCCATAACTTGCAGAGTGCGGTTTTGTTCAA